>MEDL01000223.1 GCA_001724785.1 Acidovorax sp. SCN 68-22 | reverse complement strand
ACAACGTGGCCACCCTGCCCGGCCTGGACGGCCGCAAGATGAGCAAGAGCTACGACAACACCATCCCGCTGTTCTCCAGCCGCGAACAGTTGAAGAAACTTATCGGCGGCATCCTGACCGACTCGCGCGCGCCCGGCGAGCCCAAGGAGACCGAAGGCTCGGCCCTGTTCCAGATCTACCAGGCCTTCGCCACCGAGGACGAAACCACCGCCCTGCGCAAGGCGTACGCGGAAGGCATCGCCTGGGGCGACGCCAAGCAGGTGCTGTTCGAACGCGTGGACCAGGTGGTCGCACCGATGCGCGAGCAGTACGAGGCACTGATCAACAACCCCGCGCGCATCGAAGCCACGCTGCTGGCCGGCGCCGAGCGCGCGCGCCAGGTGGCCACGCCCTTCCTGCGCGAGCTGCGCGCCGCCGTGGGCCTGCGCAGCCTGGTGCAGGCCGCCGCCCCGCAAAAGGCCGCCAAGTCGGCCAAGGCGCAGCTCCCCAGCTTCAAGCAGTACCGCGAGAACGACGGCAAGTTCTACTTCAAGCTGCTGGCCGCCGACGGCCGCTTGCTGCTGCAAAGCCAGGCGTTCGACGCGCCCAAGGACGCCGGCGCCGCCATCGGACAGTTGCGGCACGATCCGGCCGCGCTCAACGCCCTGGCACCCCAGTTGCAACCCGCAGCGGGCGTCGCCCTGGCCGATGTGGCGCAGGCCCTGGAACTGCTCCGCCAATAGCTTTTTTTGTATAGCTAAAAAGCCATGCTGGACAAGCGCGAGAGGCCTAAAACCCTTGTAGTCTTGCAGACATAGGTCGCGGTCCGCGCGGCCCACACGACCCCCCCGTAGACTGCCCCTGCGGCAACCGCGCATGGCACTGAGCGCGGTTCGTCCATGCCACAGGCCGCCAACCGGCGCGCCCCGGCCTCAACATGCAGGAGCGGATCGTCGTGACCCCACAGCAAGAAACCCGCATACCCCCCAACACCTGGGCGCCCCTCGGCAGCGCGGCACTGCGCGTGGCCTTCGGCATCATCTGGATCGTCAACGCCGCGTTCACCTGGACGCCCAGCTTCGCCGCCAACTACGCGGGCTACCTGCGCAACGCGGCCGAAGGGCAGCCGGCCTGGTCGGCCTGGTGGTTCAACGCCTGGATCGCGCTGGTGGAGCCGCAGTCCACGCTGTTCCTATGGCTGACGCGGCTAGCCACCACGGCGCTGGCGCTGGCGCTGCTGTTCGGCTTCGCGCGCCGCACGGTGTACGTGATCGGTGCGCTCTACAGCCTGCTGATCTGGAGCACCGCCGGCGGCTTTGGCGGGCCCTACACCATCGGCGCGTCCAACAGCGGCGTGGCGCTGACCTACGTGCTGATCTTCGCCGTGCTGATCGCCATCAACCACCGCACGGGCACCAGCCCGTACAGCCTGGACTACTTCATCGAAGCGAAATGGCCCGCCTGGAGCTGGGTGGCCGAATGGCGCGAACGGCGTCTCTCGGACGCGCCGCGTGTGGCCTGGTGGGCGCAGACCGGCATCCTGCTGGGCGTCGCGGCCGTGGTGTTCTTCCTCGTGGCGGGCCTCACCAGCAGCCTGAACG
Organism: Acidovorax sp. SCN 68-22; assembly: GCA_001724785.1. Taxonomy (GTDB): domain Bacteria; phylum Pseudomonadota; class Gammaproteobacteria; order Burkholderiales; family Burkholderiaceae_C; genus Simplicispira. The sequence continues at coordinate 9,766 of MEDL01000223.1, read as the reverse complement.
TCAAGGCGCCGACGCCCGCCGCCGCCGCCGCCGCCGTCTCGCCGCTGCAGTTGATGAGCAAGGAGCCGGTGAAGCAGGCCTACGACGCCACGCTGCCGCCGCTCACCGAGGGCAAGGAAGTGCCGCTGGTGATCGACATCACCGACAAGGACGTGGAAATCGCCAGCGGCGTGAAGTACAAGGCCTGGCCCTTCGGCGGCACGGTGCCCGGCCCGATCGTGCACGTCAAGCAGGGGCAGATGGTGAAGGTCATCCTGCGCAACAAGGCGACGATGCACCACTCGATCGACTTCCACTCGGCACTCACGCCGCCCAACACCAGCTTCGCCGACATCAACCCCGGCGAGCAGATCGAGTTCACCTTCGAAGCCAAGGTGCCGGGCGTCTTCGTCTACCACTGCGGCACGCCGCCCATCCTGCTGCACATGGCCAACGGCATGTACGGCGCGATCGTCGTCGACCCGGCGGACGACCCGCGCCCCAAGGCCGACAAGGAATACGTGCTGGTGCAAAGCGAGTGGTACACGCAGCAGATCTCGGGCAACCTGATGGGGCCGGACTTCGGCAAGATGCAGAAGATGCAGCCCGACATCGTCGCCTTCAACGGCGTGGCCTTCCAGTACAAGGACCACCCGCTGACGGCCGAGCCGGGCCAGCGCGTGCGCCTGCACGTCGTCAATGCCGGGCCCAGCCTGTGGAGCGCGTTCCACGTCGTCGGCGCCATCTTCGACAAGGTCTACACGGACGGCGATCCGAAGCACGCACGCAGCCACGTCTCCACCTACACCGTGGCACCGGGCGAGGGCACGGTGTTCGACCTGGTGATTCCGGATGCGGGCGAATACGTCTTCGTCGACCATGCCTTCGCGCACCTGGACAAGGGCGCGGCCGGCGTGCTGGACATTCGCAAACCCGGCCAGGAACTGGGCAAGCCGAACATCAGCAAGATCGAGGGCCACGGCGCCGCCAGCGCCCCGGCGCACGCCCCGGCAGCGGCCGCAGGGCCGTACAAGTTCGACGCCGAGCGCGCCGCGCAGCTCTACACCAACACCTGCGCCGCCTGCCACCAGGCCAACGGGGCGGGCCTGCCCGGCGCCTTCCCGCCGCTGGTGAAGAACCCGGCGGTGATCGACGCCGACCCGGGCACACACATCCGCGCCATCCTGCACGGGGTGAGCGGCAAGGTGATCGACGGGGTGTCCTACCCCAGCCCGATGCCGCCATTCGCCGAGCAACTGAGCGACGCCGACGTGGCCGACATCGTCAACCACGAACGCAGCTCCTGGGGCAACCAGGCCAAGCAGGTGACGGCCGAGCAGGTGAAGGCGCTGCGCTGAGGGCAAGGGGCGGCGCGTCGCTCGGGGCGCTGGCGGCGGCGGCCGCCTGCGCCGAAACGCTCCTCGAACGATAGCTATAAGTGCTTACGGAATAAGCGCTGGAGGCCTAAAATGCCTCAAAAATCAATAGCGGTAGCGTACGCGAAGCCAGAACGACGGATCGACCCGGCCGTCCAGCGGCGTCTGCGCCCAGACCAGGAACGACCAGCGCCGGTCGGCCGAATCCAGCGAATGCATCAGCGTCAGCGTCCAGCCGGGCGCTTGCACGCGCCGATTGGCTTCGTCCTCGAAGCGCTCGCTGCGGTAGACCAGCGATGCCGAGGAGAAATCGCGCCCGCCGTGCTTCCACACGCTGGTCAGCACCAGGGTGTGGCGGGCAAATCCGGGCAGCGCATTCCCCGGGTACATGGCCCCGGTGTTGCGCGACTGCGCCCAGGTGTAGCCCGCCGTGCCGGACCAGCGCGGCGCCAGCACCCGGTTGTATGCGGCCGTGGCCTGCACCAGCCGGCCGCGCTCGAACCGGGGATCGGTGGCGTACGGGTCGAGCGTGGTCTGCGCCGTCTGCACCTGCGGACCCAGGCCCTGCACGCGGTCGAACTGCGACAGCGTCTGCACGGGCACCAGCAGGCTGCCGTCCGATGCGTAGGTGGGGTTGGCGATGTCCTGGCGCGACAGCGCGAGCAGCGCAAAGCTGCGCGCGTCGAGCTCCCAGTCGAGCTGCAGCGCGCTCTTGCGGGCGAAAGCGCCGGGCAACTGGTAATGGAAGTCGATGGGAATGGCGCCGACCGCCACGGGCGCGAGGGTGTTGGCGCCAATGCCCCGGGTGCTCTCGATGTAGGCCGCGTGCAGTGCGCGCCCCGGACCCCAGCGGTAGGCCAGCCCCAGGCGCGGCAAGGTGCGGCGCGCAACCACACCACCGTCGCGCAGGGGAGCGAGCTCGTCCCGGCCAGTGGACGGGTCGTAACTGCGGTTGAGCCAGTCCACGCGCAGGCGCGGCCAGGAGGCCTGGGCGTGCCAGGTCCAAGGGCCGCTGCTGTCTTCGTAGGCCAGCCAGGGCATGTCGAAGCGCGCGCGGGTGCTTACGTCGTACACCGACACGGCATCGCCGATGGCCGAGCTGGCGCCGGTGCGCGAATGCTCCCAACCCAGGCCGAGGCGCCGCGCACCGCGCTGCAAGGTGTGGCGCAACTGCACACTCTGGTCGGTGTCGGTGATACGCGATTCCTGCGGCCCGATGATGCGGTTCTGCAGTTGCAGGGACTGCCCAGCCGAGGACCGGTGCCACTTGAACCAGGTCTGCTCGTCGGCCGACCAGCGCCACGCGCCGCCTGCCTCGGTGCGGCGCCAGCGCTGGCGCGCGGGTCCGTCGACTTCGGAGCTTCCGAGGTCCAGTCCCTGTGGGTACGCCACGCGCGCGGTGTCCTGGTTGTGCAGCAGCAGCAGGCTCAGGCGGTCCGTCGGCCGCACCCCCACTCCCAGGCCGACCAGCGGCGAGGTGAGCGCATAGTTGCCGATGCCCTCTTCACGCGGCTCCAGGTGCGTGGCCTGCCCCTGCAATTGCCAAGCCAGCGGCACGGCAGCGAGTGTCAGCCCCGAATGGCGCACCAGCAGGCCGGCGTCGTCGTGCTCCGGTCCGCGTCCCAGGCTGGCCGACCCCAGCCATTCTGAACCGGCGACCTGTAGCACCGGGTAGCGCCTTTCGGGCGCGCCCATGGCCAGCGGGTCGGCCAGGTAGCCCTGGAACAATTCGGAATTGCGGCTGTAGTCGCTCTCGTAGCGGCTCGCCATGAAAAAGTGGCTCCCTGCCCACAGCGGGTAGTACGACTGTTGCGCGTAGGCCCGCGCCCAGTGCTCCAGCCCGAAGTCGCCCAGCGCCTTGCCCAGGTTCGCCGAACCCTGGGCGTCGCTCGCCAGCGGGTTGAGCGACTTCAGGTACGGAAGCCGCTCCAGCGCCTCGCGCGCCGCGGCGATGGCCGCGACCGGTTCGCCGCCGTCGTTGCGCAGGATGGATTCGATCTGCCACGGCAAGGGGTCGTTGGGATCGGCCCGGCGCGCGCGTTCGAGCGCATCGAAGGCGGCGGCGGGCTCACCCAACTGGTATTCGGCCACGGCCAGCCAGATATGGGCCGGGGCATAGCGCGGCTCGATCACCAGGGCCTTGAGGAGGTGGGTGCGCGCGGTTTCTGCATCGCCGCCTTTCAGCGCAGCCAGTCCGGCGCCGGCCAGACTCACGTAGTCATCGCCCGCCAGCGACAGCGCGGCGTCGAACCCGGCGTGCGCCTCGGGCAGGCGCAGGGCTTGGGCGGCGGCGGTGGCCTGCTCGCCCAGGTAGGCGGGGTTGCCCGGCGCCAGTTCCACGGCCCGCGCCAGGGCCGTGCGGCCAGCGTGCAGATCACCGCGTTCCAGCAGCACCCGGCCAAGGCCGGCCTGGGCCGCCGCCTGCTGACGGGCACCCTGGGCACGCTCTGCCGCCTCGCGGTACAGCGCCAGCGCGGCCTCGCCCCGCCCTTCCAGCCGGTGCCAGTCGGCGTCGGCCAGGAGCAGCGGCGTCGCTTCCGGTGCCTGGGCGCGGGTGGCATCAAGCCAGGCGCGGGCTTCTGCGCTGCGGTCGAGCGCCATCAGCAGTTCTGCGCGCCGGGCGGCGGTGCGCGGGTCCTGGGTGCCGCTCCAGGCGTCTGCGAGCCGGGCCTGGGCCGCGTCCAGCTGGCCATCGGCCACTTCCAGGTCGGCCAGCGCGAGCGCCACCCCGGCGCCGCCTGCGCGCCCTGAGTCCAGGACCAGCAGGCGCTCGCGCGCGCGGGCCCACCGACCGGCCTCCACGTCGGCGCGCACGGCAGCCAGCGGGCCAGCCAGCCCGGGGCGCTGGAATTCCTCCCAATGCACCGGGTCGGTCGGGTAGGCGGCCACCCACTGCACCCGTTCGCGCGGGTTGACCAGCAGCCGCTTGGTCGGCGCCTGGCCAGGCACGGCGGTGCCCTGCTCGGCCGGGCCGAGGTCCACCCGGCCGTAGGCGTTGGAGAATTCGACCTGGCCGGAAAGCACCGTGAGCGTGGTGCGCCCCCCCTCCTCGACCTGCACGTCCCAGTCGGTGCCGCGCACCACGGCGAGCGCCGCCGGGGTCTGCAGCTGCAGATTGGCGGGGTTCCTCTTGGTGCGCGCCCACAAGCGGCCGGCGATCAGTTCCAGCAGGCTGCGCTCGGCTTGCGCATCGCACAAACGCAGTTCGGCGTTGGCCGACATGCGGATTTGCGTGCGATCGGCCAGCAGCAGCGCGGCGGAAGACAGTGCCAAGGTGCGCATGTCGGCGCCGCCGCCAGCTTCTGCGCCAGTGCGGCAGGCTGCCAAGCGGGGGCGCCACTTGCGCGTGTTTCGCCCCGGCCGACCAGGGCGACCACTTCGGCGGCCGGCGTATCCGCAGCTGGCGCCGTACCGAAGCCCGTGCATTGCGCGAAGGCCTCGGGAGCGCCTGCAAGCATGCAGCCCGCCAGGAAGGAAGTGCGCAGGAAAATACGTGGCATGGCGGTCTCCTCTCTTTACGATTTGGACAAGGGGCGTGGCGGCAGAGAGATGGGTTCCACCTGCCCCAGCACCTGTGCGTGCGCCAGCGCCGCTCGCAAACGTTCTGCCAGCGCGTCGGCGTGCGCCGCCCAGCGTGGGGCGTGCTGCGCGGCGTGGTCGCGCCAGGCCGCGCATCCCTGCAAGGCGTCGTGCAGGCGGCCGGCCTCGACATGGCTGCGCAACGTCTCGGCCAACACCGCCAGGGCCTGGTCGTGGCACAAGGTGTACACGTCTATCCCGGTGCTGCGGCCCGAGAGCACCACGGTGTCGAGCCACAGCAGCGCACTGCCTGGCGGCGGGGTGCGCGCCACGGCCGCGACGGTGGCGCCCGAGAGCAGTATGTCCGTCCCCAGCGCCTTGTTCGCCGCCTCCAGCCGCGCCGCCGTATTCACCGCGTCGCCCACGGCGGTGTAGGTGAAGCGCTCCGTCGAGCCCATGTGGCCCACGGCGGCCTCGCCGGTGTGCACGCCTATGCGCAGGCCCACATCGGCAAACGGGGTACCCCGCCACTGTGCGCGCAGCACCTCCATTTCGTCCTGCATGGCCTGCGCGCAGGCGGTGGCGCGCCCGGCGTGTTCGGCATCGGGCAGCGGCGCGTTCCAGAACGCCATGACCGCATCGCCAATGAACTTGTCCAAGGTGCCGCCATGGCTCAGCACGCAGTGCGCCATGCGGCTGAAATACTGGTTGAGCGTGCGCGCCACGGCTTCGGGTGGCAGGGATTCGCTCGCGGCGGTGAAGCCCGCCAGGTCGGCGAACAGCAAGGTCAGGGTGCGCCGTTCACCCTGCACGTGCAAGCCGGCGTCCGACGCCACCAGGGCATCGACCACCTCGGGCGGTACGTAGCGGGCGAAATCGGCGCGCAGGCGCTGGCGCCGGGCGCGCTCGCGCAAGTAGCCGTGCGCGGCGCCCAGGTTCCAATGCACGGCAAGCCCCAGCAGCACGGGCGCCACCGCCAGCCACCAGCCGTACACGAAACCGGCCGCGCCCGCCACCACGGCGCCCACGCCCAGCGCGCCATGCACGGCCAGGGCGCGCAGCGCCGTCCAGCGCCGGGTAAATGCCGCCGCCGCCACCATCGCCAGCACGGCGGCGAGCCAGGCGAGCGGCCCGGGCACGGGCCGGATCCAGTCGCCGCGCAGGCCATTGACCAAGGCCGTGGCGTGCAGGAAGACGCCCGATTGCGTGCCGGCGCCGAGCACCGTGAACGGGGTACGGAACTGGTCCACCCCGCCCACGGGGGTGTTCTGCCCCAGCAGCACCAGCTTGCCGCGCAGCGCCTCGGCCGGCAGCCGGCGCGGTGCCTCCAGCGCCTGCGTGTAGTGCGCATAGGCGAGGGGCAGTTCGGGCGCGTAGTAGCGCAGCAACGCGCCTTCGGGCAGTTGCCCGATTGCCCGGCCGCCCTGCTGGGCCAGCACGCGCCACATCGCATCCGCCTGGGCGGGAGCGCGCCGGGGAACTCCATCAGCGTCCAGCGGCATGGTGACATCGCCGCGCGCGGCGTCCGGGAAGATGGACGGCATTTGCTGGGCATACCGGGCCACCTGGGAACTCGGGTTGGCCACGGTGGCGCCCGCCAGAACGACGGGCAGCGGACCCCGCAGCGCCAGGCGCAGCGCCTCGTCGTCCCGTTCGGTCTGCGGCTCGGCAAACAGCATGTCCACCCCCAGGCCCGCAGCCCCGCCGTCGGCCAGCGCCCGGATCAACTCGGCATGGAACCGCCGCGGCAGCGGCGGGGCCTGGCCCAGCTCGGCCAGGCTGGCTTCGTCCAGGCCAACCACCAGGACCCCCGCGTCGGGCGGCGCGGGCGCGGTAAGGCTGGTGAGCAGATCGAACTCGTACCCCTCCAATGCACGGGAGAAAGGCGACAGAGCGAAACCCGCCAGCGCAGCCCCGGCCAGCACGATGCGCCACGATGCATCCCGCGACGAGTCCTTCCCCACAGTGCGCACAACGCGGTCACCCGCAGCCATCGGCATGCTCCCTGGACAGTGGCAGCCGCCACCCCGCAGTCACTTTAAAACAGGGCGTTACTACAGATACAGGGGATTTACCTTGACTCAGGGCATGGGCACCATTCGGACGCAAGAAGAAAAAAGGGCGCCCGCTGATTCCAGCGGGCGCCCTTTTGGGCGTTGTGGTGGTGGCGGAACACGGAACCGAACCCGCGTCCGTTTGCCGAGCCAGATAGTAACGCCTTGGCCTTGAGGGCGTGGTTTCGATGATTTGGCCAGCCGCGCCGGTTGACGCTGATGTGGTTCCAGCGCAATCGGCTGATGGTGGATTGGCAAGCCCAGCGCGAGCTGATGGCCAGCTTCGAGGAGGACGCATGAGTCTCAAGCATCGCGGACGGGTCAAGGGCGACCCGGTGACGTACCAGACGCCGCTGCCCGCTGGCGGCGTGCAGATGGAAACCTTCCTGCCCTGGACGCTGGTGCGCCGGGGCCTGAAGAAGCAGGTCATCACGCCGTTGGATGCGCCGCAGGAGTTCCAGGACGAGGCCCGGCGCGAGCGATTGATGAAGGCGACCACGCAGGACACGCCTTTGATGCGCGCGCTCGGCCTCGCGCACCACTGGCAAAGGTTGATGGACGAAGGGCGCTTCGCGTCGATCACTGAGATCGCTGAAGCTGAAGGCTTCGATCTGGGTCGTGCCAGCCGGATCGCCCGATTGGCGCAGTTGGCACCCAGCGTCGTTGAAGCCTGCGCAACCGGTGCGGCTGCGGGCGTGACATTGGAAAGCGTCAGCCGTCGTGCCATTCCCCAACTGTGGGATGAGCAGCGTGAACGGCTGCGACTGGCGTGATCAGCTACCGCAGCAACTGCCCTTGCCACGCTCCTGGATCGGCGGGCACGGCACGGTGCCGTAGGAGCAATACACGCAGCAGTCACCCGGCTTGGGCTTGAGCACGGCGTGACACTGCCCGCACTCGTAGAACCACTGGCAGGCGTCTGTCGGCATCGTCTCGGTCTTGGCGTGGCCGCACTCGGGACAGGTCAGCGTCGATTCCAGGATCACCGCAGTCACTTGGCGGCTCCTACTACGGTGGACGGATAACCTGCGTCCTTGGTGGCGCGTGTGAGGGCCTCTACATTCGCCTTCGCATCATCGAATGTCACCCTGGCCTCGCGTCGATCCAGGTTCACGTCGATCTTGCTGACGCCGGAGACCTTGGTCAGCGCTTTCTTGACTGTGATCGGGCAGGTGGCGCAGTTCATCCCCGGCACGGACAGCGTGACGCTCTGCGTGGCAGCCCAGAGGGGCGAGGTCATCGCGGCCAACGCGGCCAGGGCGACGAGTTTTTTCATGGCAGTTTCCTTTCAGTAGAACCAGTGCGCGATCAGCGGGAATCCGAGCGCAGCGATGACCAGCGCCACCACTATCCAGAACAACGCCTTGTAGCTGCGGTTGACTTGTGGCAGCGCGCAGAGCTGCCCGGGCTCACAGGCTGCAACGGGTCGCCAGATGCGCCTGTACGCGAAAAACAGTGCCACGAGCGCCGCACCGATGAAGAAGGGCTGATACGGCTCGAGCAGGGTCAGGTTGCTGATCCACGCGCCGGAGACACCCAGCGTGATCAGCACCAAGGGGCCAAGGCAGCAGGTGGACGCGAGGATGGCGGCCAGACCGCCGGTCAACAGCGCACCACGCCCACCGCTGGCTCGAGATTCAGTTGGGGAAACTGGTTTCATGGCGTAAGCTTACTTCCGTACTTAAGTACGGAGTCAAGTGCCATGAACGAACTACCCGAAACCCTGACCATCGGCGTCCTGGCCGAGGCCGCCGGGGTCAACGTCGAAACGATCCGCTTCTACCAGCGCAAGGGTTTGATGCAGGAGCCCGACCGCCCGCTGGGCGGCATCCGCCGCTACGGCGAGGCGGATCTGGCGCGCGTGCGTTTCATCAAGTCCGCTCAGCGTCTGGGGTTCAGCCTCGACGAGATCGCGGACTTGCTCAAGCTCGAGGATGGGTCGCACTGCACCGAGGCCCGCGAACAGGCCGAGCACAAGCTAGCAGACGTGCGCGCCCGGCTTGCGGATCTGCAAAGGATTGAGGGTGCGCTGCAGGGGCTCGTCGAGCGCTGCTGCGCCACGAGCGGGCAGGTGCAGTGTCCGCTGATCGCGGCGTTGCAGGCGGCGTGAGCGTCCAGGCCTGTTGTTCTGCGTTCTCGGTCGCCGTCGCCTGAGCAGACGAAAACCGCAACCGCCTGCCCTCAAACCCGCGAAAACAGTGGACTTGGGCACTTGGACGGTCAAGAGGTCAACAGAGAACGGAGAGAGAAAACCGGCGATGTCGAGGCCGAAAGTCGACGGCCCGGCAAGGGCGCGCTCTAGAGGCAGGAGCCCGGAACCGCGCCAACACTGGCATTCCGGGCAGAAAAAAGCCCAACCGATAAGGGTTGGGCTTTGGTAATTGGTGGGCTGGCGTCTATTGAATGATGCTCTGAAACCCGCATAAACGCTTGTTTATAGGGTTCAAAATTTCAATTTGTACCCCCATTTGTACCCCCGCATTGCCTTTGCTACCCCCTCACATCCGGTGAGTCTTTACTATTGCCCGCCGCCTAGCGGTTAGCAGTCCGCCTATCCGCAATACATTCATTTATGGGCAAGCGGTTGAGGCACTGTGTATCTGTTTGCCATGGTCGCCGCGAAGGCCAAGCGAATGGCGCTGGCCTAGCGCGGCTCTATAGAATAAGTGGCACATAAAAGTAGAGGCGCCCATGCGTGGATACAAGACGCTCATTCAAGAGGCGGAGTTGATGGCGATGCCAACCGAGGCGGCTGCGGAGTTCCTGAAGCGCAGGGCCGGCCAGTCCAAGGACGAAGCCTACGGCGACCCTTTCGACCGAGAGGCGGAGCACTCCCTC
>MEDL01000222.1 GCA_001724785.1 Acidovorax sp. SCN 68-22 | reverse complement strand
CGCGCAGCGGCGGAGCGTGGGGGCAATTTTCATCGCCGGGCCGCCCCAAGATGAAAAGCGCCCCCCCCGGGGGGCAGCGACCCGCGCAGCGGCGGAGCGTGGGGGCCACACTGACTTAGTCCCGTGCTGCGCGCGGCCCGAGCAGCACGCAGCCCAGCGCGGCGACAACGAAAGCCGTGCCGGCCCACTGCCAGCCCGTGACCACTTCGCCCAGCACCAGCATGCCGGCGGCCAGGCCCACCACGGGCACGCCCAGGCTGAAGGGCGCCACACGGTTGGCCGGGTGGCGCGTGAGCAGGCGCGTCCAGAGGCCATAGCCGACGATAGTCGCCGCCCAGCCCAGGTAGGCCACCGAGCCCCAGGCGAGCGCTGGCAGGGCGCGCCAGGTATCGGCCTGCAGCCAGCGCGCCGCGTCCGGCTCGGTGACGGCCACGAGCAGCGCGAACGCCAGGATGGGCGCCGGGCACGACCAGACCACGAAGGCCAGCGGGTCGTAGCCCGGTGCGGCGCGCTGCGCCAGGCGCGCGACGATGTTCGATACCGACCAGGATGCCGCCGCGCAGAGCGTGAGCGCGATGCCGATCAGCGTCGCGCCGCCGGCGCGGCCCGCCTCGGGGCCGACGAAGTTCATGCCGAAGCACACCAGCCCCACGGCCGCGAGCGCCATGCCGATCAGCAAGGGCCGGCTCGGGCGTTCACCGAGGGCCAGAAATCCGAACAGCGCGGTGAAGAACACCTGGGTCTGCATCAGCACGCTGGCCAGCGCCGCCGTCATGCCCAGCTGGAGCGCGAAAAAGCCGAAGCTGAACTGGCCGACGCCCTGGAACAGCCCGAAGCCCACCACCCAGCGCCAGCCGATGCGCGGCGGGCGCACCAGGAACACCATGGGAAGGCTGGCCGCCGCATAGCGCATGGCGCCGAGTTCGAAGGGGCTGAAGCTCTCCAGCCCCCATTTCATGGCAATGAAGTTGAGCCCCCAGAGCACGACCACGGCCAGCGCGGCCAGCAGGTCGCGTGGACCCAGGGCGGCGGGCTGCGCCGCGCCGGCGCTCACTGCGCTGCCTGCGCGGCGGCGATCTGCGCCTGCACGCGCTGCGCCAGCGCCATGTCGCCCGGCGTTTCCGGGCTGAAGCGGTCCACGGCGCGCGGCGCACCGTCCGGGTCGAGGGCGACGTAGACCGCCGCGCAGTGCAGCACGGCGTGCAGCTCGGCGCCTACCGCCCCGGTATAGACCTCGATGGCCAGGCCCATGCTGGTCTCGCCGGTGAAGGCCAGGTGGGCGCGCACCTCGACCAGTTCGCCCGGGTGCACCGGGCGCAGGAAATGCACATTGCCGAGGAAGGCCACTACGCAGTCGCCGTGCGCCCAGGCCCCGGCGCAGGCCGCACCGGCCTCGTCCACCCAGTCGAGCACCTTGCCGCCCGGAACCCGCCCGCCCGCGCGCGGGCTGTGCGAGTGGGCGAGGAAACGCAGCGTGATGGTGTGCATGGCGGGTACCGTGTGGGAGGGGCGGGGCGCAGGCCCATTATTCAGCAAGGCCAAGGCACTTCAATCACTACTATAAAAATAGCTGTAATTCCTTATGAGTAAAGCGCTGGAGGCCTATTTGACCAAATATTTTTGCAGGTAGTGCCCGGTGTGGCTGGCCGGATTCGCCGCCAGCTCCTCCGGCGTGCCCACACCCACCACGCTGCCGCCGCCGGCGCCGCCCTCGGGGCCCATGTCGATGAGCCAGTCGGCCGTCTTGATGACGTCGAGGTTGTGCTCGATGACGACGATGGTGTTGCCCGCATCGCGCAACTGGTGCAGCACCTTGAGCAGCAGGTCGATGTCGGCGAAGTGCAGGCCGGTGGTGGGCTCGTCGAGGATGTAGAGCGTGCGCCCGGTGTCGCGCTTGGAGAGCTCCTGCGCCAGCTTGACACGCTGCGCCTCGCCGCCCGAGAGCGTGGTCGCGCTCTGGCCCAGGCGGATGTAGGACAGGCCCACGTCGAGCAGTGTCTGGAGCTTGCGCGCGATCGTTGGCACGTCCTTGAAGAACACGTGCGCGTCCTCCACCGTGAGGTCGAGGACCTGCGCGATGTTCTTGCCCTTCCACTGCACGTCCAGCGTCTCGCGGTTGTAGCGCTGGCCGTGGCAGATGTCGCAGGGCACGTAGACATCGGGCAGGAAGTGCATCTCCACCTTCACCACGCCGTCGCCCTGGCAGGCCTCGCAGCGCCCGCCCGCCACGTTGAAGGAAAAGCGCCCCGGGCCGTAGCCGCGCTCCTTGGCCAGATTCGTCTCCGCCATCAGCTCGCGGATCGGCGTGAACAGCCCGGTGTAGGTGGCTGGGTTGCTGCGCGGCGTGCGGCCGATGGGCGACTGGTCGACGTTGATGACCTTGTCGAAATACTCGATGCCCTCGATGGCCTCATGCGGCGCCGGTTCCTCGTGCGCTCGGTAGAGCTGGCGCGCCACGGCGGCGTACAGCGTGTCGTTGACCAGCGTGCTCTTGCCCGAACCCGAGACGCCGGTCACGCAGGTGAGCAGGCCCACGGGGAAGTCCACGCTCACGTTCTTCAGGTTGTGGCCGNTTTCAGTGACGGGAAAGCGCGATTTGCCCTTGGGCGCGGCCGGCTCGGCCGGCGCCACCACCGGCAGCCAGGGCGTGCGCCGCGCCGGCACGGCGATGGCGCGCGTGCCCGCCAGGTACTGGCCGGTGAGCGACTCGGGCTGGGCGCGCACCTCCTCGTAGCGGCCCTGCGCCATGATGCGCCCGCCGTGCACGCCGGCACCGGGGCCGAGGTCGATGATCTGGTCGGCCGCGCGCATCATGTCTTCGTCGTGCTCGACGACGATGACGCTGTTTCCCAGGTCGCGCAGGTGCAGCAGCGTGGCGATCAGCCGGTCGTTGTCGCGCTGGTGCAGGCCGATGCTGGGCTCGTCGAGCACGTACATCACACCCGTTAGGCCCGAACCGATCTGGCTGGCCAGGCGGATGCGCTGCGCCTCGCCGCCCGAGAGCGTCTCGGCGCTGCGGTCCAGGCTCAGGTAGTTCAGGCCCACGTCGTTCAGGAACTGCAGGCGCGTGGCGATCTCGCGCACCACCTTGTCGGCAATATCGGCCTTGGCGCCGGCGAGCTGCAGCCCGGCGAACCAGGCGTGCGCGCTGGCGAGCGTGGCGTGGCTCACCTCCCAGATGGCGCGCGCCTCGGCGCCCTCGCCGAGCTTGACGAAGCGCGCCTCGCGCCGCAGCCGCGTGCCCTGGCATTCGGCACAGGGCTGCGACTGGCGAAAGCGCGCCAGGTCCTCGCGCACGGCGCTGGAATCGGTCTCGCGGTAGCGCCGCTCCATGTTCGGCAGGATGCCCTCGAAGGGGTGCTGGCGCAGCACGGGCTTGCCCTTGGAGGCGCCGCTCTCGATGAAATACGAGAACGCGATCTGCTCCTCGCCCGAGCCGTGCAGCACCACCGCGCGCACCTGCGCCGGCAGGCGCTCGAACGGTGTGTCCACGTCGAAGCCGTAGTGGGCGGCCAGGCTTTGCAGCATGGCGAAGTAGTAGGCGTTGCGCCGGTCCCAGCCCTTGATGGCGCCGCTGGCCAGGCTGAGCGTGGGAAAGGCGACGACGCGTGCCGGGTCGAACACCTCGCTGTGGCCCAGGCCGTCGCAGGCCGGGCAGGCGCCCATGGGCGAGTTGAAGGAGAACAGGCGCGGCTCCAGCTCGGGCAGCGAATAGTTGCACGCCGGGCAGGAGAACTTGGCGCTGAAGGCGTGCTCGGTGCCGCTGTCCATCTCCAGCGCGAGCACGCGGCCGTGCGTCTCGCCGGCGCTGGCGCCCACGCGCAGGGCGGCCTCCACGCTTTCGGCCAGGCGCTGCTGGGCGTCGCCGCGCACCCGCAGCCGGTCGATGACGACGTCGATGTCGTGCTTCTCGGTCTTCTTGAGCGCCGGCAGGTCCTGCGCCTCGACCACCTGGCCGTCGATGCGAAAGCGCACGTAGCCCAGCGCCTGCATCTGCGCCAGCAGTTCGGTGAATTCGCCCTTCTTGCCGCGCGCGAGCGGCGCCAGCAGCATGATGCGCGCATCCTCCGGCAGCGCCAGCACGGCGTCCACCATCTGGCTCACCGTCTGCGCTGCGAGCGGCAGGCCGTGGTCGGGGCAGTAGGGCGTGCCGGCGCGGGCGTACAGCAGGCGCAGGTAGTCGTGGATCTCGGTCACCGTGCCCACGGTGGAGCGCGGGTTGTGGCTGGTGGCCTTCTGCTCGATGGAGATCGCGGGCGAGAGGCCCTCGATCAGGTCCACATCGGGCTTGTCCAGCCGGCCGAGGAACTGGCGTGCGTAGGCCGAAAGGCTCTCCACATAGCGGCGCTGGCCCTCGGCATAGAGCGTGTCGAACGCCAGGCTGGACTTGCCCGAGCCGGACAAGCCGGTGACCACCACCAGCTGGTTGCGCGGGATGTCCAGGTCGATGTTCTTCAGGTTGTGCGTGCGCGCGCCGCGGATGGCGATGCGCTGCTGCGCCAGGAGCACGCTGGCCAGGGGACGGCCTGCGTCGGCCGGGCCGGGTGCGCCGGCGGGCGCGGAGGGGGAGCGAGGGTTCACGGTGGGCGCGCGGGCTGCAGCGCGCGGAGGCTGGAAAACCTTTCATGATAAAGAAAGGGCCCGCCGCGCGCCGGGGGGCGCCCGGCGGCGCGCGGCGTCCGGCCCTGGCGGGCGGCGGGGCTTGGCCCCTGCGCTCGGGGCCGATCGGCCACAATCGCGGCTTGTCCAGCCCTCGCCGGCGCCTCCAGGCCGGCCCGCCCCGTGTCCGAGTCCGCCGCCTCTGCCCCACCCCGACCCGACCCCGCCCACCGCATGACGGCCTTGGAGCGGCGCTCCAGCATCGGCCTGGCGCTGATCTTCGCGCTGCGCATGCTGGGCCTGTTCCTGGTGCTGCCGGTGTTCATGCTGGAGGCGCGCCAGTACACCGGCGGCAGCGACCCGGCGCTGGTCGGCCTGGCCATGGGCATCTACGGGCTGACGCAGGCGTTCTTCCAGCTGCCGCTGGGCATCGCATCCGACCGCTTTGGCAGGAAACGCGTCATCGTGCTCGGCCTGCTGGTGTTTGCCGCGGGCAGCCTGGTGGCGGCGCTGGCGGACTCGGTGATGGGCCTGCTCGTCGGCCGGGCACTGCAGGGCGCGGGCGCGGTGTCCGCGGCCGTGACGGCGCTGCTGGCCGACCAGACGCGCGACACCGTGCGCACCAAGGCCATGGCGCTGGTGGGCATCAGCATCGGCCTGATGTTCGCCATTGCCCTGGTGCTGGCGCCCCTGCTCACCGCCTACGTGGGACTGTCGGGACTGTTCACGCTCACCCTGGTGCTGGCGCTGGGCGGCGTGGCGCTGATCCTGTGGGTGGTACCGCCCGAGACGCGCCAACACGCCGACGCGCCGCGCGGCCGCCTGTCCGACGTCTGGGGCCATGCCGACCTGCGCCGCCTGAACCTGGGCGTGTTCGCCCTGCACACCATACAGATGGCCATGTGGGTGGCCGTGCCCGCCATGCTGGTGCAGGCGGGTTTGCACAAGGACGCGCACTGGCATGTCTACCTGCCGGCGCTGGTGCTGTCGGTCGTTGCCATGGGCGGCCTGTTCGCCATGGAGCGCCGCGGGCGCCTGCGCGCGGCGCTGCTGCTGTCCATCGCCCTGATCCTGCTGGTGCAGGCTGCGCTGGGCGTGCTGGTAGCGGGCGGCCTGCAGCCCACGGTCTGGTGGCTGGGCGTGCTGCTGTTCGTGTTTTTCTGCGGCTTCAACATGCTGGAGGCCACGCAGCCCAGCCTGGTCTCGCGCATGGCGCCGGCCAACCTGCGGGGCGCGGCCCTGGGCGCGTACAACACGCTGCAGTCCCTGGGGCTGTTTGCCGGCGGCGCGCTCGGCGGCGTCCTGGCCAAATGGGCGGGGCCGGGCGGCCTGTTTGCCGCCACGGCGGTGCTGGCCTTGGGGTGGCTGGTTCTGACCTGGCCGCTCAAGCCCGTGGGACGCGGCGGCCACTGATTTTTTTCACCCGCGGGCGCGTCACGGGCGCGCAAGCTCGCTATGCTGCGCAGCAGCGGCCTCGCAGGGGCTGCGCAAAAACCCATCTGGCCCGGAACCCCTCCCCTGCAGTCCGGGCTGACGCACAAAGGATTTTTCTCATGGCATCCGTCAACAAAGTCATCATCGTCGGCAACCTGGGCCGCGACCCCGAAATGCGCACCTTCCCCAGCGGCGACCAGGTGGCCAACGTCACCATCGCCACCACCGACAAGTGGAAGGACAAGCAGACCGGCGAGATGCGCGAAGCCACCGAATGGCACCGCGTGGTGTTCAACGGCCGCCTGGCCGAGATCGTCGGCCAGTACCTGCGCAAGGGCTCGCAGGTGTACGTGGAAGGGAGCCTGCGCACGCGCAAGTGGACCGACCAGGCCGGCGTGGAAAAGTACAGCACGGAAATCCGCGCCGACCAGATGCAGATGCTGGGTAGCCGCGCCAGCGGGGGAGGCGGGGCCCAGGGCGGTGGCTACGACGACGGCGGCTACGGCGGCGATGCCGGCGGCTACGACCAGGCCCCGCGCCGCGCCGCGCCGCCCCAGCGCCCGGCGGCCCCGCCGCAGCGCCCGGCACCCGCCCCGGCGGCGCCGCGCGCTGCCTCGGGTTTCGACGACATGGACGACGACATTCCGTTCTGAGCGGCCGCGCAGGCCGTCTCGGTGGCCTTCTGCTAGCTAAAATATAGCTACAAACGCTTTATG
>MEDL01000221.1 GCA_001724785.1 Acidovorax sp. SCN 68-22 | reverse complement strand
TGTCGCAATCCACCAGAACCGCCACACGCGGTTCGCCCCCGATGCCGTTTGCGCTCATTGTGCTGACCTCCCTGCGAGGCGCCATCTTATGCGCAGGCCGTCACCCAGGCGGGCAACACCCGTGGCGCGTCTCCAATGTCGCCTTCAGGAATGGATAGAAAAAAAAGGGCCTGCAATTTTTTGCAGGCCCTTTTTGCGGTTATCTGGTGGGTGATGCAGGGTTTGAACCTGCGACCCCTGCCGTGTGAAGGCAGTGCTCTACCGCTGAGCTAATCACCCTGATGGCGTTCGCTATCAGCCCGCTATTATGGCACAGGTTTCGGGAGTCTCGGCGATTTTCCAGATAGTTTTCCCGCCGCTGGCCTTGTCGATTTCGGCCAGCACGGCTGCGTGGGCGGCGAGTTCGGCGTCGCTCGCGGGCAGCACGCGCAGGTGGAGCGTGCGCAGATCGAAAGCCGCGACGTCGAGCATGCCGCCGGCGCCGCTGTCTTCGGTGATAAGCAGCGCTTCCTGTCCGCGCGTGAGGTTGATGTAGACGTCGGCCAGCAGTTCGGCGTCGAGCAGCGCGCCGTGCAGGGTGCGGCTGGAGTTGTCGACGCCGAGGCGGTCGCACAGCGCGTCGAGCGAGTTGCGCTTGCCGGGGTAGAGCTCCTTGGCCATGGCCAAGGTGTCGGTGATGGCCTCCACGTGCGCGGCGAAGGGCGGCAGGCCGGCGAGTTCGAGTTCCTTGTTCAGGAAGCTCACGTCGAACGCGGCGTTGTGGATGATGATTTCAGCGCCGCGCACGTAGTCCAGGAAGTCCGCCGCTACCGCCGCGAAACGCGGCTTGTCGCGCAGGAATTCGTTGCTGATGCCGTGCACCTTGAGGGCATCCTCGTGGCTGTCGCGCCCCGGGTTCAGGTAGTAGTGGCAGTTGTTGCCGGTGAGCTTGCGGTTCACCAGTTCCACACAGCCGATTTCAATGATGCGGTCGCCGGCGTCGGCCGAGAGGCCGGTGGTTTCGGTATCGAGAATGATTTGCCGGCTCATGGCTGCGCCCCTGCCTTGGTGCCCTGCATCAGTGGTTTTCCTTGGCGTGGTTGATGGAGTACTTGGGGATTTCCACCGTCACGTCGGCGCCCGCCAGGATGGCCTGGCACGACAGGCGCGATTGCGGCTCCAGTCCCCAGGCGCGGTCGAGCAGGTCCTCCTCCTCTTCCTCGGCCGCGTTGAGCGAGGCGTAGCCGGCGCGCACGATCACGTGGCAGGTGGTGCAGGCGCAGCTCATGTCGCAGGCGTGTTCGATGTTGATGTCGTTCTCCAGCAAGGCTTCGCAGATGCTGGTGCCCGCGGGCGCCGTGATTTCGGTGCCTGCGGGGCAGTATTCGGGGTGCGGGAGGACTTTGATGACGGGCATGCGGGGCTTCTCGGTTCAAAGGGTGTCGACGTTGCGGCCGGCCAGCGCATCGCGAATGCTGCGGTTCATGCGCTCGGCGGCAAAGGCTTCGGTGCGCGCGGCGAGCGCCTGTGTCGCCGCTTCGATGGCGCCGGCGTCGTCGTGGTTCCGGGCGGCGTCCAGAGCGGCCATCAGAGCGTCAACCGCCTGGCGGTCCTCCGCGCCAAGCAGGTCGCCGTCTGCCGCGAGCGCGCCGCGGGTTGCGGCGAGCAGGCGCTCCGCGTCGACCCGCGCCTCGGCCAGCGCGCGGGCGCGCATGTCTTGCTGCGCCGTGGCGAAGCCTTCCTGGAGCATGCGGGCGATTTCATCGTCGCTCAGCCCATAGGAGGGCTTGACGTCGATGCGCGCCACGGCGCCGCTGGTTTGTTCGCGCGCGTCCACGCTGAGCAGGCCGTCGGCGTCCACGGTGAAGGTGACGCGGATGCGCGCCGCGCCCGCCGTCATGGGGGGAATGCCGCGCAACTCGAAGCGCGCCAGGCTGCGGCAATCCTGCACCAGGTCGCGCTCGCCTTGCACCACGTGGATGGCGAGGGCGGTCTGCCCGTCCTTGAAGGTGGTGAAGTCCTGCGCCTTGGCGGTGGGGATGGTTTCGTTGCGCGAGATGATGCGCTCGACCAGCCCGCCCATGGTCTCGATGCCGAGCGAGAGCGGGATGACGTCGAGCAGCAGCAAGTCGTCCGCCCCGGCGTTGCCGGCCAACTGGTGCGCCTGGACGGCGGCGCCAAGGGCGACGACTTCGTCCGGGTTCAGGTTGGTCAGCGGCGGGCGGCCAAAGAATTCGCCCACCGCCTGGCGCACCTGCGGCATGCGCGTGGCGCCGCCGACCAGAACCACGCCGAGCACCTCGTCGGGAGTAAGCCGGGCGTCGCGCAGCACGCGGCGCACCACGGCAAGGCTGCGCGCCGTCAGCGGAGCGGTTGCGGTGTCGAAGTCCGATTTTTTTACGTCAAAATGGACTCTAGCGCTTGATAGGTCTGCCTCGAAAGCTACAGTTTCGATAGTACTCAAGGCCTCCTTGCAGCGCCGCGCGGCGACGCGGGCGGCCCCTTTGTCGGCGGCGTTGGCCAGCGTGGCACCGGTCTGCGCGAGCACCCAGTCGGCCAGCGCGGCATCGTAATCGTCGCCGCCGAGTGCGGAATCGCCCCCGGTGGCCAGCACCTCGAACACGCCCTTGGCGAGGCGCAGGATGGAGATGTCGAAGGTGCCGCCTCCCAGGTCGTACACGGCGTACACGCCTTCGCTGGCGTTGTCCAGCCCGTAGGCAATGGCCGCGGCCGTGGGTTCGTTGATCAGGCGCAGCACGTCGATGCCGGCCAGGCGCGCGGCGTCCTTGGTGGCTTGGCGCTGGGCGTCGTCGAAATACGCCGGCACGGTGATGACGGCGCCAAATATCTCCTCGTCGAAGCTGTCCTCGGCGCGCTGGCGCAGCGTGGCGAGGATTTCCGCGCTCACTTCCACCGGCGACTTGGCGCCCTGCGCGGTGCTGATGCGCAGCATGCCAGCGGCGGTGTTGCCCAGGGCTTCGAGGTCGTCCGCATGCTCCAGCGCATAGGGGAGCTTGTCGGCCGCCGCGATGTCGCTGCGGCTGCGGCCCATGAAGCGCTTGACCGAGGCAATGGTGTTGGCCGCGTCCTGCTGCAGGAAGGGCAAGGCCTCGTAGCCGATCTGCCGGCCGCCACCCTGCGGGTAACGCACCACGGACGGCAGCAGCACACGGCCCTGCGCGTCGGGCAGGCACTCGGCGACGCCACTGCGCACCGCCGCCACCAGCGAATGCGTGGTGCCGAGGTCGATGCCGACGGCGATGCGCCGCTGGTGGGGGTTCGGGGATTGGCCGGGTTCGGAAATCTGCAGCAGCGCCATGGGAGCCTGTTCTTATGGGGAACCGCCGCGCCGCTGTCGGGCGCGCCGGGCAAGCGGCTATTGTCCCAGGTGCTCGGCGCGCTGCTCGACGCTGCCGGCGAATCGCGCAAGAAACATGAGGGCTCTGACCTCGCGCGCGGCGGCGGCGAAGTCGCCGCGGCCGTCGATCGCCTCGGCGCAACGGGAAAAGGCTTCCTGCTCCGCCGCGCGCACGCTGCTGCGCAGCGCATCGACGTCCTGCGCGCTGGCGGCTTCGTCCAGCGCCTCGCGCCACTCCATTTGCTGCATCAGGAAGGCGCCCGGCATGGCGGTGTTGTCTTCGGCGCGCACCGGGGCGCCGCCCAGTTCGCACAGGTAGGCGGCGCGCGCCAGCGGGTCCTTCAGGCGCCGGTAGGCCTCATTGATGCGCACCGACCACTGCATGGCGACGCGCTGCGCCGCCCCGCCCTGCGCGGCGAAGCGGTCGGGATGGGCCTGGCGCTGCAATTCCTTCCAGCGCGCGTCCAGCTGCGCCGCGTCCTGGGCAAAGCGGCGCGGCACGCCAAAGAGTTCGAAGTCGTCCGACTGGAGGTTCATGTTCGTGAAGTGCTGTGCCGCCTGAAACTGGCGCGCCCCACACCAGCAGCCACCGTGCAAGGGCCTCCCCGCAGCACCGGTGGCGTCCCCCTTCCGCAGCGCGCAGCGCTGCAAGAGAAGGGGGAAGGCGCGCAGCGCCTCAGGGGGATGTCCTGATCAAACTCTGAAGCTCTCGCCGCAACCACAGCGATCGCGTTCGTTGGGGTTGCTGAACTTGAAGCCCTCGTTCAGGCCTTCGCGCACGAAATCGAGCTCGGTGCCGTCCAGGTAGGCCAGGCTCTTGGGGTCGATGAGCAGCTTGACGCCGTGGTTCTCGAACACCACGTCTTCCGGCGCAGCCTCGTCCACGTATTCGAGCTGGTACGCCAGGCCCGAGCAGCCGCTGGTCTTCACGCCCAGGCGCACGCCCAGGCCCTTGCCGCGCCGCTCCATGTAGCGGCTCACGTGGCGCGCTGCCGCCTCGGTCAGGGTAATGGCCATCGCGTCCTCAGGCATCGGCAGGCGCCGCAGCCGCGTGGCGCGACTTGTAGTCGCTGACCGCCGCCTTGATGGCGTCCTCGGCCAGGATGGAGCAGTGGATCTTCACCGGCGGCAGTGCAAGCTCTTCGGCGATTTCGCTGTTCTTGAGGGCAGCGGCCTCGTCCAGCGTCTTGCCCTTGACCCACTCGGTCACCAGCGACGACGAGGCGATGGCCGAGCCGCACCCGTAGGTCTTGAAGCGCGCGTCCTCGATCACGCCGGTGGCCGAATTCACCTTGATCTGCAGCTTCATCACGTCGCCGCAAGCCGGCGCGCCGACCATGCCTGTGCCGACCGACTCGTCGCCCTTGTCGAAGGAGCCGACGTTGCGCGGGTTTTCATAATGGTCAATCACTTTTTCGGAATATGCCATGGTGTGCTCCTTGAATATCGGTCAGTGGGCAGACCACTGGATGGTGCTGAGATCGACGCCGTCCTGGTACATCTCCCACAGCGGGCTGAGCTCGCGCAGGCGCGCCACGTTTTCGCGGATGGTGGCGATGGCGTAATCGATTTCTTCCTCGGTGGTGAAGCGCCCGATGGTCATGCGCAGGCTGCTGTGCGCCAGTTCGTCGCTGCGGCCGAGCGCGCGCAGCACGTAGCTCGGCTCCAGGCTGGCCGAGGTACAGGCCGAGCCCGAGGACACGGCCAAGCCCTTGATGCCCATGATGAGCGACTCGCCTTCGACGAAATTGAAGCTCATGTTCAGGTTTTGCGGCACGCGGCGCTCCATGCTGCCGTTGATGAACACCTGTTCGATGTCCTTGAGGCCGTCGAGCAAGCGCTGCTGCAACACCCGCGCCTTGGCGTTGACCTCGTCCATTTCGAGCCGGATGATGCGAAACGCCTCCCCCATGCCGACAATCTGGTGCGTGGGCAGCGTG
>MEDL01000220.1 GCA_001724785.1 Acidovorax sp. SCN 68-22 | reverse complement strand
GCAGGCGCTGGCCGGCATCTACGTGCCCGTGGCCGGCGCGGCGGGCGCTCCGCCGGTGCCGCTGTCGGCGCTCGCGCGCATCGAGGAGCGGCGCATGCCCTTGGCGGTGCAGCACGTCGGCCAGCTGCCGGCGGCCACGCTGTCGTTCAACGCCGCGCCCGGCGTGGCGCTGGGCGACGCCGTCGCGGCGGTGCAGGCCGTGCTGGAGGAGGCGCGCGGCAGCGGCGAGGTTGGCGCGGCGGTCGAAGCGAGCTTTCAGGGAGCGGCGCTGGCCTTTCAGTCCTCGCTGTCGTCCACGCTGCTGCTGATCCTGGCGGCGGTGGTGACGATGTACATCGTGCTCGGCGTGCTCTACGAAAGCACGGTGCACCCGGTGACGATCCTCTCCACGCTGCCCTCGGCGGCGGTCGGCGCGCTGCTGGCGCTCAAGCTCTCGGGCGCGGCGCTCGACATCGTGGCGGTGATCGGCATCGTGCTCTTGATCGGCATCGTCAAGAAGAACGCCATCATGATGATCGACTTCGCCCTCGACGCCCAGCGCGAGCGGGGCCTCGCGCCCCGCGCCGCCATCACCGAGGCCTGCCTGCTGCGCTTTCGGCCCATCCTGATGACGACGCTGGCGGCGCTGTTCGGCGCGCTGCCCATGATGCTGGGCAGCGGCGTGGGCAGCGAGCTGCGCTTTCCGCTCGGCGTGACGGTGGTCGGCGGGCTGATCGTCAGCCAGTTGCTGACGCTGTTCACGACGCCGGTGATTTATTTGACATTCGAAGGGTGGGCGGGGCGGTGGAGGGCTGGGGATGCTTAGCGTTAATTGGGGTCAGATTCCAATTCATTGGCTGGCGCTGGCTTTGCAGAGGGCGGAGGCCGGGATGTGCGCCCGGCGGCGCAGTAACTTTCTTTTGCTTCGCCAAAAGAAAGTCACCAAAGAAAAGGCGAGCCCTGCTGCCCGTGTCCCTTCGCTTCGCTACGGGCAACCTGCGATGCTCGTTCTGCGGCACACCCGCCACCCCGCGCCCTGCGCTTCTCGGCACGGCCAGAAGGGCAAACACGATACGGGCCATTGCTGCGCTCGGCCGGGCACTGCGCGGCGCAAAGCGCCTGCGCCTCTCGGGGCCGAGCGCAGCGATGGCCCGTGTCGATCTCCATCCCTTCTGGAAGCGCCTGTGGCGGGGCGTTTGCGGGGTGGCATGCGCGTCGGAGCGCGCATGCTTCGTTGTCTGACTCGCCGCAGTTGTCCGAGCGGAGCGCCGAAGGCGCGTAGCGAGTTCTGCGGCGCACCCCGCAAACGCCCCGACGCAGGTTGCCCCGTAGCGCAGCGAAGGGGTCGCGGCCAGCAGGGGCGTGCTTCTTTTGCCTTCTTTTCTTGCACGAGCAAGAAAAGAAGGTCGCCCGCCGGGGCGAGACCCGGCCTCCGTCCTCAGCAAAGCCCGCGCCAGCCAATTAATTGGAATCTGACCCCAATTACCCCAATTAACTCTTGGAGAAGCCCATGAGCCTCTCCACCCCCTTCATCCACCGCCCGGTCGCCACCCTCCTGCTGACCCTGGCCCTGTTCCTCTCCGGCGGTGTCGCCTACTTCCTGCTGCCCGTCGCGCCGCTGCCGCAGGTCGATTACCCGACCATCTCGGTCTCGGCCAGCCTGCCCGGTGCCAGCCCCGACACCATGGCCGCCACGGTGGCCACGCCGCTCGAGCGCGCGCTGGGCGCCATTGCCGGCGTGACCGAGATCACCTCGCGTTCCACGCAGGGCAGCACGCGCGTCACGCTGCAGTTCGATCTGAGCCGCACCGTGGACAGCGCGGCGCGCGATGTGCAGGCGGCCATCAATGCTGCGCGCACGCTGCTGCCCAGCGGCATGCCGGGCAACCCGAGCTACCGCAAGGTCAACCCGGCGGACTCGCCCATCCTGATCCTCGCGCTCACGTCGGACGCGCTCACGCGCGGGCAGATGTACGACGCCGCCTCCACCGTGCTGGCGCAGAAGCTCTCGCAGGTCGAGGGCGTGGGCCAGGCGACGGTGAGCGGCGGTGCGCTGCCGGCGGTGCGCGTGCAGCTCGACCCCACGCGTCTGGCGGCCAACGGCATTTCGCTCGAACAGGTGCGCAGCGCCATCGGCAGCGCCAACGCGCACCGGCCGCTGGGCGCGGTGGAGCAGGAAGACCACTACTGGCAGATCGCCGCCAACGACCAGGCACGCGTCGCCGCCGACTACGCGCCGCTCGTGCTGCGCTGGCAGCCGGACGGGCACGCCGTGCTGCTGCGCGACGTGGCCGACGTCGTCGATGGCGTGCAGGACGTGCGCAACTACGGCGTGGCCAATGGCAAGCCCGCCATCCTGCTGCAGATCTACAAGCAGCCCGGCGCCAACATCCTGGAGGCCGCCGACCGCGTGCGCGCGCTGCTGCCGCAGCTCAGGGCGTCGATTCCCGAGTCCATCGACGTGCAGGTGGTGTCCGACCGCACGCCCACGCTGCGCGCGTCGGTGCGCGAGGTGCAGCGTGCGCTGGTGCTGGCGGTGGCGCTGGTGGTGATGGTGGTGTTCCTGTTCCTGCGCAGCGCGCGCGCGGCGCTGGTGCCCAGCGTTGCCGTGCCGGCTTCGCTCATGGGGGCGTTCGGCATCATGTACCTGGCCGGCCTGACGCTCGACAACCTCTCGCTCATGGCGCTCACCGTGGCCACCGGGTTCGTGGTGGACGACGCCATCGCCGTGCTGGAGAACATCGCGCGCCACATCGAGCGCGGCCAGAGCGCGCTGCAGGCGGCGCTGATCGGTTCGCGCGAAATGGCGTTCACGGTGCTGTCGATGAGCATTTCGCTGGTCGCGGTGTTCGTGCCCATCCTCTTCATGGGCGGCGTGGTGGGGCGGTTCTTCCGCGAGTTCGCGATCGTCATGTCGGCCGCCATCCTGATCTCGCTGGTGATTTCGCTCACCACCACGCCGGCGCTGTGCGCGCTGCTGCTCAAGCCCCGGCCGGCGCGCGCGCCCTCGCGCCTGGGGCGCTGGGTGGATGCGCGCGCCGCGCGCGCCCGGCGCGCCTACCGGCGCAGCCTCGCCTGGTGCCTGCGCCACCAGCCGCTGGTGCTGGCCGTGCTGCTGGGGGTCATCGCGCTCAACGTGCTGCTCTACACGACCATCGAGAAGGGTTTCCTGCCCGAGCAGGACACCGGGCGCATCTCGGGCTTCATCCGCGCCGACGAGGCCAGCTCCTACCAGGCCATGGAGCGGCGCATCCAGCGCTTCCTGGCCATCGTCACGGCAGACCCGGCGGTGGAGAACGTCACCGGCTTCACCGGTGGCGGGCAGCGCAATTCCGGCGCCATGTTCATGACGCTCAAGCGCGGCGAGAAGTCCGAGGTGGTGATCGCCCGGCTGCGCGCCCAGCTCAAGGACGAGCCCGGCGCGCGCCTGTTCATGGTGCCGCAGCGCGACATCCGCATCGGCGGGCGCCAGAGCAGCGGCTCCTTCGACTACACCTTGCAGGCCGACGACGCGGCCGACCTGCGCGCCTGGGAGCCGCGCATCCGCCAGGCGCTGGCCGCGCTGCCCGAACTGGAAGACGTCAACAGCGACGTGCAGGACCACGGCGAGCAGACCACCCTGGACATCGACCGCGACGCCCTGGCGCGCCTGGGCCTGACGGTGGCGCAGGTCGACGCCACGCTGAACGACGCCTTTGGCCAGCGCCAGGTCGGGGTCATCTACAACCCGCTCAACCAGTACCGCGTGGTGATGGAGGCGCAGCCGCGCTTCCTGCAGGACCCGTCCACCCTGAACGGGTTCTTCTTTGTCTCGCGCACCGGCCAGCAGGTGCCGCTCTCGGCCTTCGCCAAGATCCGCAGCACGGTCACGCCCCTGGCGGTGAACCACGAAGGCGGCGCGCCGGCCAGCACCATCAGCTTCGGCCTGGCGCAGGGCGTGTCGCTGTCGGACGCCACCGGCGCCATCGAGCAGGCGGTCGCCAACCTGGGCGTGCCGGTGTCGGTGCGCGGCAGCTTCGGCGGCAACGCCGGGGCATTCCAGAAGGCGCTGGCCAGCCAGCCGTTGCTGATCCTGGCGGCGCTGGTCACCATCTACCTGGTGCTGGGCGTGCTGTACGAGAGCCTGGTGCACCCCATCACCATCCTCTCGACGCTGCCGTCGGCCGGCGTGGGCGCGCTGCTGGCGCTGATGCTGTTCGGCACCGAGTTCTCGCTGATTGCGCTGATCGGTGTGTTCCTGCTGATCGGCATCGTCAAGAAGAACGCCATACTGATGATCGATTTCGCCCTGGCGCGCCAGCGCGGCGGCCACACGAGCGCCGCCCAGGCCATCTACCGCGCGGCCGAGCAGCGCCTGCGCCCCATTCTCATGACCACGCTGGCCGCCATCTTCGGCGCGCTGCCCCTGGCCCTGGGCCGGGGCGACGGCGCCGAACTGCGCCAGCCGCTGGGCATCGCCGTGGTCGGCGGCCTGCTGGTCAGCCAGCTGCTCACGCTCTACACCACGCCGGTGGTGTACCTGCTGCTCGAACGCCTGCGCGAGCGCCTGCGGCGCAGCCCGCGCGCGCGCGCCGGCGTGCACGCCGCGCCACTCCTGGGACACGCGCCATGACACGCTCTCTTTCCGCCGCCCCCTGGCTGCTCGCCGCTCTGCTGGCCGGCTGTGCGGCGCCGCCCCCGCCCGCGCCACCCGCCGCCCCCGTGCCCAGCGCCTGGAAGGAGGGCGCCACCGCCGACGCCGGCTTCTGGCGCCCCGCGCAGCCGGGCGAGGCGGTGCAGGCCGATTGGTGGAAGCGCTACGGCGACCCGGTGCTTGACCGCCTGCAAGCGGCCGCGCGGCAGGGCAACCCGGGGCTTGCGCAAAGTGCGGCGCGTTTGCGGGCGGCGCAGGCGGCACTGGCCGGCGCGCGCGCAACGCTCGCGCCGCAGCTCGGCCTGTCGGCGAGCAGCACGCGCGCGCAGGCGGCGCCGGGCGGCAGCGCGGCCAGCAGCCATGCGCTGGGCCTGTCGGCCAGCTGGGAAATCGATCTCTGGGGCCGCGTCGCCGGCGCGGTGGACGCCGCCGCCGCCAGCGCCCAGGCCAGCAGCGCCGACCTGGCGGCGGCCGGCCTGTCGCTCCAGGCCCTGGTGGCCGAGAGCTACTTTGCCCTGCGCGCCGCCGAAGCGCAGGAGCAACTGCTCGCCGCCGTGCTCGCCGCCTACGACCAGAGCCGCACGCTGACCCGCAACCGCGTGCAGGCGGGCGTCGCGCCACCGTCCGATGCCGACCAGGCCGAGGCGCAGTACCAGGGCACGCGCGCCCAGTGGTTCGACGCCCAGGCGACGCGCAGCCAGTGGGAGCACGCCCTGGCGGCGCTCGTCGGCCAGGCGCCGGCGCAGTTCGCGCTGCCGCCCACCGGCCAGTTGCCGGCAGCGCCGGAAGTGCCGCTCGCGCTGCCGGCCGAGCTGCTGCAGCGCCGGCCCGACATCGCGGCGGCGCAATGGCGCGTGGCCGCGGCGAATGCCGAGTACGGCGTGGCGCAGAAGGCGTTCTTCCCGGCGCTCACGCTGTCGGCCAGTGCGGGCTTTCGCGCCAGCAGCCTGGGGTCGCTGGTGTCGGCGCCGAACCTGGTCTGGTCGCTCGGGCCGCAGCTGGCGCTCGCGCTGCTCGACGGTGGCGGACGCGACGCGGCGCGCGCGGGCGCGCTGGCCAATGTGGAGCTCACCGCGGCCGGCTACCGCGGCCTGGTGCTCGGCGCCCTGCAGGAGGTGGAGGATGCGCTCGCCAGCGGCGCCGCGCTGCAGCAGCAAGCGCGCGCCCAGCAACTGGCGGTGGATGCGGCGCAGCGCGCGCTCACCGTTGCCGAGAACCAGTACCGCGCCGGCACCGTCGGCTACCTGAACGTGCTCTCGGCCCAGGCCAGCCTGCTGGCGGGCCAGCGCAGCCTGATCGAACTGCGGCGCCAGCAGCTGGTGGCGGCCAACCGGCT
>MEDL01000219.1 GCA_001724785.1 Acidovorax sp. SCN 68-22 | reverse complement strand
TCGTCCATGGTGCCGCCCACGTCCATGAGCAGCAGCACCTTCACGTTGTTGTGGCGCTCGGGCACCATCTTGATGTCCAGGTAGCCGGCGTTGGCCGCCGTGCTGCGGATGGTGTCGGGCAAATCCAGCTCCAGCTCGTGGCCCTCGCGCGCGAACTTGCGCAGGCGGCGCAGCGCTACCTTGATGTTGCGCGTGCCCAGCTCCTGCTGGTCGTCGTAGTCCTTGTAGGCGCGCTGCTCCCACACCTTCACCGCGCTCTTGTTCTTGCCGGCGCCGCCGATGCGTATGCCCTGCGGGTTGTAGCCGCCATGGCCGAAGGGGCTGGTGCCGCCGGTGCCGATCCACTTGTTGCCGCCCTCGTGGCGCTCCTTCTGTTCCTCCAGGCGCTTCTTCAGCGTCTCCATGAGTTCGTCCCAGCCCATCTTCTCGATGGCGGCCTTCTGCTCGGGCGTGAGCTCGTTCTCCAGGATCTTGCGCAGCCAGTCGGCCGGGATTTCCTTGGTGAAGTCGGCCACCATCTCCACGCCCTTGAAGTAGGCGGCGAAGGCGCGGTCGAACTTGTCGTAGTGCTTTTCGTCCTTGACCAGCACCAGGCGCGCGAGGAAGTAGAAATCGTCCAGGCTCCAGGCGCCGTCCGATTTCGGTCCGACCACGCCCGCCTGCAGCGCCTCCAGCAGGGCGAGGTATTCCTTGACCGAAACCGGCAGCCGGGCAGCGCGCAGGGTGTAGAAGAAGTCGATCAGCATGTTTCAAGCATGTTTTTGGCTTCTAGCGCTTATCCAGTAAGGGAATGAAGCTCTAGTAAATATAGCAATTGCAGGCGCGCTTCCGGCCATTCGCCGGCGCGCATGCTGTACATGACGGTGTCACGGATGCTGCCGTCGCGGCGTAGGGCATTGCCGCGAATCACGCCGTCCTTGCGGGCGCCGAGGCGCTCGATGGCGCGCTGCGAGGCGAAGTTGAAGTTGTCCGTGCGCCAGCCGACCACGTGGCAGCCGAGCTGGTCGAAGGCGTGGCCCATCATCAGCAGCTTGGCGCTGGTGTTGACATGGCTGCGCTGCACGCTCTTCCTGTACCAGGTGTAGCCGATCTCCACGCGCTTTACCGCCGGCAGGATGTCGTGGTAGCTGGTGCTGCCCAGCACCTCGCCAGAGGCGTCGTCGCACACGGCGAAGGCGAAGCGGTGGCCGTCGGCGCGCATCTGCAATGCGGTTTCGATGTAGGCGCGCGTGTCCTGCGGCTCCGGGACGGAGGTAATGCGCAGCCGCCACAACTGGCCGTCTGCCGCGGCGGCGCGCAGGCCGTCCTCGTGCGAGAGGGCGAGCGGCTCCAGGCGCAGGCCGCGTGTGCGCAGGGTGACGGGTTCTACAAAGGCCATGGTCGGGGCTTTCCTGGGTACGTTGTGGCGCGGCGCGGGGCGCCACCTGTGCTCGGCGTCAGGGCGCCGGATCGTCCTTGCCGCGCAGCGCCTGCCAGCGCCGCGCGAGCTGCACGCCCAGGCCACCGCCCATGCCGACGAGCAGGATGCCCACCAGGCTGGCGCCACCGTAGCCCGGCGCGAAAATGTCCATGCCCAGCCACTGGCCGAGCCAGAAGCCGGCCAGCGCGCCGCCGAGGAAGCCCACGGCATCGGCCACGCCGCCCGAGAGCAAGCGCCGCGCATCCGGGGGCGCCATCAGCGGTTCCTCTGGTTCATGAAGACCAGCTTCTCGAACAGGCTCACGTCCTGTTCGTTCTTCAGCAGGGCCCCCACCAGCGGCGGCACCGACACCTTGTTGTCCTGGCTTTGCAGCGCCGACAGCGGGATGTCCTCGGCCACCAGCAGCTTGAGCCAGTCGAGCAGCTCGCTGGTCGAGGGTTTCTTCTTCAGGCCGGGGAGATTGCGCACGTCGTAGAAGGTCTTCATCGCCGCCGTCAGCAACTCGCTCTTGAGCGTCGGGAAGTGCACTTGCACGATCTGCCGCATGGTCTCGGCTTCGGGAAACTTGATGTAGTGGAAGAAGCAGCGGCGCAGGAAGGCGTCGGGCAGTTCCTTCTCGTTGTTCGAGGTGATGAAGACCAGCGGCCGGTGCTTGGCGCGGATGAGCTCGCGCGTCTCGTAGCAGTAGAACTCCATGCGGTCGATCTCGCGCAGCAGGTCGTTCGGGAACTCGATGTCGGCCTTGTCGATCTCGTCGATCAGGAGCGCGACCGGTTCGTCCGCCGTGAACGCCTGCCACAGCACGCCCTGCACGATGTAGTTGCGGATGTCCTTGACGCGCTCGCTGCTGCCTTCGTCGCCCAGCTGGCTGTCGCGCAGGCGGCTCACGGCGTCGTACTCGTAGAGCCCCTGCTGGGCCTTGGTGGTCGATTTGATGTGCCACTGCAGCAGCGGCATGCCGAGCGCGCCGGCCACTTCCTCGGCCAGCATGGTCTTTCCGGTGCCGGGCTCGCCCTTGACGAGCAGCGGGCGCTGCAGCGTGGCGGCCGCATTCACGGCGAGCATCAAATCCTGGGTAGCGACGTAATTCTGGGAGCCTTGGAATTTGGAAGACATGTGAAGCTTGATTGACGATCGGGCTTGACAGCGTTGGCTATAATTGCCCTTCAAATGGGGCCCAGGGGGCGGAACTTTCTTACGATTGTGCGCGCAAAATGAACAAAACGTTGACGAAGATATTCGCTTTGGCTGTCGCTCTGGGGACCGCGGCAGCCGCCCAGGCCCAGGGCATCCAGGGCGACGCCAAGGCCGGTGAAGGCAAGGTCGCCATGTGCATCGGCTGCCACGGCATCGCCGGCTACCAGTCGAGCTTCCCCGAGGTCTACAAGGTGCCCAAGATTGCCGGCCAGGGCGCCGCCTACATCGCCGCTTCGCTCAACGCCTACGCCAAGGGCGAACGGCGCTTCCCCACCATGCACGCGGTGTCGGTGTCGCTGTCCGAGCAGGACATCGCCGACGTCTCCGCCTACTACGCGCAGCTCGGCCAGGAAGGCGCGCCGGCCCTGCCCGAGAAGCCCGCGCGCGAACCGTCCGCGCAGGTTGCGGCATTGCTGGAAAAAGGCGCCTGCGTGTCCTGCCACGGCGCCAACTTTGCCAAGCCCATCGATCCCTCGTACCCGCAGCTGGCCGGCCAGAACGCCGACTACCTGTTCGTCGCCCTCAAGGCCTACAAGGCCGAGAACAACCCGCACTTCGGCCGCTCCAACGCCATCATGGCCGGCATCGTCAAGCCGTTCACCAACGCCGAACTCAAGGCGCTGGCGGGCTACATCGGCGGGCTCGACGGCAGCATCAAGACGGTGGCCGAATCGCGCTGGCGCTGAGCGGGCCCGGCACCCGCCCGCAGGTGGGTTTTTGTTTCACGCCGGCTCCGGCGCTGCATTTCGCCGGACTGCGCGGACGCATGGCGCTTACCTGCGACCGTACCGTCGCACGCGCAGATCGGCCTGTTCCTTGTGCCCGGCGAAGCCTTCCATCGCGCACAGGCGCGAGCAGTACTCGCCGATGGTGGCCGAGGCGTCGTCGGTCAACACGCGCTGGTAGGTACAGGTCTTGATGAATTTCCCCACCCACAGGCCGCCGGTGTAGCGCGCGGCGCGCATGGTCGGCAGCGTGTGGTTGGTGCCGATCACCTTGTCGCCGTACGAGACCGTGGTGCGGGCCCCGAGGAAAAGGGCGCCGTAGTTGTGCAGGCGTTCGAGGAAGTAGTCGGGGTCTTCCGTCAGGACCTGTACGTGCTCGCCCGCGATGCGGTTTCCTTCCTGCACCATTTCGTCCAGCGTGTCGCACAGGATGATTTCGCCGTAGTCGCGCCAGGCGGCGCCGGCCACCGGCGCGGTGGGCAGGACGGCGAGCTGGCGCTCGATCTCCGCCGGCAGCGCCTCGGCCAGCTCCTTCGAGGTGGTTACGAGGATGGTGGGCGAATTCACGCCGTGCTCGGCCTGGCCCAGCAGGTCGGCCGCCGCCATTTCGGCGTCGCAGGTGTGGTCGGCGATCAGCAGAGTCTCGGTCGGCCCGGCGATCAGGTCGATCCCAATGCGGCCGAACAACTGCCGCTTGGCCTCGGCCACGTAGGCGTTGCCAGGGCCGACGATCATGTCCACCGGAGCGAACTCGTCGGTACCCAGTGCCAGCGCCGCCACGGCCTGCACGCCGCCGGCGCAGTAGATTTCATCCGCGCCGGCGAAGTGCATGGCCGCGACGATGGCGGGGTTCGGCTGGCCATTGAAGGGGGGCGCGACGGCCGCGATGCGGCGCACGCCGGCGACCTTGGCCGTCACCACGCCCATGTGGGCAGAAGCGATGAGCGGGTACTTGCCGCCCGGGACGTAGCAGGCAACCGATTCGACGGGGATGTTCTTGTGGCCGAGGACGACGCCGGGAAGGGTTTCGATCTCTACATCCGACAGGGTTCCCTTCTGCGCCTGGGCGAACCGGCGGACCTGCGCCTGGGCGAAAAGGATGTCGTTCTTTTCCTGCTCGGTCAGTTCCGCAACGCACGCGGCGATCTGGCCGTCCGTCAGGCGGAACGACTTCGGGTTCCAGTGGTCGAATTTTTCCGAATACTCGCGCACCGCGGCGTCGCCGCGCCGGGCGACGTCGGCAACGATGTCCGAGACCACGGCGGTCACTTCGGCGTTGAGGGCGTTGACCGCTTCAACGGGCTTTGCGGATTTGAGCTTGCGAATCATGATGTCATTCCTTGGGCGGGCTTGGTGGGGACGGCAATCTGGCAGGCACGGCCAGATGCGCTGTAATTCTGTGAGCCAAACGCGGGCATTTCAATTTCGCAACCGCAAGCCAATGGTGCGCCGGCTGACGCACTCCGGCTTCAAAGTGCGTCACTTCCGCCCCTCGCCATGGCTTCCGCGCGTTCGCCGCAGTGCGAATGAGGACAAACCCCAGGGCGGGGCCGTCTGCCCCGGCCGCGCGCCCGCTATTCGTGGCCGGCGATCAGAGGAGCGTCGCCACCCGCGAAGAAGCGGGACACCGAGGGCGGGATTTCGGGGTGCCCAGGGTCGATCACGGTCGCCAGGCGGAGCGTGGCCCGGCGTATGCGCGCATCGTCCGAGCGGCGTTCGAAGACCACCCGGCCGGAGAACGGCTGCCGGAAGGCCGTCGCCGCCACGCCCGTGAGCAAGCCGTAGAGGTATTTGATCGGCGTGCGGTTCTGCGGCATGAGTACTGCCATGGTCATTTCGTTGTGCTGGCGCCGTTCATAGTCCACCAGGAAAATCCGGTTGCCGAGCAGGTAGCACACGCCAGAGTACAGAAATGTGTATTGCCCTGTGCCCTCCTGCGCGGGCAATGGAAATCGCTCGATGGTCAGATGCTCCACGCCAGCGTGGCCGCGGTATATGACCGTCACGGCGCGCACGATGCTGCCGGGGTAGATGGACGAATAGTGGTAGCGGAAATACGTGCCGAGAAACGGTTGGAGGTCGTTTGCGCAGGCCAGCGCCAGTTCGGACAGCCGCTGCAGGTGCGTGGACCTGGCCCCCACGGGCTCGGGAGCGTTGTCGGGCGCCAGCGCGGCCTCGAAGCTGGTACGGTCCAGGAAGAAGTCGCCTGGCGACAGGCTGAAATGCCCTGAAAGCTTGGCGATATTTTTCGCCGAAGGGCGGTGCAATCCCGCCAGGTACTTGTTGAATTGCTGGCGATTGATGCCGGTTTCCCGGCAAAACGCGGCCACCGAGCCGAAGCGGCCGACCAGAATGCGGAGGTTCTCCTGCATGTGGCGGGACATCGGTGTGCTGCGGCTCATCGTGGGGTTCCTGGTCACCTCGGTGTCAGGGCCTGCGTGGTTCGCACGCGAGACCCGGCAGTGAAATTTTCATCAAATCGGCCTCTATCGCTTGTGGAGCGGTCGCCAGCAGCTATCGCTACAGGAGCATCAGTCGCGCGTGGCCTGGCGCTGCACGCGCGCCACGTAGGCCTCGCCGTCGGGCGGGCGGCCCGAGCGCTGGCTTTCCCAGAGCATCTCGCCCAGGCATTGCATGGCGATGTGGTGCGCGTCGTGCAGCGAACCGAGCCGGTGCGCCAGTAATTCGACCGCCTGGCGGATGCCGCGCGGCTGGTCGATGCTGCACTGCTCGCTGACGGACAGGTGCATGGACAGGTGCAGGAACGGGTTCTCGCGCTCCGGCGCACCGCCGTAGTCGCGCAGGACGGCGGCCTCCGCGTCCGCCAGGTCGGCGTGGTACTCCGGGTGCTCGGCAATCCACAGGCCGGCCAGCGTCTCGATGGCCTCCATCGGCGCCTGCGCCGCGCTCTTGGCATGCACGCCGCA
>MEDL01000218.1 GCA_001724785.1 Acidovorax sp. SCN 68-22 | reverse complement strand
GCCGTCCTTGCCCCATTCGATGTCCATGGGGCGGCCGTAGTGCTGCTCGATCACCAGGGCGTACTGCGCCAGTTGCTCGACGTCGGCATCGGTGAGCGAATAGCGGTTGCGCTGTTCCGCCGGCACGTCGGTGGTCTTGATGAGCTTGCCCTTGAGCGCGCCCTCGGCTTTTTCCTCCGGCTGGGTGAACACCATCTGGATCAGCTTGGAGCCCAGGTTGCGGCGGATCACGGCCTTCTTGCCGGCACGCAGCATGGGCTTGTGCACGTAGAACTCGTCGGGGTTCACGGCGCCCTGCACCACCGTCTCGCCCAGGCCGTAGCTGCTGGTGATGAAAACCACGTCCTCGTAGCCCGATTCGGTGTCGATGGTGAACATCACGCCGGCGGCGCCCAGGTCCGAGCGCACCATGCGCTGCACGCCGGCCGACAGCGCGACCACGTCGTGCGCGAAGCCCTTGTGCACGCGGTAGGAAATCGCCCGGTCGTTGTACAGGCTGGCGAAGACTTCCTTCATCTTGTGCAGCACTTCCTCGATGCCGTGCACGTTGAGGAAGGTCTCCTGCTGGCCGGCGAACGAGGCGTCGGGCAGGTCTTCCGCCGTGGCCGACGAGCGCACGGCGAAGGTGGCGTCGGGGTTGCCGGCCGAGAGCGTGGTGAAGGCTTCGGTGATGGCACGCTGCAGGTCGGCCGGGAAAGGCTGGGCCTCGACCATGGCGCGGATCTCGGCGCCCGCGGCGGCGAGCGCGCGC
Source organism: Acidovorax sp. SCN 68-22 (assembly GCA_001724785.1). Classification (GTDB taxonomy): domain Bacteria; phylum Pseudomonadota; class Gammaproteobacteria; order Burkholderiales; family Burkholderiaceae_C; genus Simplicispira. The sequence continues at coordinate 5,520 of MEDL01000218.1, read as the reverse complement.
ACGTCTTCGGTGTCCAGCGCGGCCAGGCGCTGGCTGATTTTTTCGGCCAGGCCGTCGTGCGCCAGGAACTGGCGGAAGGCGTGCGCCGTGGTGGCAAAGCCGGTGGGCACGCGCACCCCTTGCGGCAGCTGCGAAATCATTTCGCCGAGGCTGGCGTTCTTGCCGCCAACGACCTCGACGTCGCTCATCCTCAGGTTTTCAAACGGTACGACCAGGGCGGTCGCGTCAAAGCGTGCAGACATGGGAGTGCTCCAGAAGTTAAAAGCGGCTCAGTGCACGCGCCGGCCTGCGCAGGCGGGCGGGCGGACATGCGGTGCTGCGCGCGCTGGACTTGTACTTGTGGGCGGCAGGACGGCATGGGATGAATTCGGATAATCGGCGATATTGTAGGTCCGGCCTTTCGCGGCCTGCCTGTCTCCCTCCTGTCGCCTGCCATGCACACACGCACTGTTTTCTTCGTCTCGGACGGCACCGGCATCACCGCCGAAACCTTTGGCAATGCCATCCTGGCGCAGTTCGAGCTGGCGCCACGGCGCGTGCGGCTGCCTTTTACCGACACGGTGGACAAGGCGCACCAGGTCGTGCGGCAAATCAACCACACGGCGGAAATCGAGGGCACCAAGCCCATCGTCTTCACCACCCTGGTGAACATGGAGGTGCTGCGCGTGCTGCAGCAGGGCTGCAAAGGCATGCTGCTGGACATGTTCGGTACCTTCGTGCACCCGCTGGAGCAGGAGCTGGGCATGAAGTCGCACCACCGCGTGGGGCGCTTTTCCGACATCAGCCGCAGCAAGGAATACACCGACCGCATCGAGGCCATCAACTACAGCCTGGCGCACGACGACGGCCAGAGCCACCGCGACCTGACCGGCGCCGATGTGATCCTGGTCGGCGTCTCGCGCAGCGGCAAGACGCCCACCACGCTCTACCTGGCCATGCAGCATGGCCTGAAGGCGGCCAACTACCCCCTGATTCCCGAGGATTTCGAGCGCCGCCAGCTGCCGCCGGCCCTGATGCCCTACCGCAAGAAGATCTTCGGCCTGACGATCAGTCCCGAGCGCCTGTCGGAAATCCGCAGCGAGCGCCGACCCGGCTCGAACTACGCCAGCCTGGAGAACTGCCGCATGGAAGTGCACGCGGCCGAGGCCATGATGCGCCGCTCGGGCATCCGCTGGCAGTCGACCACGACCAAGTCCATCGAAGAGATCGCCACCACCATCCTGCAGGAGCTGCAGCCCGAACGCCTGGTGTATTGAGCCGCGGGCCGCAGGGCCTTGAAGCTATTATTTAGATAGCTGCTACCCTTTACGCATATTGCTCTAGCGGCCAATTTGACCGGTTTTTTTGCCTCCCGGGATCACGCCATCCGCGTGATCGCCCGGCGAAAGCGCCGCAGCGATACGGCGAACACCACCGCCCCGATCAGCGCCAGCGCCGCGAAAGACGGCCAGACCACCGACAGGCCCGCCGCGCGGAACAGGATCGCCTGGCTCAGCTCCGTGAAATGCGTCGTCGGCGCCAGCGACATCACCCACTGCACCCAAGTGGGCATGCTCTCGCGCGGCGTCATGCCGCCCGAGAGCATCTGCAGCGGCATCATCACCAGCATCACCAGCAGGCCGAACTGCGGCATGTTGCGCGCCAGCGTCGCCATGAAGATGCCCATGGACGTGGTGGCGAACAGGTGCAGCAGCGCGCCCGCGAAGAACAGCCCGAGCGACCCTTCCACCGGCACGCGCAGCAGCCCCAGCACCACGCCGTGCAACGAGAGGAAGGTGGCGACCACCACCACCAGCCCCATGGACCAGACCTTGGCGAGCATGATCTCGGTGGGCGTCACGGGCATTACCAGCAGGTGTTCGATGGTGCCGTGCTCGCGCTCGCGGATCAGGGCGGCGCCGGTGAGGATGATGGACAGCATGGTGACCTGCCCCACCAGTTCCATGAGCGCGCCGAACCACACGTTCGAGAGCGTGGGATTGAAGCGCATGCGCACCGCCAGTTCCACCGGCACCGCCGGCGTGGCGCGGTGGCGCTGCACGAATTCGGCCACCTCGCCGGCCACGATCTGCTGCGTCAGGCCGCTTCCGGCAAAGGCCTGGCTCATGCGCGTGGCGTCCACGTTGAGCTGCACGCTCGGCCCGCGCCCGGCCAGCACGTCGCGCTGCAGGCCGTGCGGAATCACCAGCACCAGGGTGTAGTGGCCGGCGTCGAGCGCCGGGTCCACCTGCGCCTGCGTGATGCGCACCGGCGCGTTGAAGGCCGGCGGGTAGAAGGCGCCAGCGATGCGCGCCGACAGGGCCGAGTCGTTCTCGTCGACGATGGCGATCGGCGTCTGCTGCAGCGTCTCGGGCATGGCCGTCCCGGCGGTGTAGATGGCCACCGTGAAGGTGTAGACGATGAGCACCAGCATCATCGGGTCGCGCCACAGGCTCCACAGCTCCTTGACGCCCAGCAGGCGGACATTGCCCAGGTGGCGCAGCAGGCGCGGCATGCTCATTTTTCCTGCTTGCGCAGCAGCAGCACCGCCACGCCCAGAATCACCACCGGCGCGGCGGCGAGCGGCCAGAACGAGCCCGCCAGGTCGGAAAAACCCAGCGCCTTGTTGAACACACCCCGGCTGATGGTGAACATGTGGCTGGCGGGGTAGCTCTCGCCGATCCAGCGCGCGGGGCCATCGAGCGACGACACCGGGTTGATCAGCCCGCCGAACTGGATCGCGGGCAGCATGGTCCCGATCATGGTGAAGAACATCGCCGCGAGCTGGCTGCGCACCAGTGCCGAGGCGAGCAGCCCCAGCCCCGTGGCGCTGATGGCGAAGAGCAGCGTCGCCAGCGTGAGCGTGGCCACGCTGCCGGTCACGGGCACGCCGAACACGGTGACGGCAAGCAACAGCATCATGGCGAAATTGAGCATGGACAGCGCCAGATAGGGCAGTTGCTTGCCCAGCAGGAACTCGGCGCGCGTCGTCGGCGTCACGTAGAAGTTGACGATGGAGCCGAGTTCCTTCTCGCGCACCACCGCCAGCGCGGTGAGCATGGCCGGCAGCATGAGCAGCAGCATGGGGATCACCGCCGGCACCATGGCCGGCAGGCTCTTGATGTCGGGGTTGTAGCGAAAGCGCGTCTCCACGTTCACCGGCGCCGCGGGGGCCGCGCCGCCGCGCTGGGCCACCGTCTGCATCAGCCAGTACTGGTGCATGCCCTGGACGAAGCCGGCCACCGTCTCGGCGCGCTGCGGCATGGCGCCGTCGATCCAGGCCCCGATCTCCGTGGGCTCGCCGCGCTCGGCCCGGCGGGCAAAGCCGCTCGGGATTTCCAGCGCCAGCGAGATCGCGCCGCTGCGCAGGCGCTGGTCAAGGTCGGCGTCGTCCCGCAGGGGCGCTTGTTCGCTGAAATAGCGCGAGCCCGAGAGCTGCAGCGCGTAGTCGCGGCTCAGCGCCGTCTGGTCGCGGTCGAGCACGGCGAAGCGCAGGTCCTCCACATCCATGCTGATGCCGTAGCCCATGACGAACATCAGGAGCAACGAGCCGACGAGCGCCAGCGCGCCGCGCACGCCATCGCGCTGCAGTTCCAGCGCCTCGCGCCAGGCGTAGCTGTAGAAGCGCCGCAGGCTGCGGCGCCAGGCGCCCTCGCCCCGCGGCGTCTGCGGTTCGGCCGGGGCGGCGGCAAGAACGCCAGCGCCAGGCGCCGCATCGGCCGCGCCGCCATCGGCCTGCACCAGGCAATCGATGAAGGCCTGCTCCAGCGTCGGCGCCTGGTGCGCCTCCATGATGGCGCGCGGCGTGTCGCTCGCCAGCACCCGGCCGGCGTGCATGAGCGAGATGCGGTCGCAGCGCGCGGCCTCGTTCATGAAGTGGGTGGAGATGAAAATCGTCACCCCATCGCGGCGCGACAGCCCGATGAGCAGACGCCAGAAGGCGTCGCGGGCGATCGGATCGACGCCCGAGGTCGGCTCGTCGAGGATCAGGAGCTCGGGCCGGTGCACCATGGCGACGGCGAGCGAAAGGCGCTGGCGGTGGCCGAGCGGGAGCTTCTCCGGCATGGCGTCCAGCACCTCCTGCAGGCCGAAGCGCTGCGCCATCTCGGCGATGCGCTCCGCGATGTCGGCCTCGGGCACATGGAACAGCCGCGCGTGCAGCAGGAGGTTCTGCGCCACGCTCAGCTCACCGTAGAGCGAAAAGCCTTGCGACATGTAGCCCACGCGCTGGCGGGTGGCCATGTCGCGCGGGTCCACGGGCTTGCCGAACAGCAGCGCCGTGCCCGCGCTGGCCGGCAGCAGGCCGGTCAGCATCTTCATGGTGGTGGTCTTGCCGCAGCCGTTCGAGCCGATAAAGCCGAAGATCTCGCCCCGGCGAATGCGCAGGCCCACGGCGTCCACGGCGGTGAAGTCGCCAAAGCGCATCGTCAGGCCCTCGGCCTCTATGGCCACCTGGCGCGTTGGCCCGTCCCCCAGCGGGGGAATCTCCACCGCCTGGTGCGTGCGCCGCCGCTCCTCGGGCAGCAGGGCAATGAAGGCGGCTTCGAGGTCGGCGCCGCCGGTGCGCTGCAGCAGGCCTGCGGGCGTGTCCTGCGCCAGGATGCGGCCCTCGCCCATGGCCACCAGCCAGTCAAAACGCTGCGCTTCGTCCATGTACGCCGTCGCCACCACGACGCTCATGCCCGGGCGCTGGCGGCGAATGCCGGCGATCAGGTCCCAGAACTGGGCGCGGGCCAGCGGGTCCACACCGGTGGTGGGCTCGTCGAGGACCAGCAGGTCCGGGTCGTGGATGAGCGCGCAGCACAGGCCGAGCTTTTGCTTCATGCCGCCCGAGAGCTTGCCCGCCGGGCGCGCCAGGAACGGCTGCAGGCCGGTGGCGCGGGTCAGCAGGTCGATGCGCCGGCGGCGCTCGCCCGCGCCGTGGCCGAACAGGCGCGCGAAGAACTGCAGGTTTTCCTCGACCGAGAGCGTCGGGTACAGGTTCCTGCCCAGTCCCTGGGGCATGTAGGCAATGCGCGGGCAGACACGGCGCCGGTGCCGGGAGCGCGCCATGTCGCCGCCCAGTACCTGCAACTGCCCCTGTTGCAGCACGCGCGCGCCGGCCAGCAACGCCAGCAGGGTGGATTTGCCCACGCCGTCGGGGCCGAGCACGCCGACCATGCAACCCGCCGGCAGGTCGAGGTCGATGTCCGCCAGGGCCTGCACCCGCCCATAGCGCTGCGCCACGCCGGTGAACCGCGCCACGGGCGCCTGGCCCGCAGCGCTCACGGCTGCCCTTTGAGGGCCAGGTGCGGGGGCCACGGCACCTGCGCATCGGTGCGCAGCCAGGCCATGCCGGGCAGCCCGGTCTTGACCTGCTCGATGTGGCGCAGCAGCAGATCGCGATCGATCTGTGCGCGCACCCGGAACATGAGCTTTTGCCGCTCGCTCGCGGTTTCCACGGTCTTGGGCGTGAATTGGGCCGTGCTGGCCACAAAGGACACGCGCGCCGGGATCACGAACTGCGGCGCGGCATCGAGCACGATGCGCACCTCGCTGCCG
>MEDL01000217.1 GCA_001724785.1 Acidovorax sp. SCN 68-22 | reverse complement strand
CCGACGCACTCGGTGCACTTGTGCGGGTCGATCTCGTAGATCTCCGGCCCCATGGTGATGGCCTGGTTGGGGCATTCGGGCTCGCAGACGTCACAGTTGATGCATTCGTCGGTGATCCTCAAGGCCATTGCGCGCTCCGTGGGTATTGCGCCGGGCGGCACCCGGCCGTGCGATTATCCCGTGCCGGCGAACGCACTACCGCGCGTGCTGGCTTTGCCGTTAAGCTGGCCGGCGCGGGCCGTTCCGCGCTGCCCGCCCCGTCCATGCGCCTGTTCCTGCTGCGTCGCTTCATCACCCTGCTGCTCACGCTGGCCGCCGCGTCGGCGGTGGTGTTCGTCGTGCTCGACGTGCTGCCCGGCAACGCCGCCCAGACCATGATGGGACCCGATGCCGCTCCCGAGGCGGTGGCCGAACTGGCGCGCCAGCTCGGGCTCGACCGGCCCGCCTGGCAGCGCTATGCCGATTGGGTGCGCGGCCTGCTGCAGGGCGACATGGGCGAGAGCTACGCCTACGCCAGCCCCGTGGGAGAGCTGGTCGCCGAGCGCCTGGCCGTCACGGTGCCGCTGGCGCTGCTGGCGATGGTGCTGGCGAGCGCGCTGGCGCTGCTGGCCGGCATGTTCGCCGCCTCGCGCCACAACCAGGCAGGCGACTTCGGCACCATGGCGCTGGTGCAGATCGGCATCGCGCTGCCCAACTTCTGGCTCGCCATCCTGCTCATCCTGCTGTTCGCGGTGCGCCTGCAGTGGCTGCCGGCGGGCGGGTTTCCGGGCTGGAGCGCCGAGGACGGCGGGGGTTTCTGGCCGGCCCTGCAGGCGCTGCTGCTGCCGGCGGTGGCGCTGGCCGTGGTGCAGGGCGCGATCCTGGCACGCATCACGCGCTCGGCGGTGCTCGACGTGCTGCGCGAGGATTTCGTGCGCACCGCGCGCGCCAAGGGCCTGAGCCGGCGCGGGGCGCTGTGGCGCCACGTGCTGCGCAACGCCCTGGTGCCGGTGCTCACCGTCATGGGCCTGCAGTTCGCGGGGCTCCTGGCGGGCACCATCGTGGTCGAGAACGTGTTTGCCCTGCCGGGCCTGGGGCGCCTGGTGTTCCAGTCGATCGCCAACCGCGACCTGATCGTGGTGCGCAACTGCGTGCTGCTGCTCGCCGCCATGGTGGTGTTCGTCAATTTCGCCGTCGACGTGCTGGCCGCGCTCATCGACCCCCGGCTGGCACGCCGCGCCGGATGAACGCCGCGCCGCACGCCAGCGCCACCGCGCGGCCCCACTGGCAGCGCGCGCTGCGCCATGGCAGCCTGGTGCTGGGCGGCGCGCTGACGCTGCTGGTGCTCGCTGCGGCCCTGCTCTCGCTGTGGTGGACACCCTGGTCGCCCTTTGCCATGGACATGGGGCAGCGCCTGGCACCGCCCGGCGCCGCGCACTGGCTGGGCACCGACGCCTTCGGCCGCGACGTCGCCTCGCTCCTGCTGGTCGGCGCGCGCAGCAGTTTGCTGGCCGGCGTGGTCGCCGTGGGCATTGGCTTGGCCATCGGCACCGCGCTCGGCCTGCTGGCCGCCGCGCGGCGCGGCTGGGTGGAGGAGCTCGTCATGCGGCTGGCCGATTTCAGCTTTGCCTTCCCGGCCGTGCTCTCGGCCATCCTGTTCACCGCCGCCTGGGGCCCGGGCCTGGTGAATGCCATCGTCGCCATCGGCATCTTCAACATCCCGGTGTTCGCGCGCGTGGCGCGTGCCGGGGCGCTGGCGGTGTGGTCGCGCGAATACGTGCTCGCGGCGCGCGCCTGCGGCAAGGGCATGCTGCGCACCACGCTCGAACACGTGCTGCCGAACATCGCGCCCATGCTCATCGTGCAGGCCACGGTGCAGTTCGCGCTCGCCATCCTGGCCGAGGCGGCGCTCTCCTACCTGGGCCTGGGCACGCAGCCGCCGCAGCCGTCCTGGGGGCGCATGCTGAGCGACGCCCAGACGCTCATGCACCAGGCGCCGCTGCTGGCGGTGTGGCCCGGCATGGCCATCGCCTGCGCCGTGCTGGGCCTGAACCTGCTGGGCGACGGCCTGCGCGACCTGCTTGACCCCCGCATGCGCGCGCGCTGAGGACCGCCATGCCCCTGCTGGAAGTCACCGACCTGCGCATCGCCCTCGCCACGCCAAACGGCTTGGTGCAGGCGGTGCGTGGCCTCGATTTTTCCCTGGACGCCGGCGGGACGCTGGGCCTGATCGGCGAATCGGGCTGCGGCAAATCGCTCACCGCACTGGCGCTCATGGGCCTGCTGCCGGACGGCGCGCAGGTGAGCGGCAGCATCCGCCTGGCCGGCCAGGAGCTCGTCGGCCTGGACGAGCGGGCCCTGTGCGCGCTGCGCGGCAACCGCATGGCCATGGTGTTCCAGGAGCCCATGGCCGCGCTCAACCCCCTGCACCGGGTGGGCGACCAGGTGGCCGAGCCCCTGCGCATCCACCAGGGCCTGGGCCGGCGCCAGGCGCGCCAGCGGGCGCAGGCGCTGCTCGAGCGCGTGGGCATAGACGACGCGGCGCGCCGCATGTCGGGCTATCCGCACGAGTTTTCCGGCGGCCAGCGCCAGCGCATCTGCATTGCCACGGCGCTGGCCTGCGGGCCGGCGCTCCTGATCGCCGACGAGCCCACGACCGCGCTCGACACCGAGGTGCAGGCGCACATCCTCGCCCTGCTGCGCGAACTGGTGGCCGAGCGCGGCATGGCACTGCTGCTCATCTCGCACGACCTGGCCGTGGTGGCGCAGAACGCCGCGCGCATGCTGGTGATGTACGGCGGCTGCCTCGTCGAGGCCGGGGACGCGGCGCAGGTGTTCGCGCGCATGGCCCACCCGTACACGCGCGGCCTGCTGGCGGCGCGGCCGGTGCTCGGCGGCGCTGCGGACGCGCGCGCCGCGCTGCGCCCGCCGCTGCCCACCATCGCCGGCAGCGTGCCACCGCTGCACGCGCTGCCGCCGGGCTGCCCGTTCGCCGGGCGCTGCGCCTACACCATCGCCGCCTGCCACGCGGCGCTGCCACCGCTTGCCGACCTGGGCGACGGCCACGGCGTGCGCTGCATCCGGCCCGAAGCCATCGCAGGGGCCGCGCCATGAACCCCGGAACTCCTGAAAATGTAGCTAACAACGCTTACCAGGCAAGCGCTGGAGGCCATTTTGATCCTGGAAACGGCGCCCCGCCCCTGCTGCAGGTGCAGGGCCTGGCGCACCGCTACGCCCTGCCGCGCACGCGCCTGTGGGGGCCGCGCCCGCAGCTCGCGGCCCTGGAGGATGTGCACCTCCGCCTGCACGCCGGCCGCAGCCTGGGCATCGTCGGCGCCTCCGGCTCGGGCAAGTCCACGCTGGCGCGCCTGGTGATGGCGCTCGAGCCGCCGAGCAGCGGGCGCGTGCTCTGGGCCGGCCAGGACCCGCGCCGGATGGGCGCAGCCGAACTGCGGCGCGCGCGCCGGCACATCCAGATGGTGTTCCAGGACCCATTCGGCGCGCTCGACCCGCGCCAGCGCATTGCGCGCATCGTCGCCGAACCGCTGGCCGCGCAAGGCGGCGCAAGCCGCGCCGAGCAGCGCCGCCGTGCCGCCGAAGTGCTGGAGCAGGTGGGCCTGGCGGCCAGCGCGCTCGACCAGTACCCACACGAATTTTCCGGCGGACAGCGCCAGCGCATTGCCATTGCGCGCGCGTTGATCACGCGGCCGCGCGTCATCGTCGCCGACGAACCGGTGAGCGCGCTCGACGTGTCGGTGCAGGCGCAGGTGCTGAACCTGATGCAGCAGCTGGCGCGCGATTTCGGCGTGACCTATCTGCTCATCAGCCACGACCTGGCCGTGGTCCACCACCTGTGCGACGAGGTCGCCGTGCTGCACCAGGGCCGCATCGTCGAGCAGGGACCGCCGGCGCGCCTGTTCCGCTCGCCCGCACATTCCTACACCCGCGCGCTGGTCGCCGCGCTGCCGCTGGCACCGGGTGCGGTACAAACACATCTGACCTAGGAGAACACACCCATGATGAACCGCCGCACCGCCCTGGCCGCCACGCTCGCCGCCGCCCCCCTCGCCAGCCCGCTGGCCGCCTGGGCCAAGGACGACGGCGCGCGCATGGTGCTGGCCCTGACGCTCGAACCGCCGGGCCTGGACCCGACGGCCAACGCGGCGTCCTCGATCGGCGAAGTCGTGCACTACAACGTGTTCGAGTCGCTCACCAAGATCAACTCCGACGGCAGCATCTCGCCCCTGCTGGCCGAGAGCTGGGAAGTCTCGCCCGACCTCAAGACGACCACCTTCCGGCTGCGCAGGGGCGTGAAGTTCCACAACGGCGAGCCCTTCAACGCCGAGTGCGTGAAGTTCTCGCTCGAGCGCGCCGGCGGCGACAAAAGCACCAACAAGGACAAGCGCAGCTTCGCCAAGGTGCGCGTGCACGTCGAGGACGAGCACACCGTGGTGCTGATCAACCAGGACATCGACCCCGACTTCCTCTTCGTCCTCGGCCAGGCCACGGCCATCATGGTCGAGCCCAAGAGCGCCGCCAGCAACGCCACCCAGCCCGTGGGCACGGGGCCGTACAAGCTGGCGCAATGGCGGCGCGGCGCCTCCGTCACGCTCGAGCGCTGGGACCAGCACCGCGACGCCAGAAAGGTGCGCATCCAGCGCGCCACCTTCCGCTTCATTTCCGACCAGGCGGCGCAGGTCGCCGCCCTGCTGGCCGGCGACGTGGACGTGTTCGCCCGCGTCACGCCGCGCAGCGTGGCGCAGTTCAAGGGCCAGGCGCGCTACCAGGTCGTGGTGAGCGGCTCGCGCGCCAAGACCATCCTGGCCATGAACAACGGCCGCAAACCCCTCGCCGACGTGCGCGTGCGCCGCGCCATTGCCGCCGCCATCGACCGCAAGGCCGTCATCCAGGGCGCGGCCGAGGGCTACGGCGTGCCGATCGGCAGCCACTACGTGCCGGGCGCCTTCGGCTACGTGGACACCACCGGCCTCAACCCGTACGACCCGGCCAAGGCCAGGCGCCTCCTGGAAGAAGCCGGCGTGAAGCAGCCGCTCGCGCTGACCATGACGCTGCCACCGCCGCCCTACGCGCGCCAGGGTGGCGAGATCGTCGCCGCGCAGCTGGCGCAGGTCGGCATCCAGGTGAAGCTGGAGAACGTCGAGTGGGCGCAGTGGCTCTCGGGCACCTACGGCAACAAGAACTACGACCTGACGCTGATCTCGCACGTCGAACCCTTCGACCTGGCCAACTTCACCAAGCCGGACTACTACTGGCAGTACCACTCCGAAGCGTTCAACGAGCTGTTCGAGAAAATCCAGAACGCCGCACGGCCGGCCGACCGCGCGCGCCTGCTGGGCGAGGCGCAGCGCCTGCTGGCCATCGATTGCGTGCACGCCTTCCTGTACCAGCCGCAGTGGGTGACGGTGGCGAACAAGCGCGTGCGCGGGCTGTGGAAGGACATGCCGATATTCGTCAACGACCTGTCCTCGCTGTCCTGGGCATGAACCGCGCCCCCGACTCCAACGCCCTGCACGCGCTCAGCGCGCGCGCCTTGCGCGAAGGCTACGCGGCTGGCAGCTTCTCGCCGGTCGAAGTGGCGCAGGCGGTGCTGGCGCGCATGGCGCGCTGGGAGCCGCACCTGCACGCCACCTGGCTGCTGCGGCCCGAGCGGGCGCTGGCCGAAGCGCGTGCCAGCGAGGCGCGCTGGCGACGCGGCGCGCCNAGGGCGACGCGACGCCGCTCGGCACGGCGGCGGTAGAGCTGACCCCGGCGGCCGCCGACGCCCCGCCCGCCGCGCGCCTGCGCGAAGCCGGCGCGGTGCTGGTGTCCAAGACCACCATGCCGGACTACGGCATGTTGTCCTCGGGACTGTCGAGCTTCCACGCCCTGGCGCGCAACCCCTGGGACTTGCGCAAGGGCCCCGGCGGATCGAGCGCCGGCGCGGGCGCCGCGGCGGCGGCCGGCTACGGCCCGCTGCACGTCGGCACCGACATCGGCGGCTCGCTGCGCCTGCCGGCGAGCTGGTGCGGCATCTTCACGCTCAAACCCAGCCTGGGCCGCATTCCCATCGACCCGCCCTACACCGGCCGCGCCGCCGGCCCCATGACGCGCAGCGTGGAAGACGCGGCGCTGATGATGGCGGCCCTCTCACGGCCGGACGCGCGCGACAGCATGCAGCTCCCGCCGCAGGACATCGACTGGCACGATTTCGAGCGCGGCCCGGAGCATTTGCGCGGCCTTCGCATCGGCCTGCTGCTGGACGCCGGCTGCGGCCTGCCCGTCGACCCGCAGGTGCACGCCGCAGTCGCGCAGGCGGCGCGGCTGTTCGAGCAGGCCGGCGCGCACGTCGCGCCCATGGCGCCCTTCCTCGCGCCGGCCATGCTCGCCGGCATGGACCACTTCTGGCGCATGCGCTCGCACCTGGACATGGCCGCCCTGCCACCCGAGCGCAAGGCGCGCGTGCTGCCCTTCATCCAGGCCTGGGCGGACAGCGCGGCGGGCCTCTCGGGCACCGAGGTGTTCCAGGCCGCGCAGCAGTTCCACGCCACGCGCGTGGCCACCGTCGCCGCCTGCAGCGCGTTCGACTACGTGCTCTCGCCCGTCGCGCCCATCACCGCCTTCGCCGCCGAACTCGCCAGCCCGACGGACGACCCGCTGCGCGCGCTGGAGCACATTGCCTTCACCGTGCCGTTCAACATGTCCGAGCAGCCCGCCGCATCGATCAACTGCGGCTACAGCACAGATGGCCTGCCCATCGGCCTGCAGATTGCCGGCGCCCGCTTCGACGACCTGGGTGTGCTGCGCGTGGCGCGCGCGTTCGAGCAGCTGCGCGGGCCGCAGCGGCCGTGGCCGGAGCCTCCCGCTGCCACCTAAAAATATAGCCAAATTGGCCTCTAGCGCTTATCCGGTAAGCGCCAGTAGCTATCAAACTATGAGTATCTGCTTGCGTTTTGCCCGGCGCCAGGGCCTCAGGCGCTGCGGCTGACCGTCGCCAGCCGCACCGCCAGGCCGAGGAACACCAAGCCAGCGGCGCGGTTGAGCCAGCGCTGCGCGCGCTCGGAGCGCAGCAGCAGCGTGCCGAAGGCGCCGGAAAACACCGCGATGGCGCCGAACACCAGCAGCGTGGCCACCATGAAGACCACGCCCAGCAGCATGATCTGCGGCGCCACGCTGCCGCGTGCCGGGTCGGCGAACTGCGGCAGGAAGGCCAGGAAGAAGATCAGCACCTTGGGGTTGGTGAGGTTCATCACCATGCCGCGGCCGACCATGCGCCAGGCGCTGCCGGCGGCCACCTCAGGGCCCGCGCCGTCCTGCGCCGCCGGGGCCTCGCCGCGCGGGCGCAGCGACTGCCAGGCGAGCCAGGCGAGGTACGCGGCGCCCAGGTACTTGAGCACGGAAAAGGCCGTGGCCGAGGCGGCGAACAGCGCCGCCAGCCCCAGCGCCACGGCGGCCGTGTGGAATACCAGGCCCACGCACAGGCCCACCACCACCGCCATGCCGGCGCGCCAGCCGCGCTGGGCGGACTGCACCAGCACGAACAGGTTGTCCGGGCCCGGCGTGATGCCCAGGAGCAACGAGACGCCGAAGAAAGCCAGCAGGGTGTCCAGGGTGGGCATGGTGGTGCGGGGAAAGCCAAAGTTGCATTGTGGCTCAGCGCACAGGCACCACGAACACGCGCGGCTTGGGCGCGCAGCCCGGGCCGGCATAGGCGGCGCTCACGCGCTCCCAGCCGGGGCCGGGCGAGACCTGGGCGCAAATGCGCGTGCCGTCCACCTTGCTCTGCCACCAGTACCAGGGCGCAGGCGCCGCGCCGGCCAGTTGCGCCGCCAGGAGAGCGCCACACGCCGCGACGCGCAGCACCGGGCCGAGTGCGGAGCGGCGGGCCCGGTTCATCGCAGGGGCCAGCCGGCGTGGCGCGCCAGGAAGGCGTCCACCGTTTCGGTGTAGGCGCCGGGCAGGCCGAGCTGTTCGTTGATTTCCCCGTGCGAGAGCGGCTCGGCCAGCACGCGGGCTTCGCCGCCCAGCGCATGGTCCTTGCGCGCGTAGGCCTCGGCCTGCTCGCAGGAGCTGCGCCGGGGCGCCGAGCAGACCAGCAGGGTCGGCGCCATGCCGGCCTCCAGCTGGTGCTGCGGGGAGACGCGCCGCCAACCGGCCGGGTCGCTGCCAAAGGCCTGATCGAACAAACGCGCGTGGCGCGCGTTCATGATCTGCGGCACGTCCAGCGCGCCGCTGTCGAGTAGCACCACGGCCTGCGGCGCCCGGGCGCCGGCCGCACGCAGCCGCGCCGGGTCGCCCGCCACCAGCGCCGCCAGGTGCGCACCGGCCGAGTGGCCCATGAGCACGAAGCGCCGGGCATCGGCGCCCCAGCTGCTCGCCTGCTGCTGCGCCCAGGCCAGGGCCTGCGCCACGTCGCGCGCCTGCTCGTCGGGCGGGGTGTCGGGCAACATGCGGTAGTTGATCGACACCACCACCACGCCGCGCGGCAGCCAGTGCGCGAGCTTGTTGTCCACCAGGCGGTCGTGCGCCTTGTCGCCGCGCCGCCAGCCGCCGCCGTGCACGAGCAGCAGCACCGGCGCCGAGCGCGCGTCCGCCGGCAGGTAGACATCCATGCGCTGCAGGCGGTCGGGGCCGTAGGCGAGGTTGCGCAGCACCTGGGTGCCGGCCGGGAGCGGCGCCGCCGGCCCGGCGCGCGGGCGGTCGCTGCCGTCGTCGTCCCAGAAGGCCTCGGCCGCGCCGCGCTCGGACGCCCCCAGGGCGCGCTCGGCCAGGCGCTCGCGCAGCGGGCCGGCGTGGGCGGCGGGCGCCAGCGCGGCGGCAAGCAGGCTGAGCGCCAGGGCGTACAGACCGGCGCGGGCGGTGGACAGGAAGCTGGCGGTGTGGTGCATGGTGCGCCCCGTGGTGGAAATGGGCCGCATTGTCTGGAGCGTGCGTGAACGCCGTTGCGGGGCAGCGTATCAAGCGGTAACGATCCAGCCTTCGAGCCGATCGAGCTCGGCCGGCAGGCCGTAGAGGCCGTCGCCGGCGGCGTGGCGCCCGGCGCCCCAGGCGGCCTGCAGCAGGCAGAGCACGGCGTCCAGGCTATCGCCGCTGGCGTCCTGGGCCAGGGCGTCGCGCTGGGCGTGGCTGAGGCGCAGTTGCAGGCCGAGCCGGGTGCGGCCGTCTTCCAGGGCCGTCAGCAGGTCCTTGCGGGCGATGAAACGCTCGGGCGTCTGGCGCGCGCGCTCGTCGCTCTTGTAGCTGCGCCGGCCCAGCAGCTCGCGCGCCAGCAGGCCGGGGTAGGCCTCCAGCGCCACGCGCTCCGGGTCGCCGGTGTGCAGGCCGGGCAGGTGCACGCCGGCCGCGAGCAACAGCGGCACCCCGGCGTGCAGCATGTAGGCCACGGGCGGGTTGACCCATTTCATGCTCGGGCTGGAGCCGGCCGGGCCGTCGGTGGCGCGGTGGGCGAACTTGCCGCCCACCGGCCGGGCGGCGCAGAAGCCGGCGAAGGCGGCGCGGATGTCGGCGCGCGGCAGCGCAGCGTAGTGGCGCATGCAGTCGCGCCAAACCCTCGGCCAGCCCAGGTGTTCAACGAGTTCCCGGGGCAGGCCAAACGGCAGGTCGAAGCCGCCGACCCAGGGGCCGGGCTGCGCCAGCCAGGCGCCGAAGGCATCCAGGGTGTCGAAGCGCTGCAGGGCGTCCAGCCGCACCGCTCGGCCCTGCAGGCGTCCCTCGGCCAGCAGCACCGGCTTGCGCCGGCTCGGGCGGCTGGTGAAGTCGACGCCGATCAGCCGCAAGCCGCGCCGCCTCAGGCCCGGCCGATGATGGCGGCGGTCGCCATCAGCTCTTCGAGCAGGGCGAAGGACACGGCGCCGGAGACGCTGTACGGGTCGAGCTCGGCCTTCTCGGAATATTTGAGCAAGATGGAATGGTTGAGCTTGCTCAGGTTGACCTTGCCCATGGTCCAGCCGCCGAAGCGCCGCGCCGCGATCTCTTCGTAGTGCAGCAGCTCGACGTCCTTGTGGCGCGGGTCGCGCTGGATGTGGCCGTAGAGTTCGTTCACCGCCGAGCGGCCGCCCTCGATGGCCTGCAGGAACACGCCGCCGCCGTAGCACAGGATGCCGGTGATGCCGCAGCCGGGGTTGTGCTCGCGCGACTGGGTGAGGATGGCGTCTATGGCTTCGGGCGAGTTGTCGACGGCGCGGCTGGCGTAGAGCAGGCGTACGAGCATGGTGGGTTCACTTTCCAGGGATGAGCGAGAGGAATTCGCGGCGCAGCGATGCGTCCTTCAGGAACACGCCGCGCATCACCGAGTTGAGCATCTTGCTGTCCATCTCCTTGACGCCGCGCCAGGACATGCAGAAGTGGCTCGCCTCCATGACGATGGCCAGGCCGTCGGGCTGGGTTTTTTCCATGATCAGGTCGGCCAGCTGCACCACGGCTTCTTCCTGGATCTGCGGGCGGCCCATGACCCAATCGACCAGGCGCGCGTATTTCGACAAGCCGATGACGTTGGTGTGCTCGTTGGGCATGACGCCGATCCAGATCTTGCCGATCACCGGGCACAGGTGGTGGCTGCAGGCGCTGCGCACGGTGAGCGGGCCGACGATCATCAGCTCGTTGAGGTGCTCGGCGTTGGGGAATTCGGTGATGGGCGGCGGCGCGACGTAGCGGCCGCTGAACACCTCGCTCAGGTACAGCTTGGCGACGCGCCGCGCGGTGTCGTGGGTGTTGTGGTCGCCGTCGGTGTCGATGACCATGCTGTCGAGCACGCCCTGCATCTTGATCTCGACTTCGTCGAGCAGGCGCTCGAGTTCGCCCGGCTCGATGAACTCGGCGATGTTGTCGTTGGCGTGGAAGCGCTTGCGCGCGGCGAGGATGCGCTCGCGGATCTTGACGGAGACGGGAACGCCCTCGTCCTGGTCGGGGGAGCGGATGTCGGCGGGGTCTGAGCGCTGCATGGGCGAATGGTAACAGTGGCGCCACACCTTTGTTTTTTGAGGTTTTTTGGCCTCTAGCGCCTATCAGTATTGGGTTTTACGCTATCAAATAATTAGCAATGCAGCGTGTCTTCAGTAGCGGTTCCCGGTGAGCCACAGCGCGCCGCGCACCAGGATGAAGGCCAGGCGGTCGAGCACGCGGGCGCGCCAGGGGCGCGCGGCGTAGGCCTGCGCGTCGATCTGCTGGCCGGCGTGCTCCATGGCGTGGACCAGGCGCCCGCGCAGGGTGCGGGCGAAGTCCTGGTCCGCCACGGCCACGTTGGCCTCGCGCGCCAGCAGCAGGCTGAGCGGGTCGAGGTTGGAGGAGCCCACCGTCGCCCAGGGGTACGCGCCCTCGGCGTCGATCACCGCCACCTTGGCGTGCAGGAAGCTCGGTGAATACTCGTGGATCTCGATGCCCTCGGCCAGCAGGCTGCCGTACACCGGCCGCGCCGCGTGGTACTGGAGGAAGTATTCGTAACGCCCCTGCAGCAGCAGGCGCACGCGCACGCCGCGCCGCGCCGCGTGCTTGAGCGCGCGGCGCAGGCGCCGGCCGGGAACGAAATAGGCGTTGGCGATGATGATCTCGACGCGCGCCTGGGCGATCGCGCGCAGGTAGGCACGCTCGATGCCGGTGCGGTGCAGCAGGTTGTCGCGCAGCAGCAGGGCCGCGCGCACCCCGCCCGGGCTGTGCGGCGCCTGGCCACGTTCGCGCGCTGCGCGCCGCGCGGCCCGGAAATCGCGCAACGCCTCGCCCAGGTGGCGCGAGCGCGCGGCACTGGCCGCCTGCATGCGCCACCAGACGATCTGCATGGCGGCGTGCGCCTCGGCAGCGATGGGGCCCTGCACCTGCACGGCGAAGTCGAGCCGGGGCGCTTCGAGGCGGCCGTGGTTGGGGTCGTGGAAATCGTCCAGCAGGTTGATGCCGCCGCAGAACAGCAGGGCGCCGTCGACCACGCACAGCTTGCGGTGCAGCCGGCGCCAGCGCTGCGGCAGCAGCAGGCCCAGCGGCCCGAGCGGTGCATACACCTGGTAGTGCACGCCGGCGGCGGCCAGGCGCTCCAGCCATTCGGGGGCCAGGCCCCCGGTGCCGAAGCCGTCCAC
>MEDL01000216.1 GCA_001724785.1 Acidovorax sp. SCN 68-22 | reverse complement strand
CATGGCAAGCAAAGGCGGACGCGACAAGATCAAGCTGGAATCCACTGCGGGTACCGGCCACTTCTACACCACCACCAAGAACAAGAAGACCATGCCCGACAAGATGCTGATCATGAAATTTGATCCCAAGGCACGCAAGCATGTCGAATACAAGGAAATGAAGCTGAAGTAATTCGGCAGCTCCTTCGCAAAAAAACCGCCCGGCGCGAGCCCGGCGGTTTTTTTGTGCCCGCATGCCGGTGCTGCCGCCCGGGAAGACCAAGCAGCAACGGCGCGGAGGGTTTTGGCAACGGAATTACTTGCGCTGCCACACGGCGGCGAAGAAGCCGTCCGTCTGGTGTCGGTGCGGCCACAGGCGCAGGTAGCGCGTGCCGGCCGCGCCGCCGCTGCACAGCCCCGCCGCCTCGGGCACCTTGAGCTGCTCCAGCAGCTCGGCCGCCTCCAGGGGCGCGAATTCGGCGTGCGCGGCCGAAAACGCCTCGGCGATGTCCTCGTTTTCCTGCGGCAGCACGCTGCAGGTGGCGTACACCAGGCGGCCGCCCGGCTTGAGCAGGCGCGCCGCGCTCTCCAGGATGGCGGTCTGCTTGGCCGCCAGTTCCTCAATGGCCTTGGGCCCCTGGCGCCACTTGAGGTCGGGGTTGCGCCGCAGCGTGCCCAGGCCCGAGCACGGCGCGTCCACCAGCACGCGGTCGATCTTGCCGGCCAGGCGCTTGACGCGGTCGTCGCGCTCGTGGGCAATGGCCGCCGGGTGCACGTTCGAGAGGCCGCTGCGCGCCAGGCGCGGCTTGAGTGCGTCGAGCCGGTGCGCCGACACGTCGAACGCGTACAAACGCCCGGTGCTGCGCATGCTGGCGCCGAGCGCCAGCGTCTTGCCGCCGGCGCCGGCGCAGAAATCGACCACCATCTCGCCGCGCTTGGCGTCCACCAGCAGGGCGAGCAGCTGCGAGCCTTCGTCCTGCACCTCGATGGCGCCGCGCACGAAGGCCGGCAGTTTGGACAGTTGCGGCTTGCCCACCGCGCGCAGCCCCCAGGGGGAATACGGGGTCACTTCTGTTTTGATAGCTGCCTTGGCAAGCTCCGCCTGCGCTGCGGCCCTTTTTTCCTTGAAAACATTGACGCGCAGGTCGAGCGGCGCGCTCTGCGACAGGGCCACCACCTCGGGCCAGAAGGCTTCGCCCAGCTGGGCCTTGAGCGGCGCCACCAGCCATTCGGGCAGGTTGTGGCGGTGGCGCTCCAGCAGCTCCGCCGGGTCCACGGCGTCGCACTGCGCCAGCCATTCACGCTCGCGCTCGTTCAGCGCGCCGAGCAGGAAATCGCGTGCGGCGTGCACACGCGCGCCGTGCCGGTCCTCGGGGTGGGTGCGGCGCGCCTCCTCGTCCTGCCAGTGGGCAAAGCCCAGGATCGCCAGGCGCCGCTCGCGCGGGCCCGAACCCGAGGGCGCCATGTGGTCGAACAGCAGCTTCTTGCGCAGCACGGTGTAGGCGGTTTCGGCCAGGGCCGCGCGCTCGCGCTGGCCCAGGCCCCGGTGTTCGCGGAAAAAGCGCGAGACCACGGCGTCGGCCGGGTGTTCAAAGGCGAGGACTTCGCGCACGAGCTGCGCACAGGCGTCTATCAGGGCGTTGGGATGCATGGGGCGATTGTCCCACCGCACACCGCGCCTACCCGGCCCGCCCGCGGCGTCCTACAGCCAGGGCGCGCGCGCCGGCATACCGTGGAGCCAGGGTCTGCTGCAGGGCCTGCAGCCGCTGGCGCACGACCGGCGCCTACCAGGAGAAAGCCATGGACTATTTGCTACAAGGGATGTTCGGCGAACGCTCGCTCACGAAGGTGGCGGGCATCTACCACCACCAGGCGGCGGCCGAAGCCGGCCTGGAGCAGCTGCGCAACGCCGCCGGGCTGGAGCGCTCGCAGGTGCGCCTGCTGCGCCCGCAAGACGCCCAGCAGTCGAACCGGGAGCTTTTCGGTCGCGCGGTCGAGCCCGAATCGGCCGGCCTTGCGCGCACCCTGGTGCAGGCGCACGTCGTCGGCGGGCTGGCCGGTGCGGTGTTCGGCGTCGGGCTGTACCTGTGGCTGGCGCGCGCCGCGCACCCGTTCATCACGAGCAGCCCGCTGCTTGCCTTTATCGCCATCGTCGGTTTCTCCACCACGTTCGGGCTGATGGCGGGCGGCTTCATCGCGCTGCGCCCCGACCACATCTTCCTCATCAGCCAGTTGCGCTCGGCGCTGCGCGAGAACCGCTGGGTGGTGGTGGCGCACCCGGTGAACCGTGAGCAGGCGGCCCGCGCCAAGAGCCTGCTGCTGCAATCGCAGGCCGAAGTGCACAGCACCCTATAGGCCCGATTCGGCGCCGAAGAAGCTGCGCACCGCGCGCGGGTAGATCAGGTGCTCCTGCGTCAGCACGCGCGCCGCCAGTTGTTCGGGCGTGTCGCCCGGCAGCACCGGTACCACCGCCTGTTCCAGGATCGTCCCCACATCGACCTCGCTCGTCACCTGGTGCACCGTGGCGCCGGCGAAGCGGCAGCCGGCCGCCAGGGCGCGCTCGTGCGTGTGCAGACCGGGAAACGCCGGCAGCAGCGAGGGGTGGATGTTGAGCAGCCGGCCGGCGTAGCGGGCAACGAAGGCCGCCCCCAGGATGCGCATGAAACCGGCCAGCACCACCAGGTCGGGCGCGTAGGCGTCTATGGCGCGCGCCAGGGCGTCGTCGAAAGCCTCGCGCGTGGCGAAATCCCGGTGGTCCAGAACCTGCGTGGCGATGCCGTGCGCCTGTGCGGTGGCCAGGCCCCCGGCTTGCGGCCGGTTGCTCAGCACGGCGGCGATGCCCACGCCCAGGCGGCGCGGCCAGTCCTCGCCCTCGGCAGCGCGCACGATGGCCGCCATGTTGGAGCCGCCGCCAGAGATGAGAATCACGATTCTTTTCATACAGTCCCGGATTATCCCGCCATGCCTTTCGACGTTCGCGCCCAACCCCTGACCGACACCGCCGCCCGCGTGCTTGCCACGCTGATGGAGAAAGCGCGCACCGTGCCCGACAGCTACCCGCTGTCGCTCAGCGCGCTCGTTGCCGGCTGCAACCAGAAGACGGCGCGCGAGCCCGTAATGCAGCTGTCCGACGCCGAGGTGCTGGAGGCGCTCGACCAGCTGCGCGGCGCGGGGCTGGCGTTCGAGGGCAGCGGCGCGCGCACCACGCGCTACGAACACAACCTGCAGCGCGGCCTGGGCGTGCCCGAGCAGTCCGCCGTGCTGCTGGGCCTGCTGGTGCTGCGCGGGCCGCAGACCGCCGCCGAACTGCGCGCCAACGCCGAACGCTGGTACCGCTTCGCGGACGTCTCCTCGGTCGAGGCCTTCCTGGAGGAGCTGCAGGAGCGCGGGGACGACAAGGGCGGCCCGCTCACCGTGCTGCTGCCGCGCGCACCCGGCGCGCGCGAACCGCGCTGGATGCACCTGCTGTGCGGCCCGGTGGACCCGGCGCAACTGGCCGCCGCGCCGCCAGCGGGGGCCCCGGGCGCGTTGGGCGAGCGCGTGGCGCAGCTCGAAACCCAGGTGGCGCAGCTGCAGGCCACGGTGGAGAGGCTGTGCAGCGAGCTTGGCCTGCCGATGTCACCACCCGGACACGAATAAAACGAACGACCGTGCTACAAATGCGCTCCCACTAGGAGACGCACCGCATGGATCTCGCATTCACCCCCGAAGAGCAGGCCTTTCGCGAAGAGGTTCGCGCCTGGGTCCGCGCCCACCTGCCGGCCGAAATTTCCCACAAGGTGCACAACGCCCTGCGGCTGACGCGCGCCGATATGCAGGGCTGGGCCAAGATCCTCGGCAAGAAGGGCTGGCTGACCTTCGGCTGGCCCAAGGAATTCGGCGGCCCCGGCTGGAGCGCCGTGCAAAAGCACTTGTTCGAGGAAGAGTGCGCCCTGGCCGGCGCCCCGCGCATCATTCCCTTCGGGCCGGTGATGGTCGCACCCGTCATCATGGCCTTCGGCACCAAGGCGCAGCAGGAGCGCTTCCTGCCCGGCATCGCCAGCGGCGAAGTCTGGTGGAGCCAGGGCTACAGCGAACCCGGCTCGGGCTCGGACCTGGCCAGCGTGAAGACGCGCGCCGAACGGGTCGGCGACAAGTACATCGTCAACGGCCAGAAGACCTGGACCACGCTCGGCCAGTACGGCGAATGGATGTTCAACCTGGTGCGCACCAGCAACGAGGGCAAGCCGCAAACGGGCATTTCCTTCCTGCTGCTGGACATGAAGTCGCCCGGCGTCACCGTGCGCCCCATCCGGCTGCTCGATGGCGAGTGCGAGGTCAACGAAGTGTTCTTCGACAACGTCGAAGTGCCGGTGGAAAACCTCATCGGCGAGGAAAACAAGGGCTGGACCTACGCCAAGCACCTGCTGAGCCACGAGCGCACCAACATCGCCGACGTGAACCGCAGCAAGCGCGAGCTGGAGCGCCTCAAGCGCATCGCCAAGACGGAAGGCCTGTGGGACGACCAGCGCTTTCGGGACCAGATCGCCCTCCTGGAAGTGGACATCGTGGCGCTCGAGATGCTGGTGCTGCGCGTGCTCTCGGCCGAGAAGAGCGGCAAGAACTCGCTCGACATCGCCGGCCTCCTGAAGATCAAGGGCAGCGAGATCCAGCAGCGCTACGCCGAACTGATGATGCTCGCCGCCGGGCCGTTCGCCCTGCCCTTCATCGAGGAGGCCATGGAAGCCGGCTGGCAGGGCAATTTCCCGGGCGGCGTGACCGCCAACGCACCGCTGGCTTCGACGTATTTCAACCTGCGCAAGACCACCATCTACGGCGGTTCCAACGAAGTGCAGCGCAACATCGTGGCTCAGACCGTCCTCGGCTAAGGAGACAAGACATGGATTTCGACTTTTCCGACGACCAGGAACAACTGCGCGACGCCGTGCGCCGCTGGGTGGACAAGGGCTACGGCTTCGAGCGCCGCCGCGCCATCGTGGCGGCGGGCGGCTTCGAGCGCGCCGCGTACGGCGAACTGGCGGAACTGGGCCTCACCGCCCTCACGGTGCCCGAGGCCCACGGCGGCCTGGGCCAGGGCGCCATCGACGCCATGGTGGTGATGGAAGAGCTCGGCCGCGGCATGGTGCTCGAACCCCTGGCGCACGCCTTCATCGCCAGCCGCGTGCTGTCGGCCCATGCGCCGGCCGCGCTGCAGGCGGCCTGGCTGCCGCGCATCGCCAGCGGCGAAGCCCTGGTGGTGCTGGCGCAGCAGGAACGCAAGGCGCGCTACCGCCTCGAAAAATGTGAGGCAAAAGCGGCTCCAGCGCAGGCGGGATATACGGTTACAGCTACGAAAAGCATAGTACCCGCGGGCGACATGGCGGACGCGTACCTGGTGCCTGCGCAGCTGGACGGCAGGCTCGCCCTGTTCCTGGTCGAGCGCTCGGCGGCCGGCGCCACGGCGCAGGGCTATGGCACGCAGGACGGCAGCCGCGCCGCCGAAGTGCAGCTGCAGAACGCGCCCGCCCTGCTGGTCACAGAGGACGGCCTGGCGGCGCTGGAGCTCGCCGTCGACACCGGCATCGCCGCCCTGTGCGCCGAAGCCGTGGGCGTCATGGACAAGTCCGTCGCGCTGACGGTGGACTACATGAACCAGCGCAAGCAGTTCGGCGTCGCCATCGCCAGCTTCCAGGCGCTGCGCCACCGCGTGGCGGACATGAAGATGCAGCTGGAGCTGGCCCGCTCCATGAGCTACTACGCCAGCCTGATGCTCGGCGCCCCGGCCAGCGAGCGGCGCATGGCGCTGTCGCGCGCCAAGGTGCAGCTCGGCCAGTCCATGCGCTACGTCGGCCAGCAGATGGTGCAGCTGCACGGCGGCATCGGCGTGACCGACGAATACATCGGCAGCCACTACTTCAAGAAGCTCACGCAGATGGAAATGACCTTCGGCGACACGCTGCACCACCTGGGCGAAGTCTCGGCCCGCATGCAGGACACGGCCGGCGTGTTCGCCTGAAAAAAGAATTGGGGAAAAAGAATTGGGGTCAGATTCCAATTAATTGAGATTTAATTGGAATCTGACCCCAATTTCCCTCCCAATTTCCTTCAAGCGGCCAGGCGGGAGGAGCGCGGTACGTGCGCCATGAGGAACTCCATCTGGTCGGCCAGGATGCGGCGGTTGCGCAGGATGAAGTCTTCCCAGAGGCTGGGCACGTAGGGCGCGTAGAGCAGCGGCATGTGCGCCTGCTCGGGCGTGCGCGGGCCCTTGCGGTGGTTGCAGGCGCGGCAGGCGGTGACGACGTTCATCCAGTGGTCCACGCCGTGGCTGGCGAACGGCACGATGTGCTCGCGCGTCAGGTCGGCTTCGTGGAAATGGCCGCCGCAGTAGGCGCAGATGTTGCGGTCGCGCGCGAACAGCTTGGCGTTGGTCAGGCCGGGTCGGCTCTCGAAGGGGTTGGTGCGCGGAACGCCGCGCGTGCCGATGATGCTGTTGATGGCGATGACCGACTGCTGCCCCGTCAGCGCGTTGTGCCCGCCGCGAAAGCGCGCCACCTCCCCCCCCACTTCCCAGCGCACCTCGCCGGTGGCGTAATGGGTGGCGGCCTGTTCCAGCGATATCCACGACTGGGGCAGGCCTTGGGCCGAGAGCTTCAACACCTTCACGAGCAGCCTCCTTCATGCGAATGCGGGAAACGGACCGGGCGGGCGCCCCGCGCGCGGCATGGGCCGTGGCAGCGGGGCGACTGCGTCACAATATACGCCAATCGTGACAAATAGGTGTCCAGCGCTTGCCCCATGTGCGTCAAACGCTATTAAATTCATACCGCCTCTATGCTCGTTCTTCGCGGCTTCCACCATCCGGACATTGCGCCGGCCTGCGCGCTCACCATCGGCAACTTCGACGGCGTGCACCGCGGCCACCAGGCCAT
>MEDL01000215.1 GCA_001724785.1 Acidovorax sp. SCN 68-22 | reverse complement strand
GCCCAGTCCACCGCAGCGCCCAGCGCGGCGTTGGCCGGCGCGACCTCGTCGGGCGCGAGCGCCTTGGCCCGAACGCCCAGGCTGCCCAGCACCTGAGCGTGCAGCAGGCCGAGCTCGCGGTAGCTGTCCACCAGCCCGCCGCGCACCCAGGCATGCGCCACCGGCAGCACCACCGAGACGCCCACCAGCCACGGCCCTGTGAGCACCGCGCCGCCGCCCGAGGGGCGCTGCACCAGCTCCAGGCCTTGCGGCAGCCGGCCGGCCACGTCGGCATGCAACCCGCGCTGCGAGGCGCCCAGCACCACGGTGGGCGTGGCGTACGTCCAGACGTGAAAGCGCGGCGCGGTGACCGGGGCTTCAAGCTGGCGGCTGTTCCAGGCCTGTTCCTGGGCGACGGTGTGGGTGAAAGAGGGGGGCATGTCGGGGCGGCCGTGTACTAGCCTGCAGTGTCCGGCCTGGCGCAGGCGCTCAGCGTGGTCGTGCCGGCCGAGACGGGAATCCAGTGGTGAAGGGGGGCGCATGCGCCGTCTATGCACATATCGTAGTCGCGCACGTAGGGCGAGCGCGCCAGCACCACGCGCTCGCGCCAGGGGTCGGCCAGGCGGTAGTGCCAGACGCCGTGGTCCAGCCAGGCGCCCTCGGGCGGATCCATGCCGGCGCCGGAACCCCGGATGCGCGCGCCGGTGAGCACCAGCCAGGTGCCGGCGACGCTGTAGTCCTCTTCCCAAGCAATTTTCTCGATGGAATGTTGCCAGCGCAGGGTGAAGTGGGTCGCCGGCTCGCTGGCGCTGAGTGCGCCCGCCACCAGGCACAGCGTGCCCAGCACTCAGGCCGCGGCGCGGGCGCCGCCCCGCCGCACGCGCACGCCGTGCCACAGCGCGAGGAGCGCGGTCATGGCAAAGCCGATGTCGTCGGTGACCGGGAGTGCGGCCACCAGGAAGCACGCGGCCACCAGCGCCCAGGCGCGCTCCCACCAGGCCAGCGGGGCCAGCCAGTAACCAATCGCCGCGCCGCCCCACAGCAGGACCGCAAGCACCGCCTTGAATACGATGTAGAGCGTTGCCATCCAGCCGGCGTCGCCCTGCAGCATCAGTGCGGGCGCATACACCGCCATGTAGGGGATGACGAAGCCTGCGATGGCGATGCGCACGGCCTGGAAGCCGATCTTCATGGGCGATTCGCGCGCAATCGGCGCCGCTGCAAACGCCGCGAGCGCCACAGGAGGCGTCAGATCGGCCATGATGCCGAAGTAGAAGACGAACATGTGCGAGACGATCAGCGGCACGCCCAGTTCAAGCAAGGCGGGCGCTGCCAGCGAGCTGGTGATGATGTAGTTGGGAATGGTCGGAATGCCCATGCCCAGCACCAGGCACACCAGCATGGTCAGCACCAGGCTGAGCAACAGGCTGCTCTTGCCCAGCGAGATGATGGTGCCGGCAAACAGCGTCGCCGCACCGGTGAGCGTGAGCACGCCGATGATCACGCCGACCAGCGCGCAGGCCACGCCCACGGGCAGGGCGTGGCGCGCGCCTTCGGCCAGCGCGTGCAGCGCCATGCGCAGGGTGTCGCGCCCGCCGCGCAGGAACCACAGCACGACGCCCATGACGGCGGTCAGCGCGAGGATGGCGCCGATGCCGTACCGGAAGAACGCCGAGGCGGCCAAGCCGATCAGCACCCAGAAGGCGATCTGCAGCGGCCGCTGGCCAAAGCGGGTTGCCAGCGCCGCGCCAAAAATCAATACCACCGTGAGCGCCAGTCCCACCATGCCCGAAAAGAGCGGTGTGTAGCCGGCGAACAGCAGCCAGACCAGCACCACCAAGGGCAGCACCAGGTACCAGCGCAGACGCACTGCCGCCCAGGGATTGGGGCATTCTTCCTTGGGCATGCCGAGCAGGCCGCGCCGCCCCGCCTCCAGGTGCACCATGACGAACGCGGTGAAGAAGTACAGCAGCGCCGGGATGGACGCGGCCTTGCAGATCTCCAGGTAGGGCACGTCGATGGTTTCCGCCATGATGAAGGCGACCGCCCCCATGACCGGCGGCATGATCTGCCCGCCCATGCTGGCCGTCGCTTCCACGCCGCCGGCAAATTCGGCCCGGTAGCCAAAGCGCTTCATCAGCGGAATGGTGAACTGGCCGGTGGTGACCACGTTGGCCACGCCCGAGCCGTTGATGGTGCCCATCAGGCCCGACGAGACCACCGCCACCTTGGCCGGGCCGCCCTTGGTGTGGCCGAACAGGCCGAGGGCAAAGTCGGTGAACAGCTGGATCATGCCGGCGCGCTCCAGGAAGGCGCCGAACAGGATGAACAGGAAAATGTAGGAAGACGACACGTAGGTCGGGGTGCCGTAGATGCCTTCGGTGCCGAAGCTGAGCTGTCCGACGATCTGGTCCAGCCCGTACCCACGGTGCGCGAGCACGCCCGGCAGGTACTGGCCCAGCACGGCGTACGCCAGAAACGTGCCGCAGACCAGCGGCAGCGCCCAGCCCATGATGCGGCGTGCGGCTTCGAACACCAGCGCGATGACGACGACGCCGATCACCATGTCCGAGCGCGTCAGTTCGCCCGCGCGCTGCACCAGGTCGGCCTCGAACACCCATTGGTAGATCCCGGTGGCAAAGCCGGCCGCGCCAATGCCCCAACCCAGCCAGCGCTGGCGCGCCGGCGGGTAGAGCACGAAGGTGACGAGCAGCAGGAAGCCGACGTGCACGCCGCGCACCACGCTGCTCGAGAGCGGACTGAACGCGGCGGTGACGATCTGGAACGCGGAAAACGCAACCGCCACCCAGAACAGCGCACCGGCAAAGGCCGGTGGTTCTGCGTCGGGGGTCTGCAGCTGCGCGTCGGCCGAAGCCTGGGCGGCGGCTGCGCTCATTTAAGGACGCCAGCCTCGCGGTAGTACTTCTCGGCGCCGGGGTGGAAGGTGACGGTGGTGCCCTGCATCGCGGTGGCGCGGTCAATCGCTTTGGCGGCGTTGTGCGCTGCCACCATGCTGGGCAGGTTTTCAAACAGGGCTTTGGTCATCAGGTACACCGCGTCGTCGGGCACGCCGCTGTGGCTGACGAGGAAGTTGCGGATCGCCACCGTCGGCACGTCGGCCGTCTGGCCCTCGTACGTGTTGGCGGGGATCACCGCCGGCTGGTAGGCCGCGTCGCCCACCTTGGCCACCGTATCGGCGGGGATGGCCACCACGACGATCTTGACGGCGGTCGCCAGGTCGCGGATCGAGGAGACCCCCAGGCCCGCCGACTGCAGGGTGACGTCGAGCTGGCGGTTCTTCATGAGTTCGACCGATTCGCCGAAAGGCAGGTATTCCACCTTGGCGAAGTCGGCGTAGGTGAGCCCCGCGGCCTTGAGGATGGCGCGCGCGTTCAGTTCGGTGCCCGACTTGGGCGCTCCGACCGAAATGCGCTTGCCCTTCAGGTCGGCCATGGTCTTGATGCCGGAGTCGCCGCTGGCGACGATCTGGATGTAGTTCGGGTAGATGCCGGCCACCGCGCGCAGCTTCTTGAGCGGCGTGGCAAAGCCCGATTCCTTGTTGCCGTTCCAGGCGTCGGACAGGGCGTCGGCCAGCGTGAAGGCGATCTCGCCACGCCCCGCCTGCAGCAGGTTGAGGTTTTCCGCCGATGCCTTGGTCGATTGCACCGTGACCTTGGCGTCGGGCATGGCCTTGCCGTAAATCTGCGACAGCGCCACGCCCATCGGGTAGTACACGCCGCTTTGCCCGCCGGTCAGCACATTGATGAATTTCTGCTGCGCCAGCGCCAGGCGCGAGAAGGGCAGCGTGGCGCCCGCCAGTGCGCCGAGCACCAGGGTGCGGCGAGGCAGGGCAATGGAAGTCTGGATCATGGTGTGTCTCCGGGGGGATGGCGTGTGGCACGAAGGCGGCGCCAGGCGCCGCCGCGAACGGGCCACTGTAGCGGCACTGCGGCGTGTGCGTATTGGTGCGCACCCGAAGGCCGCGATGAAAAGGCCCCCGGGCGGCGGATGTGGGCATCTGTCGCCATACTGGGCCCATCCTCTCCAAGCGCAGGTGGCTGTATGACTTTGGTATTTGATTCCCTGGATGGTGCGCTGTTCGAGCGCGCCCAGGCCTTGCTGGACGAAGACTGGCTGGCCCGCGACGCCGAGCTCGCGCCGGTGCTGCCCACCGTGCTGGCACGCGGCGTGGGCCAGGACTGGCACAAGGCCGGCACCTTCCGCCACCACCTCGTGGGGGTGGCGCGCTCGCTCACGCTCTGGCAGCAGCCGCGCGAGGTGCGCTTGCTGGGGCTGCTGCACAGCGTGTACGGCAACGCCTTTGTCGACCTGGTGAAGTTCGACCCGGCGAGCGAGCGCGCGCGCCTGCGCGAGCTGGTGGGCGAGGGTGCCGAGCAGTTGGTGTATCTTTTTTGCATCCGCTCGCGCGCGCAGTTCGTGCGCCGGGTGCTCGAAGGCGCCATCGCCGCCGACGGCAGCGTGCTGCTCGATGAGCAGAGCGGCACGCACCGCCTGGAGGCGGCGGAAGTGGCGGCGTTCCTCGTCGTCAGCATGGCCGACACCATCGAGCAATGGTTCAGCTGGCAGGACGACGTCTATTCGCGCTTCCCGGCGGTGGCCGAACGGCCCCAGGCGGTGCACTGGGCAGCGTCGCTCTGGCCCGGCCCGATGCGCCCGAGCGGCCGCATGCTGCATCAGATGGCGATGCTGGGGCGCGCGCTCCACCACCCGGCGCTGGCCGGCCTGCTGCCCCTGCCGCCGGTGTTCGATGGCTGCCGGGCAACGCTCAGCGCCGCCGACGAGGCCGCAGCCACATCCCTGTACTGGTCCGTCATCCAGCAGGACCAGCCGCTCGTCGACCTCGACGTGGCCACGGCGGTGCTCGAGCAGGCGGTGCGGCACAACCCCTGGATCGGTGAGCCGCAGATGGTGCTGGCGCAGCTGTACCTGTCGGCGGGCCGCGCCGACGACGCGGCCCGGGCGGCCGCCGGCGCGCTGCAGCAGTTCTGCGCATGGGGCAACGCCTGGGACAAGCGGGTGGCCTGGGATGCCTGGGTGGCCTGGACGCGCATCCTGCGCCAGCGCGCCAGCGAAGGCGGTTGGCCCGAGCGCCTCGACAAGCTCAACAACCTGGCGCTGCGGCCGTAGGACGGCGCCGCGAGTTGCGGCGCAGCGGGCCACACAATCTGCGAGAAACTTGAAGCCAAATCGGCCTCCAGCGCTTATTTAATAAGCGGTGGTAGCTATTCTTTCAGGAGTATCTCGGTCTGGAGAAAGTGCAACCCCGCCTGGGCCCGGTGCCTATCATGGGCTTTCCGTACTTCCCAGGAGGTTCTTCATGAGCGACGCTTCCATTGCCGTACTGGTCGGCAGCCTGCGCAAGGATTCTTTCAACCGCCAGCTCGCCCAGGCGTTGACGAAGATGGCACCGCAGGGTTGGCAGTTCAAGATCTCGCGCATCGACGACCTGCCGCTCTACAACCAGGACGACGACGCGCAGCAGGCCGAGCCGGTCCAGCGCCTCAAGGCGGAAATTGCGGCGGCGCGCGGTGTCGTCTTCGTCACGCCGGAATACAACCGCTCCATCCCCGGCGTGCTCAAGAACGCCATCGACCACGCCTCGCGCCCCTACGGCAAGAGCGCCTGGGGCGGCAAGCCGGCGGGGGTGATCGGCATGTCCATCGGCGCCATCGGCACGGCCATGGCGCAGCAGCACCTGCGCAACGTGCTGGCCTACCTGAACATGCCCACGCTGGGCCAGCCCGAGGCGTTTCTGCACGCCAAGGAAGGCTTCTTCACGGCCGATGGACAGATCGGCGAGTCCAGCCGCACCTTCGTGCAGGGCTGGCTGGATGCCTACCTGGCCTGGGTGGAGCGGCACGCCTGAGCGGTGCTGATCAAGCTATCGAATATATAGCTGCAAGTGCTTGCACAGCAAGCGCTGGAGGCCAATTTGGCTTGTATTTTGCGGGTGCTCAGGCGACCTGCGCCACCTGCGCCTCGTTCGCCGCGCCCTGCGTGTGGCGGCGGATGTCGCGCGCGGCGTTGGCCAGCGCCTCGTTGCGACCATCGGCGCCCAGGGCCACCCCCTCGGCACGCACGAAGCGCACATCGGTGATCCCGAAAAAACCGAACACGGTCTGC
The DNA here is from genome assembly GCA_001724785.1 of Acidovorax sp. SCN 68-22. Lineage (GTDB taxonomy): Bacteria > Pseudomonadota > Gammaproteobacteria > Burkholderiales > Burkholderiaceae_C > Simplicispira. Next base: position 1,062 of record MEDL01000215.1, on the reverse strand, counting down.
AGGTAGCTCTCCTGGTGTTCCATGGCGCGGCCGCCTTCGCTGGTGGAGTACACGCCGCCCCGGCTGAGGGCGACGATCACCGTCTTGCCGGCCGCCAGGCCCTCGGGACCGTTGGCGGTGTAGCGGAAGGTGCGGCCGGGCTGGGCCAGGCGGTCGATCCAGGCCTTGAGCTGGGTGGGGATGCTGAAGTTGTAGAACGGCGCGCCGATGACCACCACGTCGGCAGCCAGGAACTGCGCCAGCAGGCGCTCGGTGACGGCGTTCTCGCGCAGTTGCGCGGGGGAGAACGCACCGGCGGGGGGAACGCGCAGCGAGAGCGCATCCTGCGTCAGGTGGCCCGGCGCATCGGCCGCCAGGTCCAGGTAGCTCACCTGGGTGCCAGGGTGGGCGGCGACCCAGGCGTCCACGGCCTCGCGGCTCAGCTGGCGCGAGACGGATTGGGGGCCGGTGATGGCGGAATCGATGTGAAGCAGTTGCATGGCGGTGTCCTTGGTGCGGTAAATGGGAATACATAGAGTTTGGGGGCAAGCGCAATGAGCGAGAAGATGGCAATATCGCGTTTCATTGTTCTGTCAGCGAGACCATCGACATGCAAGACCTCAACGACATGCTGTATTTCGCCGAGGTGGTGGAGCGCGGCGGCTTCGCCGCCGCCGGGCGCGCGCTGGGCATTCCCAAGTCGCGCCTGTCGCGCCGGGTGTCGGAGCTGGAGAGCCAGCTGGGCGTGCGCCTGCTCTACCGCACCACGCGCAAGCTCTCGCTGACCGACGTGGGCGAGGCCTACCTGCGCCACTGCCAGGCGGTGCGCGAATCCGCCCAGGCGGCGGCCGACACCGTGGCCCAGGTGCAGACCGAGCCGCGCGGCACGCTGCGCGTGAGCTGCCCGGTGACGATCGCGCATTCGGTGGTGGGTGAACTCCTGCCGCGCTTTCTGGAGCGCTACCCGCTGGTCCGGGTGGAAATGCTGGTGACCAACCGCGCCATCAACCTGGTGGAGGAGGGCGTGGACGTGGCCCTGCGCGTGCGCGAATCGGTCGAAGGCAGCGCCAGCATGGTCGTGAA
>MEDL01000214.1 GCA_001724785.1 Acidovorax sp. SCN 68-22 | reverse complement strand
CTCCACCGCCTGGGCCAGCGCAGCGGCCTCCAGATGGGGTTTGGCGGCCGCGTAGCCGGGCAGTTCGTGGAGCGCCCGCGCCTTGCGCGCGGCGGGCGCGTCCCGGGCCGCGCCGGGCGGCAGGCTGAGCCAGATCAGCTCGCGCCCCGCCGGCGCCTGGGGCGCTGCCACGTTGCCCATGTGCACCACGCCGTCGCGATCGACGAATTGCCACAGCGCATCGGCGTGCGCCGGGAGCCACAGGCAGGCCAGTGCCAGCCCCACCATCCAGAAACGCCAGGCGGTGGCCCCGCGCGTGCCCGGAACGGGTCTGCTGCTGCGCGCGTGCATCGTCTTAACCGCGCCCCAACCAACGGCGCCAGCTGCGCCGGCTGGCAGCCGGCGCGGCACCGACGGGGTCCACCAGGCCTTCCAGCCGCCTTGCGCGCAGGACGCGCGCGGGCATGCCCGCCGCGACCATGCCGGCCGGCACATCCTGGCGCACAAGCGCACCCGCCGCGACCACGGCGCCCCGGCCGATACGCACGCCTTCGAGCACGATGGCGCCGGCGCCGATCCAGGCGCCGTCTTCCACCACGATGCGCGCACGCGTGATGCGGTTGCGGGCGATGATCCAATCGCCTTCATCGATGGCATGGCCGGCCGAGAGCAACTTGGCGTGCGGGCCGATGAGCACATCGGCACCGATCTCCAGCCCGCCCTCGCCCGACAGGTAGGCGCCGACGTTGACGATGGTGCGCGCGCCGATGCGAATCCCGACGCACGGGTCGGCCACCACGTCGCCCAGCACCAGGCGCGTGTTGGCGTACAGGCTGACCTCGTCGGCCAGGCACAGAACGTCGGAGCGCTCGCCATAGCGCATGACCGAGACGCTGGCATCGACCCGGCACCCGGTGCCCAGCACATCGATACCGACGAACCGGGGCGTGACCTCAGGAACACCCAGCAGCATCGCGCCCGCCTCCCGCGTGGTGCATGGCAAATGTCACTGCGCCGGGCGCCGGCCAGGGCCGGTGCACGCAGCCAGGCACGGAGCGCCTGCCCACCGGCTGGAGAAAGACGTTCACGTCTTGCCCCGCAGGCGCAGCCACCGCGCATACCAGGTCTGGTCGGCAAGCAGCCGGCGCAGGCGTTCGGCCTCTTCTTCCCGCTCCAGCTTTTCGGTCCGCGCGGTTTGCACTTCCTGCTCCAGCGTGTGGATGATTTCCTTCGCCTGGGCAAAGGCCTTCTGGTGTTCCAGCAGGGACGCCAGCTCGCGCTGCTGGCGCAAGCTGAGCGCCTGCAGCTCCTCGCGCAGCGCATCCGCCCGCTCCCGTGCCGCCGTCATTTCCGCAGCCACGGAATCGGCCGATCCGGTGGCGACCACCATCCATTGGTAGACGTCGAAATCCGGCCAGCCCGCCAGCAAGGCGCCGCGCTGCTCGGGGGTCAGCGCATCCCAGCACCAGGCGAACTCGCTTTCTTCAAGCGGCACGCGGTTGGCCTCCCAGGTGCGCGGCACCCAGCCGCAGTCGAGCAGGGCCGTTTCCATGCTGCGCCGGGTGAAGAAGCGCACGTGGGTACGGTCGAGCTGCCCCTTGTCGGAGTAGTCGAACACCCCGTGACGCAAGGCCGCCACCACGCCCGCATAGGCGATGTTCGGGACCGAGATGACGAGGCAGCCGGAAGGCGCGAGCAAGCCCAGCAAGGCGCGCAGTACCTCGGCAGGCTGGCGCAGGTGCTCGAGCACGTCGCAGGCGAGGATGATGTCGAAGCGCTTGCCGGCCAGCGGCGCGCTCCAGTCGGGTGCGTCCAGGTCGGCCGCGACGCAATGCACGCCCAGCGCCTGCAGAGCACCCAGGGCTTCGGCGTCGTTTTCGACCACCGTCACCGGGTAGCCGCGCGCGCGCAGCACGCGTGTCATGGCGCCGGGGCCAGGCCCCAGTTCGAGCACCGCGCCCTGCGGCGGAAGCCGCCGCAGCACGCGCGCCGCCCAGGCGTTGCCCTCCGGGTCGAACGCGTAGTCATAGCGGTCAATGTGCGTCACGTTTCTCCTCCTCCCGGGCAGGATGCCACATCTGCTCCCACAATCCCCAATGCCACCAGGCCCAGGGGCGCTCGCGCACGTCGGCATGGAGTTGCTGGATGGCATGGTCGACGGCCTGCTCGGGCGATCCCGCCAGCGATTCCACCCGCACCTCCAGACGACCCGGCGCCAGCGTGCGCGTCGCGGCATACAACAGCGGCACCCCCGTGGAGCGGGCCAGGCGCTCGATACCGGTCGGCAACCGAAGGTACCCATCCAGGAAGGGATGTTCACGCAGCCGCGTGAATTCCGCACTCCACGCGTCGGCCAGAATCACCCAGGCCTGCCCCGCGCGCAAGGTCTCGTGCACCACACGCAGGCTCTGGTCGGTGGTGTGCCAAATGCCCCGCGTGGCTTGCGTGTAGCCTTGAATCTTGTCGAGCAGGAAGCGGCGCTCCGAGCCACCGAGGCCCGGATGATTCAGCACCGGCATTGTCAGCACGTTGGTCGCCACACCGGCCCGCGCCAGTGCGACGGGCGCGGTGAGCAAACGGTCGTAGTGATTGAGGATAAGAATGAACCCCTGCCCGCGCTGTACGAGGTCGGCAGCATGTTGCACGCCCTGAAGCGCAATCTGGGGCCCGCCGGGCCTGCCCAGGCGATGAAAAGCCATGGCATCGACTTTCTCCTGCGCCAGCATCGTCAGGTGCGCGCGCGCCCAGTCTGCGCAGTTCGCGGGCGCAGCCTCCGGAAACACGCGCTGGAACAAGGCCTGCAACCACACCACAAGTGCTTGGTCTTGCACGGTGTACGCCGCCAGCCGCCAGGGAAGGGCCGTGGGTATCTTTGCCAGGGCAGGGAAAACCAGATCGAGAGCGATGTCACGCTTCATTCGACGAGCACCCATTCGTGTTCGAGCCAGGCGACCCCGAATTCCCTGTGGTGCTGGTTGAGTACCGTAAACGGCTGGATCAATTCCGCCATGTCCAATACCTGGATGCCGGTGTCGTCGAGGACATAGGCACTCCACAGGTATTCACCGGACAGAAGCGCCAACCGAGGAAAGCGCATGCGGATCCGGTGCGTTCCCGCGCCCTGGATCGGTCGCCCCTCGGAACGAAACTGCGTACTGGTGCCGAATACGTTGTCGCGGTCCGGGCGAACGATGGCAAACAGCACGTGAAATGGTGCATCGCCGTACGATTCCAGCTCGATCGCCACGGTGAGGTCTTGAAACGAATCAATCTGCGCAGGATTGATGCCTTCTGCGGTTTCCAGCGTCAATCCGAGGATCTTCACCAGAGGCGCCCCGGAGGCTGTCTGTCCGGCCGCAGGAATCTGGTCGGGCTGTACCCCTTCGTCTTTGCCATCGGCGCGCAAGTGCGCATACCGCCTGCGCTCGTGCGCTTCGTAGGCCGTGACCACGTCCTCGGTCTTGCCGATGGCGACGATCTTCCCGCCGTGGACCCAGGCGGCGCGCTGGCACAGGCTGCGCACCTGGTACAGGTTGTGCGAACAGAACAGCACGGTGGCGCCGCGCTCGCGCAGCGCGAGGATGCGATTCAGGCTTTTCTTCTGGAAATGCAGGTCACCGACCGACAGCGCCTCATCGACGATCAGCACGTCCGGGTCGATCGCGGTGGCCGCAGCAAACGCCAGGCGCATGAACATGCCGGACGAGTAGGTTTTCACCGGGCGCGCCAGGGTTTCGGCGCTGAGCTCGGAGAATTCGGTCGCGCGCTGGTGGAAATCTTCCATGGCAGCGCCCTCCAGGCCGTGCAGCGCCGCCATGAAGCGAATGTTGTCGTAGCCCGATTCTTCCGGGTGGAAACCGGCGCCCAGTTCGAGCAAGGCCGCCACGCGGCCATCGCGCTCCACGCTTCCGCGCGTTGGCCGAATGGTGCCGGCGGCGATCTTGAGCAGGGTGCTCTTGCCGGCGCCGTTTTCACCAATGAGGCCAAACGTTTCGCCTGCAGCCACCGAAAAGTCGATGCCCGTCAGTGCCACGTGCACCCGGTGGCGCTGCCGCCGGGTAAGCCATTCCAACAGACGGTCCTGCGGCTTGGCATACACCGGGTAGGCCTTCTCCACACCCTCGAATCGAATGCTCATGGCCTACAACGCCTCGCCCAGTACAGGCTTCATGGAGCGGAAGAACCACCACCCGCCCCCACTCAACAGCACCGTCCAGGCGGCCAGAGCCAAGAAGGTTCCGGGCGGCACGGGCATGTGCAATACCACCGCTTCCACCGCCAGCACCAGGCAGGCCACGGGGTTGAAGAGAAACCAGTGGTGAAAGCGCTCGGGAACCTGGGCCAGGGGGTAGACGATGGGCGTCAGATAGAAACCCAGTTGCAACGCGAACCCTACCGCGGAGCCCACATCACGCCACAGGAAGTGCGCCATGCTCAGCACCAGCGTCAGGCCGAAGGTCAAGAGCACCTGGGCCAGCACCAGCAGTGGCAGCCAGATCCAGGATACGAAGGGCCCTACGCCCTGCCCCACCGAAAGCACCAGCAGCAGCGCATACCCGATGCCCAGGACCACCAGGCTGCCACCCACCGATACCGCAGGAAGGATCTCTGCCGGCATGGGCTGCTTGCGCAAAAAATCTTCGTACGCGGCAAGGCTGCCGACCCCTCGTCCGACCGCGTCGGTAAAAGGCAGCCACACGGCCAAGCCGGCCAGCAGATGCAGCAGGTAGCCGTTGCTCGCCTCCAGCCCTGGCACACGCACGGCGAGGACCAGACCGAACAGCACATAAAAAATGGCCAGGCTGGCCAGCGGCTGGACGAACGCCCAGGCGAGGCCCAGAACCGACCCTGCGTAGCGGGTCTTGAACTCACGCAGCAACCAGTAGCGCCAAACGACCCACGCGTGCTGCAGGCCACGCGGTGCGGCGGCCTGCGCAACCTCACCAGCGCGCTGGATACGGCCGGAGGGTGCACTCATCGGGACTGTGCGGGTTCAAGCGGCACCGCAGCAGCACGGGCCGCGAGCAAGCCCTGACGAAACGCTTCTGCCGAAGCCTCCCAGTGCTGTGCGCGCGCAAAGGCGAGCGCCCGTTGGCACAGCGCCTGGCGTGCGCTGTCGTCCTCCAGCATGTGGCACAAGGCGTCCGCCAGGGCCTCCAGCGTGGGTTCGGTCAACAGCGAGATGTCGTCATTCAGCAGCCACTCGACGCATTCCCCGCGGTTCGAGACCACGGCGCAGCCGCTGGCCATCAGCTCCAGCGGCATCAGCGACAAATTGGTCAGGGACAGGATCAGCGCCGCATCGCATTGGCTGAACACGTCGGCCAACTCTTCCGGTGAAACGACGCCAGCGGAGAGGTGCGGGAATGGAATCAGGTAGTCGCTGACGTCCCAGCCCGCGAGGATGAACTCGGTGTCGGGCAAGCGCCGCGATACCGCCTCTAGCACCAGCAAGCCAAATTCGAACGCCCGCCGCGGCGTGGGCGGCCGGGCGTAAAAGAAAACACGCTTGACGTCCCCGCCCCGTCTCGGGCGCTCGCGGTAGATGCCGTGATCGACCCCGAAGCTGATGGGATGCGTCTGCATGCCGTACTCCTGCCGGAGTTTGCGCGCCAACCAGTCGCCCGCCGTAATGCCGAAGAAGCCGAACCGGTAGGTGTTTTCGGCAAGCACCGATTCCGTCCCCACAGGATAGAAATTCGGCTCGAAATCCTGGACGAAATACAGCTTCTTCACACCGCCGGCGATGGCCCGAACGGGGTAAGCCGTTTGCCAGCCCGTCGCAATGACGAACTCGCTGTTTGGCAGGCCGTCAAACCCTACGAAAACCTTGGCTTTCAAGGGAAAGAAGTGGGTGCAGATATCCTGCCGGGCCGCCTCCGCACTCTGGTGCTCGGTGGGGTTGACGATCACGATGCTCGACTCCCACCCCATGCGCTCGAGGTGAAAGATGGTGCGGAATATCGTCTGGTGCCCGCCGGAACCGATGTTGAAATCCGGAATGAACCAAAGCAGGCTGCCTTCGCGCGCCGCGCCCTGGGCCAGCGTGATCTTCTCCACACGCACGAAATCGTAGTGCGTGAACACATTGCGGCTCTTGTGGGCACCGGGGCCTTCCGAAAGCCGCCGCCGGACCATGGCAACGGTGCGCCACCAACCGTGCCGCCGCGCGAGATCGCGCACCTGCTGCACGCGCAGCCCCATCATCCCTGCCATATAGACTCCAAAAATGCACCTGCGCACGGCATGGCCTGGAAGTTCAGGCCCCTGCCTATGCCACCGCCTTCGCCGGACGCCCGCGCTGCAAAGCCTGGTCGCGCGAAATTACCGGCAACAGCCACTGCGGCAGGCCCCGGTGCCGCGTACCCAGAAACTGACCCAGGGTGCGCGCCAGCTCAATCCCCGCCATGTAGCCCGCCGCCCTGGCCCAACCGAAACCCCGCAGCCCCGTCTGGCGCAACCAGGCGGCATCGCGCCGCGCCAACAGCACGGCACTTGCCAGCGCGCGCACCATGCTGCGCTGCACCTGGTAGCCGAAATCCCGCTGGAAGGAACGCGCCTCATCAAAATTGCGCTGCAACGTTTCCCAGACGCCAAAGTCGTGAGAGTGGTACACCGCCGCCTGCGGGGCATACGCTTTCCCATAACCCGCCTTCACGGCAGCCAGAGCCCAAGTCTGGTCCTCCGCGAAAGCTACGTCGGGAAATGGCAGGTGTTCCCACACCGAACGCCGCAGGCAGGAATTGTTGTTCGAGAAGAAATGCAGCCACTGGCGGTAGCCCGGGTCGTTGTCGAACCGCGCACGGTCCTCCAGACGCACGATGCTCGGCTCCGTGCCGAAACCCGCAAAGTGCTCGGCCAATTCGCGACGCGTCACCGCGCGTGCCTCGGGGTGCGCCAGATGGGGGCCGAAAGCACCCGCCACGTCGGGCTGGGCATCGCACGCTTCGACCAGGCTGCGCAGCCAGTCCGGGCTGGCGGGCTTGGCGTCCTGCGTGATGAACACCAGGAAGGCGCCTTTCGACAGTGCCGCCAGCTGGTTGCGCGTGCGTCCGTGGCCAAAGGTTTCGGGAGCGATGCACTCGCAGCGCACGCCGCGCACGCGCACCAGTTCCACCGAGCCATCGGTGGAACCGGAGTCCATTACGAGAACTTCAAAAGGCCAGGGCGTGTTCTGGGCGAGCACGGCGTCCAGTACCTCGCCCAACAGGGCGCCGCCGTTCTTTACCGGTATCAG
>MEDL01000213.1 GCA_001724785.1 Acidovorax sp. SCN 68-22 | reverse complement strand
TCCGGCCCGGCCTGCACCCAGCGCAGGCCGCCGTGCCATTCCACCAGCGGTGGCGCCACGCCGGCGGGAAGGTGCAGCACCGGAGCGGTCTGGGGCAGCGACAGGCGCCAGAGCGCGTGCTCGGGCACGCGCCCGGCGAACCAGGGCAGGCGCTGCTCGCGGCAGGCCTGCCAGTCGGCGGCGACCTGGGCATTGTCCTGGCGCTCGCCCCCCATGCTGCGGCAGGCCGCTTCCACCGCGGCCTGGGCGCCGCGCAGGCGCACGTACAGCCGCGCGGTGCCGGCGTCCTCGACCCAGCAGCTGGCGTTGAGCGGCAGCGGCTGGCCGCCCCAGGCGTGCAGGCGCTCCAGTGCCTCGCCTTGCGCGTACTCGAAGGCCAGCGTGGTTTCGCTGGGGGCCAGCGGCAGCACCTTGAGGCTGACCTCGGTGACCACGCCAAGCGTCCCCCAGCTGCCCGCGAGCAGGCGCGAGACGTCGTAGCCGGCGACGTTCTTCATCACCTGGCCGCCGAAGCGCAGCAATTCGCCGCGGCCGTTGACCATCTTCGCGCCGAGCACGAAATCGCGCACCGCGCCGGTACTGGCACGCGCCGGGCCCGACAGGCCGGCCGCGACCATGCCGCCGACCGTGGCCCCGGGGCCGAAATGCGGTGGCTCGAAGGGCAGGCATTGGCGCTGCTCGGCCAGCAGCGCTTCGAGTTCCGCGAGCGGCGTGCCGGCGCGCGCCGTGACCACCAGCTCGCTGGGCTCGTAGCTGGTGACGCCGGTCCAGGCGGTGGTGCCGAGCAGTTCGCCCTGCGGCGCCGGCTGCGCCACGAAGGCCTTGCTGCCGCCACCGCGGATCTGCAGGCGCTGGCCGTGGGCGGCGGCGGCGCGCACGCGGTCTATGAGGTCGGAGAGAGCGCTTTCCATGGCCGGTGATGGTACGCCCAGGCCCCGCCCCGGCGCGTGAATTTTCTGCACGCAAGCCGTGAGCGGCCCGGCGCCTACCTGGCGGCCGCGCCCATGAGGCGCTGCACCTGGCCTTCGGCCTTGAGCTGGCCGAAAGCCTCCTGCGTGCGCTGCACCACCGGTGCCGGCGTGCTCAGGCTGTAGGCCATGTACAGGCCGGTGGACGCCTCGTCCAGCGTCAGCACGCGCACCAGGCCGGCACAGTCGAAGCCGGTCTGCTGGCACAGCGAGGCGGCGTCGTCGGTGGTGAGCGGCACCAGGTCGACCTGGCCGCGCAACAGTTTCTGGAAGTTGTCCAGCGACTGCGCGGACACCACCAGCCGCTCGAAGCCTTTGCTGCGCAGGTACTGCTGGCGCACGTCGTCGCGCATCACGCCGATGCTGTAGGCCTTGGCCGCTTCCAGGTCTTTCACCTCGACCGGGCTGGACTTGAGCCGGTACAGGTGGTACTGGATGCGCATGATCTCGCCCGCCCAATGGAACTGGCGCTCGCGCGCCGGCGTGCGCGCTATCAGGAAGATGAGCACGTTGGGCTCCTTGAGCGCCAGCTCGTAGGCCCGCGCCCAGGGGTAGACATGCACCTGGTAGGCGGTGAGCCCGGCGCGTTGCAGTGTCTGCTCCACCACCTGCGTGGCGCTGCCCACCACGCGGCCGTTGGCGACGTAGGTGTAGGGCGTGGTTTCCGTGACCGCGGTGATGGTCTGCGCGCTGGCCGCGGCGGCGGCCGCCAGGAGCAGGCAGGTAGCGAGCAGGCGGTGGGGCATGGTGCTTCTCCTAGACGTCCTCGTAGGGCCCGGCGACCCGGTTGCGTCCCGTTGCCTTGGCGCGGTACAGGGCGGCGTCCGCGCGCCGGAACAGGGCGTCGAAGTCGTCCTCCGGGTCGTTCGAGAGCACGGCCAGCCCGACGCTGATGGTCACCACGTTGGCGGCGGGCGAGTGCAGGTGTTCGATGCCGCATTCGGCCACGGCGCGCACCAGGCGCTCGGCCAGCAGCTGGGCGCCCTGGCGGTCGGTCCCCGGCAGGATGGCGCCGAACTCCTCTCCGCCGATGCGTGCCACCACGTCGCCGGCGCGCGCCAGCCGGGCGCGCAGGGTCTGGGCGACCACGCTCAGGCAGTGGTCGCCCAGGGCGTGGCCGTAGTGGTCGTTGTAGTTCTTGAAGGCGTCGATGTCGCAGATGAGCAGGGCCAGGCTCTGCCCGTTGCGCCGCGCGCGGCGCAGTTCCACGGCCTTGGTCTCGTCGAAATGCCGGCGGTTGGGCAGGCCCGTCAGGGGGTCGGTGCGCGCCAGGCTTTGCAGGCGGGCATTGGCCGACTGCAGTTCCTCCGTGCGCTCGGCCACCAGGCGTGCCAGGTGGTCGCGGTGCTGGCCCAGTTCCTGTTCGTAGCGCCGCTGGCGCTCCAGGTGGCTCGCCAGGCTGGCCTGGAGCTGGTTGACGCCGGCCTGCAACTGGCCGAGCTCGTCCTGCGGATGCTCCGGGCGCTCCAGCCGCAGGGCCTGGCCGAGGTTGCCCGGCCCCACGGCGGCGAGGTGCGCGGCGATGCGCTGGACGTGCACCGTGACCATGCGGTTGAACATCAGCATGATCAGCCCGGCGAGCATCAGCGACTGCAGCAACTGCGCCGCGACGATGGTGCCCAGCTCGCGGCGCAGTTGCTGCCAGAGCACCTGTTCGTTGCCTTCCAGCAGCAACTCGCCCACGGTTTCCCGGGCGCCGGGGTAGGGAGCGTAGAAGAGCTCCGCGCGCCGCGTGGGCGCGCGCCCGGCGCCGGCCCAGCCGGGGCGCGCCGCGGAAAATACCTCGGTGGGTCGGTTCGCGAGCGCCACCTGGACGGCAATGTGGCCCACGGCGGGAACTTCCCGCACGCTTTGCACATGGGCCTGCAGCGCTTCGCGGTCGAGTTCCCAGATGGCCTTGGAGAGGGTGCCGCTGTAGATCTGCTCGATCTGCGCGAGCTCGGCGTCCATGCGCGCGAGGCCGGCGTTCCAGGCCGACCAGGTGAGGAGCGCCACCGACGCCAGTATGAACAGGCTGCAGAAGGCCAGCGTCGCCCACACCAGGCGCAGGCCGAGCGAGCGCTGGCGCGGCGCGACCGCCGTGGCGGCGGGGGCGTCCGCATCGGCCGGCGCGGGCAGGGGCAGGGCGCGCTCGCCGGGTTTCATTTCCATTTGCGCTGCAATTGCTCGTAGCGGCCGCTGTGCTTGACGGCTTCGAGCGCGCGGCGGAATTTTTCCACCGTGGCGTCCGGCGTCAGGTTGCCAAAGGCCATGTAGTAGCCCTCGCCGCTGAGTTCGGGAATGCGGTAGACGCGCGCCAGTGTCTGCGCCGGGTCGTCACCGGCCTGGCGCGCCAGGTGGCTGGCGGTCAGCTCGTTGATGATCCACAGGTCCACGCGCTGCATCTTGAGCTTTTCGTAGTTCAGCCCGTACTTCACGCTGGGCTGGAGGTTGCGCCCCTTGACGAAGCCGCGCGAGACCAGGAACTGTTCGCCCACGTCCTCGTTCACGGTGGCGATGCGGTACTGCTTGGCCGCTTCGAGCGAATCGACCTGGTAGCGCACCCCCGGCCGGCCGAACAGGTAGTAGTTGGTGGGCGCGATGACGCCGACCCACTTGAACTGCTTGTCGCGCTCGGGCGTGCGGCCTATGCAGTAGATGAGCACGTCGGGCGTGCTGCGCGCGATTTCGTAGGCGCGTGCCCAGGGCAGGGATTGGATGTCACCGCGCAGTTGCAGTTCTTCCAGCACGGCCTCGACCACCTCGGTGGCCAGGCCGGTGATGCGGCCGCCCTCGGTGTAGTTGTAGGGTGGGTATTCCTCGGTGAGGATGCGCATGGGCGGGGCGTCCGCCGCGCCGGCCACCCGGCTGCCCAGCAGCGCTGCCAGCACCGTCAGCGCATGCCGCCGGTTGCAGAGGGGTCGGAAAGCTGCCATGCGCTCTGATGGGTGGGGAAGATGGAGGGTGGCGGGGGTGTGCGATCCAGTATCCGTTGCGGCGCGCGCGAGGTCAATGCGGGCGCGGCGGGCGGCGCAGGAATGCCAGCAGCCGGCGCTCGGCCGCGCTCAGGCCGCGCGGCGTCGTGACGCCACCGAGGCGCTGCCAGAGGCCCTGCAGGGCGGTGCCGGCGTCCGCTGCGAGCCGCGCGCCGAGCGCCAGCACCGCGGGATGCACATAGGCCTTCTTGCACACCGCGGGGGTGTTGCCCAGTTGCTTCGCGACGGCGGCCAGGATGCCCTGCGCGCTGGCCGCGCGCCCGCCCTCCGGCGCCGGGTCGGCGCAGGCCAGACGCGTGAGTTCCAGCGCCTGCACGCTGCCGTGCCAGGTGCGAAAGTCCTTCGCGGTAAAGCGGGGCGCGCTGTCCGGGTCGGCCGCCCGGGGCGATGAAATTTCGTGCAGGTAGTCGTTGACGTCGGCCGAGCCCACGGCGCGCACGGCGCCGTCCTCGTCCACGTACTGGAACAGTTCCTGTCCGGGCAGCTGCTGGCAGCGGCGCACCACGCGCGCGACACGCGGGTCGTCCAGGGTGGCGCTTTGCTCCACGCCGCTCTTGCCGCGAAAGCGCAGCCGCAGCGTGCTGCCGCGCACGCCCGCGTGCTGGGTGCGCAGCGTGGTCAGCCCGTAGGAGCGGTTGGCGACCGCATATTCCGCGTTGCCGACGCGCAGGTAGGTGGTGTCGAGCAGGCGCACGATGGCCGCCAACACCAGGCGCCGCGTGGGCACCGGGGCCCGCCCGGCCGCCAGGTCGCGCGCCACGCGCGCGCGGATGCGCGGCAGTGCCTGGCCGAAGGCGCGCATGCGCTCGAACTTGTCGCCGTCGCGCAGTTGCCGCCACTGTGCGTGGTAGCGGTACTGGCGCCGGCCGCGCGCGTCGATGCCAGTGGCCTGCAGGTGCCCGTTGGCCAGGGGGCAGATCCACACGTCCCGGTAGGCCGGGGGGATGGCCAGCTGGGCGATGCGGCGGACTTCCTCGGCGTCGCGCAGCCAGCGACCGTCGGGCTGGCGGTAGGCGAAGGACTTGCCACGGCGCACCCGCGTCAGGCCCGGCATGTCGGGGCGCACGTACACGAGGCCGCCGGGCAGGCGGTTGGCTGCGGTTGGCCGGGGTGGGGCAGTGGACATGGCGGCGGTGGCAAGGCGCGGACGGTGCCGCCATCACACCCGCACACGGACTGCGCCGCTGTAGGCAGCCGCCCGCAAGGCGGGTGGGCGGGGGGCGACGCTTGCTCAGCCGGCCAGGAGCACGGCGGCGATCCGTTCCACGTCCAGCTCGGCGAAAGTCAGGTTGTGCCGGTGCGTCAAGGGGCCGCCGCCGGGCACCAGGTCGCCGTCCTCGTAGCCCAGGGCCTTGAACTTCCATGCGCCGGCAATGCGCTTGAGCTGGCCGACGGGCTCGCCGCTCGCGAGGCGCACGGCCACCACGCCTTCATTCACAGGGTGCAGGCTCAGGCCGGGAGGCTGGGTTTCCATGGTGAAATTTTCATTAAAAATGGCCTCTAACGCTTATCCGAATTAGGTTGATAGCTATCATTTTTAATAAGTTCATGGCCCAATGCGAAGGCCTGTACCGGCAGACCCGGCACCGCCAGAGGCTCCTGCCACACCAGCACCTGGCCAGCGAGCGGCGTGCGCGCGAGCTCGGCCTCGGGTCGGCCATGGCGCGCGCTGGTGACGAACAACGTGCGCCCGTCGGGCCCGCCCAGGCACACCATGGTGGGGCAGACGGCCGGTGTCGGCAGTTCGCGCAGGACCTGCCCGGCGGGCGAGAGCTGCACCACGCGTGCGCCTTCGTACAGCGCGCACCAGTAGTTGCCCTCGGCGTCCACGGCGGCGCCGTCCGGCCGGCCGCCATAGCCGGGCGCGCCGGGCGTCCAGCCGGGCGGCCTGGCGGCGAACTGGTGCAGGGTGCGGGGCGTGCCGGGCGCGCCGGCGTCGCCGTGCCAGTCGCGCGCCTCGATGCGGTGTGTGGGCGTGTCGGCGCTGTAGAGCGTGCGCTGGTCGCTCGACCAGGCCAGGCCGTTGAGCGTCGCCGCACCACCCCACATGCGCTGCACCTGCACCGTGCCCGAGCGTGCGTCGATGCAGTACATGGCGGCCTGCCCCTGGCCGGTGCGGGCACCGGGCCGTTCGTCGCGCGTGCCGACCCAGAAGCGCCCGAGCGGGTCGCACTTGCCGTCGTTGGCGCGTTCGTGCGCCGGGTCGTAGGGCAGCTGGGCGATGCGCACCAGCGCGCCGCCCCAGTGCCGCGCGTGGAAGATGCCGCTGCGCAGCGCCAGCACCCAGCCGCAGGGCGCCCCGCTACTGCGTGCGGGCGCCATGCAGCCGGGTTGCTCGGGCAGTGGCCAGCGCTCGGTGGCGCCGCTCGCCGGGTCGGCGCGCAGCGCCGCGCGGCCGTCGATGTCCACCCAGTAGAGCCGCGCGTCCTCGGCCTGCCAGAAGGGCGATTCGCCCAGTTCGCAGCGCTCGCTGCCCAATGCGCGCCATGCCATGGCCTTGTCCTCTTTCTATGGTGCGGCCCATTATTCCCCGGGCGCAGGCAGGCGAAAAAAAGCCCGCCACACAGGGCGGGCTCTGAGAACGTGCTTCTGAGGGAGCAACCGCGCCGCGTGCCGGTGCTCAGCGGCTGTACGCCGTTTCGCCGTGCGAGGTGATGTCCAGGCCCTCGCGTTCGGCCTCTTCCGTCACCCGCAGCCCCACCAGGAGGTCGGCGATCTTGTAGCTGATGAAGGCGGCCACACCCGACCACACCAGCGTCACCAGCACGCTCTTGCACTGCACCCAGACCTGCGCGCCCATGGCGAAGGTGTCGGGCGTGAGCCCGCCCGTGCCGCCCAGGCCCTGCGCAGCGAAAACGCCGGTCAGGATGGCGCCGATGATCCCGCCCACGCCGTGCACGCCGAATACGTCGAACGCGTCGTCGGCGCCCAGCATGCGCTTGAGGCCACCCACACCCCAGAGGCAGACGACGCCGGCCACCAGGCCGAGCACGATGGCGCCCATGGGGCCCACGAAGCCGGCCGCCGGCGTGACGGCCACCAGGCCGGCCACCGCGCCCGAGGCGGCGCCGAGCATGGAGGCCTTGCCCTTGTGCAGCGCTTCGCCGGCCAGCCAGGAGAGCGTCGCCGCGGCGGTCGCCAGCGTGGTGTTGATGAAGGCGAGGCCCGCTGCGCCATTGGCCGCACCCGCCGACCCGGCGTTGAAGCCGAACCAGCCGACCCACAGGAGCGAGGCGCCCACCATGGTCAGCGTCAGGCTGTGCGGCGTGAGAGACTCCTTGCCGAAGCCGATGCGCCGGCCCACCATGTAGGCGCCGACCAGGCCGGCGACACCGGCGTTGATGTGCACCACGGTGCCGCCGGCGAAGTCGAGTGCGCCGTCCTTGGCCAGCAGCCCGCCGCCCCAGACCATGTGCGCCATGGGGATGTAGCTCAGCGTGAACCACAGCACGGCGAAGACCAGCACGGCGGCGAAGCGGATGCGTTCGGCGAACGAGCCGACGATGAGCGCCACCGTGATGGCCGCGAATGTCGCCTGGAAAGCCACGAAGACGTACTCGGGAATGGTCGGCAGCATGCCCGAGAGCGTGTCCGGCGCGATGCCCTTGAGGAAGATCTTCGAGAAGTCGCCGTAGAAGGCGCCGTCGCCGCCGAAGGCGAGCGAGTAGCCGTACACCGCCCACAGCACGACGATCAGCGAGAAC
>MEDL01000212.1 GCA_001724785.1 Acidovorax sp. SCN 68-22 | reverse complement strand
GCCGCGCGCATCGAGTTCCTGGCGCACCACGACCCGCTCACCCGTTTGCCCAACCGCGTGCTGTTCCGCGACCGCTTCGACCTGGCCAGGGCCTGGGTCGAGCGCACGGGCGGCAAGCTGGCGCTGATGTACCTGGACCTGGACCATTTCAAGAACATCAACGACACCCTGGGCCACCCGGTGGGCGACCTGCTGCTGCAGGAAGTGGCTCAGCGGCTGAGCGCCACCCTGCGCGAGACCGACACCATCAGCCGCCAGGGCGGGGACGAATTCCTGATCGCGCTGACCGACGTGCAGGACGTGGAGGCCGTCGGACGCATTGCCGGGAAGGTGATCGAGGCGCTGGCGCGGCCGATCCACATCGAAGGCCATGAGCTGGCGGCCACGCTCTCCATGGGCGTCGCCCTGTGGCCCGACGACGGGGGCGATTTCGACACCCTGCTGCAGCGCGCCGACACCGCCATGTACCGCGCCAAGGACGCCGGGCGCAACACCTACGTGTTCTACACCGGCGAGATGAACACCCAGGCGCTGGAGAACCTCAAGATCCGCTCGGCGCTGCACTGGGCGCTGGACCAGCAGGAATTCGTGCTGCATTACCAGCCGCAGATCGACCTGGCGAGTGGTGCCGTGATCGGCACCGAGGCCTTGCTGCGCTGGCAGCGCAGCGACGGCGAGCTGGTGCCGCCGGGGCGCTTCATCCCGGCCGCCGAGGACAGCGGGCAGATCGTTCCGATCGGCGAATGGGTGCTGCGCGAAGCCTGCGCCCAGGCCGTGCGCTGGCAGGAGGCGGGCCTGCCCGAGCTGACCATGGCGGTCAATCTCTCGGCGGTGCAGTTCAAGCGCGGCGACCTGGTGGCCAGCGTGACGCAGGCGCTGGAGGAATCGGGGCTGGAGCCGGGCCGGCTGGAACTGGAACTGACGGAGTCGCTGCTGATCGCCGACGCCGAGCACAACCTGGAGACGGTGCGCCGCCTCAAGGCGCTGGGCCTGTGCCTGTCGATCGACGATTTCGGCACCGGCTACTCGAGCCTGGCCTACCTGCGCCGCTTCGCCGTGGACAAGCTCAAGATCGACCAGTCCTTCGTGCGCGACATCGTCAGCGACCCGGAGGACGCCGCCATCGTGCGCGCCATCGTCAGCATGGCGCGCAGCCTCAAGCTGCGCGTCATCGCCGAAGGCGTGGAGAGCGAGGAAGTGGCGCGCATCCTCGGGCTCTACCACTGCCACGAGGCCCAGGGTTACCATTTCGCGCGCCCCATGCCGGCGCAGGCCGCCACCGAATGGCTGCTGCAGCGCAGCGGCAGGTTCTGAGGCGCTGGCTGGGTGTGCGCCTACAGGGGAGCCGCTTGGCGCATACCACACTGGCGCCCTTGTCCACTGCCCGGCGCCGCGCCCCGTAACGGTTCCCTGCGCCCGACCCATGCCCAACCAAGCCAACCCGAATGAATTCCGCATCCTCGCGCTGAGCGGCGGCGGTTACCTCGGCCTGTACACCGCCGTGGTCCTGGCCGAGCTGGAAAAACGCGCCGGCGAACCGCTCGGGCGGCGCTTCGATCTGCTCGCCGGTACGTCCGTCGGTGGCCTGCTGGCCATGGCCCTGGCGTTCGAGGTGCCCATGGCGGAGATCGTGCGCCTGTTCGTCGAGCGCGGCGAGGAGGTGTTTTCCTCGCGCGGCCTGCCCGGCGGCCGCGTGACGCGCCTGCTCGACATGACGCGTTCGGTGCTCGGCCCCAAGTACAGCGGCGAGGCGCTGCGGCGCGAACTGGCACGGCACTTCGGCGAGCGCACCATGGGCGACGCCCGGCACGCCGTGGTGGTGCCGGCGGTGGACGTGGGCGCGAGCCGCACCAAGGTGTTCAAGACGCCGCACACCCAGGGCTCGCTCGGCGACGAGGGCCTGTCCGCCGTGGACGTGACGCTCGCCACCTGCGCCGCGCCGGCGTATTTCCCCTGCGTGAAGGTCGGCGAGCGCCTGTACGCCGATGGGGGGCTGTTCGCCGTCGCGCCCGACCAGGTGGCGCTGCACGAGGCGCAGCACTTCATGGGCGCCAAGCAGGCGCGGGTGCGCATGCTGTCCATCGGCACGGCCACGCGCGGTTTCCAGCCGGCCGACTCCATCGACCCCGAAGCCGGGGCCGTGGGCTGGCTGAGCGAGGGGCGGCTCATCCTGACGCTGATCTCGGTGCAGCAGCAGCATGTGCAGGCGGTCATGGAAGACCTGCTGGAAGACCGCTACCTGCGCCTGGACGCCGACTGGCCGGCCCAGGCGGGCCTGGGCATCGATGTCGCCACGCCCGAGGCGGCCAAGACGCTGATCGCGCTGGGCGAGAAAACGCTGCGCACCACGGAGCGCGAGCGCCTGGCGGCGTTTCTTTAGGCCACGGGCAGCATCAAGCCGGCAGGAACAGCGCCGGGTCCACCATGGTGCGGTTGAGCATCACGCCCCAGTGCAGGTGGGGCCCGGTCGCGCGCCCGGTGGCGCCGACCGCGCCCAGCAGCGCGCCGGCCGCCACGGCGTCGCCGCTCTGCACGGCCACCGCGCTCAGGTGGCAGACCATGCTCAGCAGCCCGCCGCCGTGGTCCAGCCAGACGGTGTTGCCGTTGAAGAAATAGTCGCCGGTGTCGAGCACGCGCCCGGCGAGCGGCGCCAGCACCGGCGTGCCGGCGGGCGCGGCGATGTCCATGCCGCTGTGCGGGTTGCGCGGCTGGCCGTTGAAGACGCGGCGCAGGCCGAACGAGCTCGAACGCCGCCCGCCCACCGGCGCCTGCATGGCCAGGCGCTCGGGCAGCGGCGTGCTGAAGTGGGCGATCACCTGCGCCTGGTGGGCGCGCTCGCGCTGCCAGCGCGCCTCGTCCTCGGGCGAGAGGTCCACGGTGCGCGGCGCGACGCGCAGGCGCTGCTCGGCGTATTGCTTGGGCGCCACGGTGTAGGCCAGGCGGCGCTCGGCCGGCGTGCCGGGGGCGATGCGGATGTGCGCCGCGCCCGGTACCGTCGCCAGGGCGATGCCGACCAGCGCCGTCCAGCCCTGCGGCCCGCCCAGCACCAGGAGCGGCACCGCGCCGGAGCCATCGGCCGCGTCCAGCACGGCCTGCGGGCGCTCGGCCGCCGGCCCGAGCGCCAGGCGCGCGACGCCGCCCGGCACCGCCAGAGCGCGCGGCAGGGAAGCGGCCTTGTCCGCAGCCGGCGCCGCGGCGCGCACGGCCGGCCAGGCCAGGGCGGTCAGCAGCCCGGCCAGGGCGCTGCGGCGCGTGGGCAGGGCGGGAGCGGCGTCGGGGTGGGGGCGCTTGTCGGGCATGGGCAGGGCGTCTGGACCGAAAAATTCAATGAAATTGGCCGCTAGCGCTTGATGGGTAAAGGTTTGAAGCTATCAATAGTGAAGCAATGGCGCTAGTGCGTGACGAATTCGTAGCGCACGCTTTCGCTGTCCACCATGTCCAGCAGGTCGTTCAGCACGGCGTCGTCGTCCGCGCTGGCCCAGGTTTCCTCGGGGTCGCTGGCAAAGAGCGGCTCCACGGTCAGGTCGAGGTAGGTGCCGTCGGGGAGCTTGAGCACCGGCGTGCCCTCGGAGGTGTCGGCCAGTTCCCAGTCGTCGGGAACGCTCATCTCGATGTCGATGGTGACGTGCAGTTTCTTCATGGTGGATGCCGTGTTGGGGGAATGCGTACCGCTTATACCCCGTGTGCGCCGGATGGCAAGCGCCGCCGCGCAAGAGGGGCCAACCCCAATGTCTGAAATTCCCGCCCCGGCAACGCGGCCGCGCGCGCCGGCCCGCCAAAGCGGGAAAATGCCGCCATGAACCTTGCCCACCTCTTGCTGCGCCAGGCCCGGCTGGCTCCCGAGCGCCCGGCCATCCTGCACGGCACCGCGCCCTGGGCGAGTTATGGCGCGTGGGCCGCGCGCAGCGCCGCGCTGGCGGCGCACCTGCGCGCTGCCGGCCTGCGGCCGGGCGAGCGCGTCCTCCTGTTCCTGCGCAACCACCCGCGCTACCTGGAAGTGCTGTGCGCCGCCTGGTGGGCCGGCCTGGTGGTCGTGCCCGTCAACGCCAAGCTGCACCCGCGCGAGGCGGAATGGATCGCGGCCGACGCCCAGGCGCGCTGGGCCTTCGTCAGCGCCGACGTGGCGCCCGGCCCGCTGGCCGGGGTGGCGCGGCAGATCGATATCGAGTCGCCAGAGATGGACGCGCTGCTCGCGCCGCACGCCCAGCCCTGGGAGGTGCCCGTGGCCGAGCGCGCGCCGGAGGACCTGGCCTGGCTGTTCTACACCAGCGGCACCACTGGCCGGCCCAAGGGCGTGATGCTCACGCAGCGCAACCTCATGACCATGGGGCTGACCTACTTCGCCGACGTGGACGCGGTGGCGCCCGGTGACGCCATGGCCTACGCCGCGCCCATGTCGCACGGCGCCGGGCTCTACGCCATCCCGCACCTGATGGCGGGCGCGCGCCACGTGGTGCCGGCGTCCGGCGGGGTGGATGCGGCCGAACTGTTCGCGCTGGGTGCGGCGCTCGGCGGCCTCTCGACCTTTGCCGCGCCGACCATCGTGCGCCGCCTGGTGGAGCACGCCGAACAGGCGGGGCTGGACCACGCGGCCTGCGCGCGCGCCTTCAAGACCATCGTCTACGGCGGTGCGCCCATGTACGTCGCCGACATCCAGCGCGCGCTCGCCGTCATGGGCCCGCGCTTCGTGCAGATCTACGGCCAGGGCGAGACGCCCATGGTCGCCACCGCGCTCGCGCGCACGCAGCTGGCCGACGCGGCGCACCCGCGCTGGCTTGCGCGCCTGGCCTCGGTCGGCGTGGCGCAGACACCGGTGGAGGTGCGCGTGGCCGATGCCGACGGCGCCGCGCTGCCGGTCGGCAGCGTCGGGGAGGTGCTGGTGCGCGGCGACAGCGTCATGGCCGGCTACTGGGGCAACCCCGAGGCGACGGCGGCGGCGCTGCGCGGCGGCTGGCTGTTCACGGGCGACATCGGCCGCCTGGACGCGGACGGCTTCCTCACCCTGCTGGACCGCAGCAAGGACCTCATCATCAGCGGCGGCTCCAACATCTACCCGCGCGAGGTCGAGGAAGTGCTGCTCACCGCCCCGGGCGTCGCCGAAGTGGCGGTGGTCGGCGCGCCCGACCCCGAGTGGGGCGAAGTGGTCGTCGCCTTCGTGGTACCCGTGCCCGGCGCACAGACCAGCGCCGAGGCACTGGACCAGCACTGCCTGGCGCAGATGGCGCGCTTCAAGCGGCCCAAGCACTACCGGCTGGTGGACGCGCTGCCCAAGAACCACTACGGCAAGGTGCTGAAGACGGCGCTGCGCGCGCAGTGGCCCGACGCCGCCGGGCCCGCGCAGTAGAGGGTGCCCGGCATGGACCAGCAAGCCCACATCGGCCGGTTCGAGATCCGGCGCCTGCTCGGCCAGGGCGCGCAGGCCCAGGTCTGGCTGGCCTTCGACCCGCGCCTGGAGCGCGAAGTGGCCATCAAGCAGATGCGGCCCGTGCCCCGGCAGGAAGCCTCCGCCGTGGAACAGTGGCTGCAGGAGGCGCGCAGCGTGAGCCGCCTGACGCACCCGCACATCGTGCCGGTGTTCGAGGCCGATGTGCACGCGCAGCGCCCCTACCTGGTGTTCGAATACGTGGCCGGCCAGACGCTGGCGCAGCGCCTGGCGGCGCAGGGCGCAATGCCCGCGACGCAGGCCGTGCCGCTGTTGCAGGACGTGCTCTCCGCCCTGGTCGCGGCGCACGCCGATGGGGTGGTGCACCGCGACCTCAAGCCCTCCAACGTGCTGCTCGACAGCCAGGGGCGTGCGCGGGTGATGGATTTCGGCATCGCCGCGCGCATCCACCGCGCCGCCGCCGGTGCGGCCCAGCCGAACGCGGCCCGGCCGAACGCGGCCCGGCCGAACGCGGCCCGGCCCGATGCCGCCGGCAGCCCCGGCTACATGGCCCCCGAGGCCGTGCGTGGCGAGGCCATTTCGCCGCTGATGGACGTGTACGGCGCCGGCATCCTGCTGGCCGAATTGCTCTGGGGCAAGCCGGTGCGGGGCGGCAGCGATGCCATGCAGACGCTCCGGCGCGTGGCCAGCGGGCCGCTGCCGTTGCCGGCCGAGCTGCTGGCCGGCCTGGACGACGCGCTGCGCGCCCTGCTGCTGCGCGCCACGGCCTTCGAGCCGCAGCAGCGCCACGCCAGCGCGCAAGCCTTTCTGGACGCGCTGCGCGCCTGGTCGGGCACGCAGCCGGCGGACGCCGAGGCGGCCAGCGCGCGGCAGAACAGCACGCTCGAATTCCTGCTGCGCCGCATGCGCAGCAAGAGCGATTTCCCGGCGCTGTCGGAGTCGATCGGCAAGATCCAGGCCATGGCCTCGTCGGACACCGAGAGCATCAGCAGCGTCACGAACGAAATCCTGAAGGACGTGGCGCTGACCAACAAGCTGCTGCGCCTGGTCAACAGCGCGCACTACGCGCGCGGCACCAGCATCGGCACGGTGTCGCGCGCCGTCAGCCTGGTGGGGCTGACCAACATCCGCAACATGGCGCTCAGCCTGGTGCTGCTCGAGCACATGCAGGACCGCTCGAACGCGCATTTGCTCAAGGAGGAATTCCTGCGGGCGCTGATGGCCGGCTCGGTGGCCGGCGAGCTCGGGCGCTCGGCGCGCGAGGGCGAGGAGGCCTTCATCGGCGCGCTGTTCCAGAACCTCGGCCGCATGCTGGCGCAGTTCTATTTCGCCGAGGAGGCGGCCCAGGTGCGCAAGCTCGTGGCCGCGCCGCGCGAGCCGCTGGAGGAAGAAACCGCCGCCACGCGCGTGCTCGGCATCGGCTACGAGGCGCTCGGCCTGGGCGTGGCCAAGGTCTGGGGCCTGCCCGAAAGCATCCAGCGCTGCATCGTGCGGCCGCCCGGCGAGCCGCCGGGGCGTGTGCCCGAGAACGCGCTCGAGCGCCTGTGCTGGACATCGCGCGCCGCCAACGAGATGGCCGACGCCATGCTGCACGCCGATGCGCAGGGCGTCGAGGCACGTCTGGCAGATACCGCGCGCACCTACGAAAAGACGCTCGGCCTGAGCGCTGGCGAGATCCAGGCGGCGACGGGCAAGGCGCGCAAGAAGCTCGTCGAGCTGGCGCAGGCCATGGACATCCGCGTGCGCGCCAACTCGCGCGCTGCCCAGCTGCTGCAGGGCGCGGCGGCGGACGCGCCGCCCACGCCCGCCAGCACCACCGGCGGGCAGGACGCGCTGGCCGAAACGCAGCTCCAGGCCACGCAGAAGCTCCCCGCCGCGCTCGACGCCGCGCAGCTGAGCCGCGAAGAGGTGGCGCAGACCCTGGCCGCCGGCATCCAGGACATCACCAACGCCATGGTCGAGGAGTTCAAGCTCAGCGACGTGCTGCGCATGATCCTCGAAGCCATGTTCCGCGCGCTGGACTTCCAGCGCATCGTCTTCTGCATGCGCGACCCCAAGACCGACGTGCTGACCGGCCGCTTCGGCCTGGGCGCGGGTGTGGAGGACATGGTGCGCCTGTTCCGCGTGCCCATGGTGCCGGTGGGCGGCGTGCCCGACCTGTTCGCCACCGTCTGCGCCAAAGGGGCGGACACCTTGATCAGCGACGCCAGCGCGCCGCGCATCGCCGAGCGCTTGCCGGCGTGGTACCGCAAATCGGTGGCGGCGCCCACCTTCCTGGTGCTGCCGCTGCTGCTCAAGGGGCGCCCCTTCGGCATGATCTACGCCGACAAGGCCGAGCAGGGCAGCCTGGTGGTCGATGAGAAAGAGCT
>MEDL01000211.1 GCA_001724785.1 Acidovorax sp. SCN 68-22 | reverse complement strand
CGGTCGTACTCGGCATCCGGCACCTCGGGCGCGTCCTCCACGTAGTACCGGTGCGCCCAGCGCTCCAGCTGCGCGCGCAGCGCTTCTGCTTTGATAGCTGCCTGCGCTTGCTGGGATTGCGCTGGAGCCGAAAAAAGATCCAAGTTCGACGGCATTCTGCGCCCTTGTGCTTCGATCTACCCGATGCGCATGGCACCGCTACTGCCTTCGCCAGCGGCCGCCGCGCAAGGGCCTGAGCCGGCCGCGCCGCCCCGCCGCGCTGGCGGCGTCCCCCCTCGGGGGGAAGACGCGAAGCGGCTCAGGGGGGGCTTCAACTGAACACCCGCCGCGCCTGCGGCGACCCGGCCGAGAGATCGCGCGCGTCGAGCTGGTCGTAGAGCAGTTCCAGGTCGGCGGCGATCGGGTCCATGGCCATGGCGGGCAGGGGCACGCCGTTCTGGTCGCAAAGCACGGCGTCCATGCTCTCGCACAGCATCCGGGCCGATTCGCGCAGGCGCGCGAACGGCTGCTCGCTGCGGTGCGCCTGCGCCACGTCCAGGCTGAGCAGCAGCTCGCGCACGGCGGACTGCTCGGGGTCCTCGGAGAGCGCGGCCTGGGTGTCGAAGGACAGGGCCAGCACGGCCCCGCCCTCGCCCAGCGCCGGCAGCACCATGCGGCCCGGCAGCGTGCCGGCGACGAAGCCGGCGCGCGCGGCGTTCTGGTGCACGTAGCCGGGGCTCCAGGCGGCCTGGCGCGCGCGCAGCACGAAGGCGAGCTGCGCGTCGTGGTCGCTGGCGAACTGGTCGAGTTCGCGCGCCCGCGCCACCTCGTGCAGCATGTCGGGGAAATCGGGCGCGGCGCCCACGGCGTCGGCAAAGGCCTGCGCCTTGGCGACGAATTCCGAGAACTCGATTTCGTTCAGCGCGCCGGTGCGGTTGGCCAGCTGCACGCCGGCCTGGAAGGCGCGGTAGCGCCGCCCCGGGGCGGGCATTTCCCACTGGCCGGTGTCCTCGTTCTGGCCTTCGATGGCGAACGGCTTGCTGCCGGCGCGGCGCGTGGGCGGCAGCGCGGCCAGGGCGGCGTCGCCCGTGACGGCGTGCTCCAGCGCCAGCGGGGCGATGGCGTCCACCAGGGCGTCAAGGGCGTAGCGGCGCTCGCTGGCGTGGCTGGCGGGCGGCAGCGCCAGGGCGTCCTCGCCCGGAACGGTGGCGGCGAAATCGCTGTCGCCCGCAGGCGGAGACTGACCGTCCCCCGGCGCGGGCTGCGCGGCCGCGTCGGCAAGCGGCAGCGTGCCGTCCAGCGCGGGCTCCTGGCGCGGGGCGTCGCCGCGCTCCGGGCGGCGTGGGGCGTTCTTGTGGTTGTTCCAGGCGTTCCAGGCGACGATGGCCGCCAGCAGCGCGGCGCCGACGACGGCCAGACTGATTTGCAAGGTGCTCATAAACAATTATTGGCTTGCTTGTGCGTCAAATTCCCGCGCTCGGACGCCATGCCGGGCTGTGCACAGCGCCCCCGTGGACCCCGCTCCGCCGGTCGACCGGTGGCGTCCCCCTCGGGGGGAAGGCGCGCCGCGTCTCAGGGGGGTCATGCATTCACCATCGACAGCGCCGATTCCATGTCCACCGCGACGATGCGCGAGACGCCCTGCTCCTGCATGGTCACGCCGATCAGCTGGCGCGCCATTTCCATGGCGATCTTGTTGTGGCTGATGAAGAGGAACTGGGTCTCGGCGCTCATGCTGGTCACCAGCCGAGCGTAGCGCTCGGTGTTGGCATCGTCCAGCGGCGCATCGACCTCGTCGAGCAGGCAGAACGGCGCCGGGTTGAGCTGGAAGATGGCGAACACCAGCGCGATCGCCGTGAGCGCCTTTTCGCCGCCCGAGAGCAGGTGGATGGTCTGGTTCTTCTTGCCCGGCGGCTGCGCCATGACCTGCACGCCGGAGTCGAGGATCTCGTCGCCGGTGACGATGAGGCGCGCGTTGCCGCCACCGAACAGCTCGGGGAACATGCGCCCGAAATGCTGGTTGACGGCCTCGAAGGTGCCCGAGAGCAGCTGGCGCGTCTCGCCGTCGATGCGGCGGATGGCGTCCTCCAGCGTCTGCATGGCTTCCTGCAGGTCGGCGGTCTGCGCGTCGAGGAACACCTTGCGCTCGCGCGCGGCGCCGAGCTCCTCGAGCGCCGCCAGGTTGACCGCGCCGAGCGCGGCGATCTCGCGCTGCAGGCGCTCGATCTCGCCCTGCAGGCCGGACAGGCGCACGCCGCCCTCGGCGATCGACGCGGCCAGCGCGTCCAGGTCGGCCTCGGCGTCCTGCAGGAGCGTGGTGTACTGCTCCAGGCCCAGGCGCGCGGCCTGCTCCTTGAGCTGGAATTCCGTGATGCGCGCGCGCAAGGGCTCGAGCGCGCGCTCGATCTGCATGCGCCGCTCGTCGCTCGCGCGCAGGCGCGCCGTGAGCTCGTCGTAGCGGCTGCGCTCGGCCGCCAGGGCCTGTTCGCGCTCGAGCTTGTCTGCCAGCGCCTGCTGCAGGCCCCCCTGCGCGGCGGCGTCGGTCAGGCGTTCGAGCTCGCCCTGGGCGCGCACGCGCTCCTCGGCCAGCCCCTGGGCCTGCGCGCTGGCGGTGGCCAGGGTGCGTTCGAGCTCGGCGCGGCGCTGCGCGGCACTGCGCTGCGAGAACAGCGCCTCCTGCGCGCGCCGCTCCAGGCTGCGCTGCTGCTCGCGGCATTCGGCCAGCTTGCGCTCGGCCTCGATGACGCGCTCGCCCAGTTGGGCATGGCGCTCCTGCGTGTCGGCGAGCTGCATGTCGAGTTCTTCGAAGCGCCCATCGGCCGTGGCGGCGCGCTCCTGCAAATCGGCCAGCTGGGCCTCGACTTCGGCCAGGTCGCCCTCGATCTGCGCGCTGCGCGCGCGCGCCTGTTCGGCCAGCTGCGCCATGCGCAGGTGCTCGACCTGCAGCGCGTGCGCCTCGGCCTGCGCCTCGCTCGCTTCGCGGCGCAGCTGCGCCAGGCGCTGGGCGCCGTCCTGGTAGGCCGCCTCGGCGCGCACCAGGGCGTTGCGCGCCTCCTCGCTGATGAGCGCCTGGGCGCGTTGCTCCTTGTCGAGGTGCTCGATTTCCTGGGCCCGCGCGAGCAGGCCCGATTGCTCGGAATCCTGGGCGTAGAAGCCCACGCTGTGCGCGGTGACGGCGTGGCCCCCGGGCACGTAGATCGCCTCCCCCGGCGCCAGCTGCGCGCGCTGGGCCAGGGCTTCGTCCAGGCTGTACGCGGTGTAGCAGCCCTCCAGCCACTCGGCGAGGATGCCGGCCAGGCCCGCGTCGTGCACGCGCAGCAGGGCCGAGAGGCGCGGCAGCTGCGCCCGCGCCGGCGTGTGCGGCGCCACCGGCGGGCTGAAAAAGGCCAGGCGCGCCGGCGGCGCTTCGTTGCCGCTGTGGCCGAGGAAGCCGCGCACCGTCTCCAGGCGGCCGACTTCCAGCGCCCCGAGGCGCTCGCGCAGCGCGGCTTCCAGGGCGTTTTCCCAACCGCTTTCGATGTGGATGCGCGTCCACAGCCCGGCCAGGCCGGCCAGGCCCTGGCGCTCCAGCCAGGGCTGGAGCTTGGACGAGGTCTTGAGCTTTTCCTGCAGCGCCTTGAGCGCTTCCGAGCGCGCCGACAGTTCGGCCAGGCGCGCGCTCTCGCTGTTCACCGCCTGCTGGCGGGCGCGGCGCTCGTCGTCCAGCTGCGGCACGGCGTCCTGCAGCTCGGCGAGGCGCGCGGCCTGCGTTTCGGCGCGTTCGCGCGCGGCGTCCGCCTGCTGCTGCAGGTTCGCCAGGCGCGCCTCGTCGGGTGCGGCCAGGGCGTTTCTGTCGGCGCGCAGGCGCTCGAAGCGCTGCTCCTGCTGGCGCCTTTGCTCCTGCACGCTGCGCTGCTCGGCGGCCAGCACCTGGATCTGCTGCTGCACCTGGGCCACGGCCTGGCGCTCGGCGTCCGCAGCGCCCTGGCGGCTGCGCAGCGCGTCCTCCAGATCGGGCAGCAGGGCGGCCTGCTCCTCCACCTGGGCGGCGAGCATCTCGGCGCGTTCCTCGGCATCGGCGCCCGCGCCCGCCTGGTCTTCGAGCTCGGCCTGCGCCTCGGCGCTGCGGCCGGCCCATTCCTCGATCTGCGCGGCCAGTTGCACCAGGCGGTGTTCGACGCGCTGGCGGCCCTCGACGACGTAGCGGATTTCGGCCTCCAGGCGCCCAACCTCGGCCGTCACCTCATAGAGCTTGCCCTGCGCCTGGTTGACCTGGTCGCCGGCGGCGTAGTGCGCCTGGCGCACGGTTTCCAGTTCCGCTTCGACGTGGCGCAGCTCGGCCATGCGCGCTTCCAGGTCGTTCACCGCCTGCAGGCCGTCGAGCCGCACGCGCTCCTGCTCGGCGTGCGCGTCGGCGCGCTTCAAATACCACTGCTGCTGCTGGCGCAACTGCGCCTGGGCGTTCAGCGCCTGGTAGCGCTCGGCCACCTCGGCCTGCTTTTCCAGGCGTTCGAGGTTGCCCGAGAGTTCGCGCAGGATATCCTCGACGCGCGTCAGGTTCTCGCGCGTGTCGTGCAGGCGGTTTTCCGTCTCGCGCCGGCGCTCCTTGTATTTGGAGACCCCGGCGGCTTCCTCCAGGAACAGGCGCAACTCTTCGGGGCGGCTCTCGATGATGCGGCTGATCGTGCCCTGGCCGATGATGGCGTAGGCGCGCGGCCCCAGGCCCGTGCCGAGGAACACGTCCTGCACGTCGCGCCGGCGCACCGGCTGGTTGTTGATGTAGTAGCTGCTGGTGCCGTCGCGCGTGAGGACACGCTTGACGGCGATCTCGGCGTACTGGTTCCACTGCCCACCGGCGCGGTGGTCGTGGTTCTCGAACACCAGTTCGACGCTGGCGCGGCTGGCCTGCTTGCGCGTCGTGGTGCCGCTGAAGATGACGTCCTGCATGGACTCGCCGCGCAGCTCGCTCGCCTTGGATTCGCCCAGCACCCAGCGCACGGCATCCATGATGTTGGACTTGCCGCAGCCGTTGGGGCCGACCACGCCCACCAGTTGGCCGGGCAGCATGAAGTTGGTCGGCTCGGCGAAAGACTTGAAGCCGGAGAGTTTGATCGAATTGAGTCGCACGGGTAACTCGGTAGCACCAGCCTTTGGCCGGGCCTGCATGTTACCCGAGCGACCTGGCGCACCTGGCGCTCCGCCCCGGCCGTCGCCGTCCTCGGGCGGAAGAGAAGAAATCCCGGTAAAAAAGGCCCCCAGCGCTTTCTACGCATGGGTTTACAGCTACGTTATTGGTAGTAATTTGGATATACCATACTTGACAGCCCCGTGCGTACCGGGGTCCATTGCGGTTGTCCACAATGGCCGCACCGTTCCGGCCGCCGCACAATGGCTCCACACGGCACGCCGCAGCGGCGCGTCGGCGCGTATCCGCGGCAGGGCCGCAGGTTCTCTTTCCATCACGTCCTACAGGAGACAGACACATGAAGCTCAAACTCATCGGATTGATCGCAGGCGTTGCCCTGGCCGCAGGCTCCAGCGCGTTCGCCCAGGCCTTCCCGACCAAGACCATCACCATGGTGGTGCCCTTCTCCGCCGGCGGCCCGACCGACACCGTGGCGCGCCTGATCGCGCAGTCCATGGGCACCGACCTCGGCCAGCAGATCATCGTGGAAAACGTCGGCGGCGCCGGCGGCACGATCGGCGCGGCGCGCGTCGCCAAGGCCGACCCGGACGGCTACACCGTGCTCCTGCACCACATCGGCATGTCCACGGCGCCCGCGCTGTACCGCAAGCTCTCCTACAACCCGGTGACCGATTTCGAACCGGTGGGCCTGGTGACCGACGTGCCCATGACCTTCATCGCGCGCAGCGACTTCCCGGCGAAGAACTTCAGCGAGCTGGTCACCTACATCAAGGCCAACAAGAGCAAGGTGACCTACGCCAACGCCGGCCTGGGCGCCGCCTCGCACCTGTGCGGCATGCTCTTCATGAGCGCGCTCGACACCACCATGACCACCGTCCCGTACAAGGGCACGGGCCCGGCCATGAACGACATGCTGGGCAAGCAGGTCGACGTGATGTGTGACCAGACCACCAACACCACCAGCCAGATCAAGGCCGGCAAGGTCAAGGTCTACGCCGTGACCACGTCGACGCGCGTGCCCTCGCTGCCCGACGTGCCCACCGCCAAGGAAGCCGGCCTGCCGAACTTCGAAGTGGCCGTCTGGCACGGCGTGTACGCGCCCAAGGGCACGCCCAAGCCGGTGGTGGACCGCCTGGCCAAGGCGCTCCAGGTCGCGCTGGCGGACGCGAACGTCAAGACGCGCTTCGCCGAACTCGGTACCGAGCCCGTCTCGGCAGACCGCGCCACGCCGCAGGCGCTGGGCACGCACCTGAAGGCCGAAATCGCCAAGTGGGCGCCCGTCATCAAGGCGGCCGGCACCTTCGCCGACTGAGGACTTTTCGCCCCCATTGAACCGCCGCCGCGCGCCCGCACGGGCGGCGGTTCTCCGTTTTCCCTCCCGCCCCAGCGGTTCCGCCTGCCTGGCCGGACGCGCAAGGAGTTCACCGTGTCTCGCTTCATCCGCCACCCCCGGGATTTCTGGTCCGGGGTCATGTTCATGTGTTTCGGCCTCGCGGCCGTGGTCATCGGCCAGGATTACCCCATGGGCACCGGGGGCCGCATGGGCGCGGCCTATTTCCCCGTCGTCCTGGGCGTGCTGCTCTCGCTGATCGGCCTGGCCACCACGCTGCGCTCGCTGCGCAAGCAGGGTGAGCGCATCGAAAACTTCTCCATCCGCGACACGGCGCTCGTCCTGGGCTCGGTCTTCCTGTTCGGCGCGCTCGTGCGCGGCGCCGGCCTGGTGGTCGCCGTCTCGGTGCTGCTGATGGGCAGCGCCTACGCCAGCGAGAAGTTCAACCTGAAGGTCTCGATCCTCATCACCATCGCCGCGGTCGTGTTCTGCGTGCTGGTGTTCGTCAAGGGCCTGGGCCTGCCCCTGCCCATCTTCGGCCCCTGGTTCGGCGCCTGAGCAACCCCTCCCAAGGAACAGACCATGGAATTGCTCAGCAATCTCGCGCTCGGCCTGGAGGCCACCATGACGGTGACCAACCTCCTGTACTGCCTGATCGGCGTCTTCCTCGGCACCGCCGTGGGGGTGCTGCCCGGGCTCGGCCCCATCGCCACCATCGCCATGCTGCTGCCGGCGACCTTCTCGCTGCCGCCGGTCACCTCGCTCATCATGCTTGCCGGCATCTACTACGGCGCCTCCTACGGCGGCTCGACCACCGCCATCCTGGTGAACCTGCCGGGCGAATCGTCCTCGGTGGTCACGGCCATCGACGGCTACCAGATGGCGCGCAAAGGGCGCGCCGGCAAGGCGCTCGCCATCGCCGCCATCGGCTCGTTCTTCGCCGGCACCGTGGCCACGCTGGTGCTGGCCATGTTCGCCCCGCCGCTGGCCGAGCTGGCGCTCAAGTTCGGCCCGGCCGAGTACTTCTCGCTGATGACGCTGGGCCTGGTGGCCGCCGTCGTGCTGGCGCACGGCTCGCTGCTCAAGGCCATCGGCATGACGGTGCTGGGCCTGCTGCTCGGCCTGATCGGCACCGACGTGAACTCCGGCATGGCGCGCTACACCTTCGACCTGCCCGAGCTGGCCGACGGCATCAACTTCGTCATCGTCGCCATGGGCATCTACGGCCTGGGCGAAGTCATCCGCAACCTGGAGGACAAGGACGCCCGCTCGATCGTCATGAAGAAGGTCACCGGCCTGATGCCCACCATGGACGACCTCAAACGCTGCACCGCGCCCATCCTGCGCGGCACGGGCATCGGCTGCATCCTGGGCATCCTGCCGGGCGGCGGCACCATGCTGTCGTCCTTCGCCGCCTATTCCATCGAGAAGAAGGTGTCGAAGAACGCGGCCGAATTCGGCCACGGCGCGATCGAGGGCGTCGCCGCGCCCGAATCGGCCAACAACGCCGGCGCGCAGACGTCCTTCATCCCCATGCTCACGCTGGGCATTCCGTCCAACCCGGTGATGGCGCTGATGATCGGCGCGCTGATCATCCAGGGCATCCAGCCGGGCCCGGCCGTCATGACGGAGCAGCCCGCGCTGTTCTGGGGGATCATCGTCTCGATGTGGGTGGGCAACCTGTTCCTGCTGGTGCTCAACCTGCCCATGATCGGCCTGTGGACGCGCATGATCATGCTGCCCTACCAGTACCTCTACCCGCTGATCCTGATGTTCTGCGCCATCGGCGTGTTCAGCCTGAACAACAGCTCCTTCGACATCTACCTGATGGCACTGTTCGGGCTGTTCGGCTACATCTGCCTGAAGCTCGACTGCGAGCCGGCGCCGCTGCTGCTGGGCTACATCCTCGGCCCGATGATGGAGGAATACCTGCGCCGCGCGCTGCTGCTCTCGCACGGCGATGCCATGGTCTTCGTCCAGCGGCCGATCAGCGCGGTGCTGCTGGGCATTTCCACCATCGCCCTGCTGGTGGTCCTGAGCCCGGCGCTGCGCAAGAAGCGCGA
>MEDL01000210.1 GCA_001724785.1 Acidovorax sp. SCN 68-22 | reverse complement strand
GAACCGGGGTCGCCCTGGCGGCCCGAACGGCCACGCAGCTGGTTGTCGATGCGGCGCGACTCGTGCCGCTCCGTGGCGATGATGCGCAGCCCGCCCAGCTCCTTGACCTTGTCGTGGCCCTGCTGCCACTCGGCGCGCAGGCGTGCGATGCGCGCTTCCTTGGTGCCGGCATCGAGCGTTTCGTCCGTCTCGACGGCGGCGATGTCCTTCTCGATGTTGCCGCCGAGCACGATGTCGGTGCCTCGGCCGGCCATGTTGGTGGCGATGGTGATCATGCCCGGCCGTCCGGCCTGGGCCACGATGTCGGCCTCGCGCGCGTGCTGCTTGGCATTGAGCACCTGGTGCGGCAGGCCGACCTTGGTCAGCATCTCGTCGATGATTTCCGAGTTCTCGATCGACGTCGTCCCGACCAGCACCGGCTGGCCGCGCTCGTGGCACTCGCGGATGTCTTGTATCGCCGCTTCGTACTTCTCGCGCGTGGTCTTGTACACGCGGTCGAGCTGGTCGTCGCGCCGGCTCGGCTTGTTGGGGGGAATGACAACCGTTTCCAGCCCGTAGATTTCCTGGAACTCGTAGGCCTCGGTGTCGGCGGTGCCGGTCATGCCGGCGAGCTTGTTGTAGAGGCGGAAATAGTTCTGGAAGGTGATCGAGGCCATCGTCTGGTTTTCGGCCTGGATCTGCACGCCTTCCTTGGCCTCCACGGCCTGGTGCAGCCCCTCGCTCCAGCGGCGCCCGGACATCAGGCGGCCGGTGAATTCGTCGACGATGACGATCTCGCCGTTTTGCACCACGTAGTGCTGATCGCGGTTGTACAGGTGGTTGGCGCGCAGCGCTGCGTACAAATGGTGCATCAGGCTGATGTTGGCCGGGTCGTAGAGCGAAGCCCCCTCCGGAATCAGCCCATGTTCGGCCAGCACGCGCTCGGCGGTTTCGTGGCCCTGCTCCGTGAGGAACACCTGGTGCGATTTCTCGTCCACCGTGAAGTCGCCCGGCTTGGTCACGCCTTCACCCGTGCGCGGATCGGCTTCGCCCTCCTGTCGCACCAGCACCGGCACCACCTTGTTCATGGCGACGTACATCGCCGTATGGTCTTCTGCCTGGCCGCTGATGATGAGCGGGGTGCGGGCTTCGTCGATGAGAATGGAATCAACCTCGTCGACGATGGCGTAGTTCAGATGGCGCTGCACCCGGTCCCGCGCCTCATAGACCATGTTGTCGCGCAGGTAATCGAAGCCGTACTCGTTGTTGGTGCCGTAGGTGATGTCCGAACCGTAAGCGGCCTGCTTTTCCTCACGGGGCATGTTGGGCAGGTTGATGCCCACGCTCAGGCCGAGGAAGTTGTACAGGCGCCCCATCCACTGGGCATCGCGGCTTGCCAGGTAGTCGTTCACCGTGACCACGTGCACGCCCTGGCCCGAGAGGGCATTGAGGTACACCGGCAAGGTGGCGGTCAGCGTCTTGCCTTCGCCGGTGCGCATTTCCGCGATCTTGCCGTAGTGCAGCGCCATGCCGCCGATCAGCTGTACGTCGAAATGGCGCATCTTCATGATGCGTTTGGAGCCTTCGCGCACCACGGCGAAGGCCTCGGGCAACAACGCATCGAGGTGTTCCCCACCGGCCACGCGCTGTTTGAACTCTTCCGTCTTGGCGCGCAATGCCTCGTCGCTCAATGCTTCGTAGGCCGGCTCGAGTTCGTTGATGCGCGCAACCGTCTTGCGGTACTGCTTGAGCAGGCGGTCGTTGCGGCTGCCGAATATTTTGGTAAGGAAGTTGGTGGCCATTCAGACATGGACATCCCGCCACGTTGGAGCGCGCGAGAAATCCGCAATCCCTGTGAAGAAGTGGGTCAAGTGAGGCCGAAACTGGGAACTGCAAGCACGCCTGCGCCCCGGACGCTCGGACCCGAAACCGGCAATTTTACCTGCCTGCGACAGCGCGCCCGCCCACAGCCGCGCGGCGGGACGACCGCTCGGCGCGGGTGGCGGCATCGCCGGCGGCGAGGAACTTGGTAGGGTCCTGCAGCACCTCCTGCACCCAGACTTCGAAGTGCAGGTGGGGCCCGGTGGAGCGTCCGCTGGTCCCGACCTGGGCAATCTTCTGCCCGCGCCGCACCAGGTCACCCCGGCGCACCAGCACGCGCGAGGCGTGCGCATAGCGGGTGATCACCTGGTTTCCATGGTCGATCTCGACCATGTGGCCGTACGCCGGGTGGAACTCCTGCGTGACCACCACCCCGCCTGCGGCCGCCAGGATGTCGGAGCCCGTCGGGGCCGGAAAATCGAGCCCGGTGTGCAAGGCCGAGCGGCCAGTCAGCGGATCGATGCGCCAACCGAAGCCCGAGCCCACCACCTGACCGGGCACAGGGGCTTGCGTAGGGATCATGTGCTTGCTGAGGAGCTGGTCGAGCAGGCGCGATTCCAGCACGGTCATCAGGTCGGCGCGCTGCCCGCTCGCCTCGTCGAGCTCATCGAGCATGCGCTGCAGCTCTTGCATGCTCAGCGGGCGGCTCGCCACCAGCGCGCCGCCCTGGCCGGGCGCCCTGCCCGGCTGGTCCGTGGCGGTCGCAGGCAAAGGTATGCCCGCCAAACCGGATACCCGGTCACTGAGGGATTCCAATTGCACCATGCGCGCCTGCATCTCGCCGAGCTTGCGCGCCATGGCGTCGAGGTTCTGGCGCACGAAGCGCTCGCGCTGGTCGATGTCGTCCTTGGCGACCAGGCGCACGAGATCACCGATCACCGGCCAGCCCTCGCGCGCGCCTTTGAGGAACACCAGATGGTACAAACCGGCCGACACGCCCATCAACACCAGGGAGAGCAGCATCCCGGCGAGCACCAGCCGCGTCCCCGACAGCGTGAGCGCCTGGCTGCGCGCAAGCCGCGCGTCCATGATAATTACCTGCATTGACCGCCCCTCCCGGCGTGGGCTCCCCATTTATTCATGCACCGCCGCCACCATGCCGTGACGTTTCAACAGGCTGCCGATGAGGCGCCTGTGCTGGCCCAGCTATCGGCCCTGGCACGGGACTCCAGCGCCCGCCTGCAGGCCATCGAAAGCTTGATTCCTGCCGCCCTGCGCGCATCCGTGCGCGCAGGACCGATCGACGGCACCACGTGGTGCCTGTTGGTGCGCGGCAACTCCGCAGCCGCCAAATTGCGGCACTTGCTGCCCTCCCTGGAAGCCCAGTTGCGCAGCAAGGGGTGGGAGGGTAGCGCGATTCGCTTGAAAATTCAAACCTGACGGCCGCTATGGCCGACGCGGTCGCGCTTACCGGCTGCGCAGCGCGCGGCTCAGCAGCAAGACGGGGACGAGGCCTGCCAATACCAGCGCGAGGGAGGGGAGCGCCGCTTCCCCGAGACGTTCGTCGCGTGCCAGCTGGTAGGCCACCACCGCCAGCGTGTCGCTGTTGAAGGGCCGAAGCACCATCGTCGCCGGCAGTTCCTTCATCACGTCAACAAACACCAGCAACCCCCCGGCGACCGCTGCGCGTTTGAGCAGGGGCCAGTGCACCTCCCGCGCCAGGCGCCAGCCGCCAGCGCCCAACAAGCGCGCGCTTTCGTCCATGCTGACCGGCAACCGCGCATAGCCGCTTTCGACGCTTTGCAGCGCCACGGCGCAAAACCGCACGAGGTAAGCCCAGACGATGCCGAACGCCGTCGTGGTGACCAAGGCGCCCACCCCCAATTCGGGATACAGCGTCTGGATCCACCCCACAGGCAACAGCACCCCGACCACGATGACCGCCCCCGGAACCGCATAGCCCACCCCCACCAGGCGCACCACGGCGCGCACCGGCCAGGCGGGCTGGCGACGCAGTGCGAACCCCAGCACCAGAGCCAGCGCCAGCGCCAGCGCAGAGGCGATCCCTGCCAGGCGGATGCTGTTCCACGTCCAATCAAGGAAGCGCTCCCATGGCAGAACGGACCAATCGGCGGCGAACGGGCGCAGCATGAACGCGATGGGAGCCACGAAACCGAGCAGGATCGGCAAGCCGCACACCACCCAGGCGAGCCATACGCGACCGCCTGACAGCACGGTGGGCGCACCCGCATCCCCCGCGCCGGTGCCCCGCGTGCCGAAGCGCAGGCGCTGCTGTGCGCGGCGCTCCAGCCACAGCAACAGCAGCACGAAACCGAGCAGCATGGTGGAGAGCTGGGCGGCAACACGGCGATCGTCCATCGCCAGCCAGGCCTTGACGATGGCGGTGCTGAAGGTCTGAATGCCGAAGTAGCTGGTAACGCCGAAATCGGCGAGCGTCTCCATCAGTGCCAGCGCTACGCCGGCCGCGACCGCCGGACGTGCCAGCGGCAGCGCCACCTCCTTCACCCGGCGCCGCATGGGTGCGCCAAGCATGCGCGCCGCCTCCATCAGGTGGACGATGCGCTCGGCCAGGGCCGAACGTGCCAGCAGATAGACATAGGGATACAGCGCGACCACGAACACCAGTACCGCGCCGCCGAGGCTGCGCACCTCGGGCAGGAGCCGACCCTCGGCACCAAACGCTGCACGTGCCCAGGTTTGCAACGGCCCGCTGAATTGCAGGAAATCGGTGTATGCGTAAGCCGTGACGTAGGCCGGTATGGCGAGCGGCAACAACAGCAGCCATTCGAACGTGCGCCGGCCCGGAAACTCGAACAAGGTCACGGCAACCGCCGCTGCGGTGCCCAAGACCGCCGTTCCGACGCCCACGCCCAGCACCAGCCACAACGTGGTCCAGAGGTAACCGGGCAAGACGGTTTGCGCCATCGCCTGCAATACCGGCAAGGGCGCCGTGGGGGCGCCGGCGGGCAGCCACGCCCCGAGCAGGGCAAGCACCGGCAGACTGAGCACGCCCGCAATACACAACAGAGGCAGATGGCGCACCGCCGCGCGAAATGAAGACAAGATGGATCAGCGAAGGCGCGACAAGGCCGGGATGGCGTAAATGAGAATTTTACGCATTCTCTAAACATAAAATGCGCGAATGTTCCTGCAGTTGTCGAATCTGGACGTGCGCTACCCAGGGCAAAACGCGCCGGCCGTGGAGGGCGTGAGCCTGGGGTTGCCCGCCGGGAGCATCGGCGTGCTGATAGGGCCGTCGGGCTGCGGCAAGACCACGCTCTTGCGCGCGGTGGCCGGGCTCGTGCCCGCCCTGGGGGGCGAGGTGCGGCTTGCGGGCGATTGCGTGAGCAGCGCCGGCCGGCACGTGGCGCCGGAAGCCAGGCGCGTGGGGATGGTGTTCCAGGACTACGCGCTGTTCCCGCATCTCGACGTGGGCCGCAACATCGCTTTTGGCCTGCACGGCATGGAGCGCGCTGCGCAGGCACGGCGCATCGCCGAGGTGCTGGAGCTGGTGGGCTTGCCTGCAAGCCAGGGCCGTTTTCCGCACGAGCTGTCCGGCGGTCAGCAGCAGCGCGTGGCCTTGGCGCGTGCCTTGGCCCCAGGGCCCAAGCTGATGCTGCTGGACGAGCCTTTCTCCAATCTGGATGTGGAGTTGCGCGAGCGCCTGGCGCAGGAAATGCGCGCCATCCTCAAGGCCGCTGGGGCCACGGCGCTGTTTGTCACGCACGACCAGCTCGAAGCGTTCGCCATCGGCGACCTGATCGGCGTCATGCAGGCGGGACGCCTGCACCAGTGGGACGATGCCTATTCGCTGTACCACCGGCCCGCGACCCGCTTTGTCGCAAACTTCATCGGCCATGGGGTGTTCGTGCCGGCAACGCTCGAACAGGACGCAACGGGCGTGGCCGTGCATACGGCGCTCGGCAGCCTGCAGAACCTGACAGACTGTCCCCTGCCCTCGCACTACGCCAACGCCCAGTGCGACGTGCTCCTGCGCGCCGACGACATCGTGCACGACGACGCTTCGCCCGTGCGGGCGCGCGTGGTGCGTAAGGCGTTTCGCGGTTCCGAGTTTCTCTATACGCTGCAAATGGACAGCGGCTTGCAGGTGCAGGCGCATGTGCCCAGCCACCACGACCACGCCGTGGGTGAGTGGATTGGCGTGCGCGTCGAGGCCGACCACATCGTCACCTTCGCCCGCGAGACGGCGGAAGCATAGGCGCCGAAGGGCGATCGGACTAAGGCAACAGCCTGCGCCCCGTGAGGCGTTCGTGCTCGGCCGCCGCATAGCGGTCGGTCATGCCGGCGATGAAATCCGCCACCACGCGTTCGCAGGACTCGGCCCCTGAAGCAGCCCGGGCCGCGTAAGCCGGTTTCATTGCCCCAGGGTTCGCACGGTAGGCATTGAACAGCTCGCGCACCACCTCCTGCGCGCGCCCTGTGGTGTCGACGACCTGGGGATGGCGGTACAGGTTGTCGAACAGGAAGCGCTTGAGCGCCTGCGATTCGCCCGCCATTTCGGGGCTGAAACAGACCAGCACCGCGGTCTTGCGCACCTCGTCTACCGTGGCCGGCATCGCCCGCGCCAGCGCTCCCCGCGTGGCCGCGATGACGTCGTACACCTGCGCGCTGAGCATGCGCCGGATGGTTTCATAGAGGAGGCGGCGCTCCTGCTGTGCGCCGGCAAGTGCCGCGTGCTGCTCCAGCGCCTGTGCGTGGTGGCGGGCGAACAGGGGCACCTCCATCAGTTGCTCCTGCGTGATCAGCCCCGAGCGCACGCCGTCGTCGATGTCGTGCGCGTTGTAGGCGATCTCATCGGCCAGGTTGGCCAGCTGCGCCTCCAGACTGGGTTGGTGGCGCAGCAGAAAACGCGCACCGACACCCCCTGGCTCCCGCGCCTCCAGCGCCTCGGCGTTGGCGCGCGAACAGTGCTTGAGAATGCCTTCGCGCGTCTCGAAGCTCAGGTTGATGCCTTCGTACTGCGGGTAGCGCAACTCCAGGCGATCCACCACGCGCAGGCTCTGGAGGTTGTGTTCAAAACCACCATGGTCGTGCATGCAGGCGTTCAGGGCGTCCTGTCCGGCGTGGCCGAACGGCGTGTGCCCCAGGTCGTGCGCCAGCGCGATCGCCTCGACCAGGTCTTCGTTCAGGCGCAGCGTGCGCGCCACCGAGCGCGCAAGCTGCGCCACCTCGAGCGAGTGCGTGAGCCGGGTGCGGAACAGGTCGCCCTCGTGGTTGAGGAAGACCTGCGTCTTGTAGACCAGGCGCCGAAAGGCCGACGAATGCACGATGCGGTCGCGATCGCGCTGGTAGTCGCTGCGCGTGGGTGCGGGTGCCTCGGCATGGCGCCGTCCCCGCGTGTGCGCCGCATGGCAGGCATAGGGGGCCAGGCCAGAAATATCAGTCAAATTGGCCTCTAGCGCTCGCTGTATATAGGTTTGTAGCTATTGTTTTTTTATTATTCGCTGTGTATTGTCCGGAGTCACGCAGGGGCGCAACACGCATCGATCACCTCGCGGACCAGGGCATCCGGAGCACTGCGCACCACGGCCTTGCCAGGACCATCGATCAACACGAAGCGAATCTCGCCCGCCTGGGATTTCTTGTCCACGCGCATCCATTCGAGGTAGCGTCCCGCGTTGTCGCGCTCGTCGAGGACCGGCGCGCGCACCGGCAGGCCGGCCCGCTGCACGAGCACGCGCAGCCGGGCGCAAAAAGCCGCATCGACCAGCCCCAGGCGGCGCGACAGTTCGGCCGCCATCAGCATGCCCGCGCCGACGCCCTCACCGTGCAACCACACCCCGTACCCCATGCCGGCCTCCATGGCGTGGCCGAACGTGTGGCCGAAATTGAGAATGGCGCGCAGGCCGGATTCGCGCTCGTCCTGCGCCACCACCTCGGCCTTGATCTCGCAGCAGCGCCGCACCGCGTGGGCCAGCGCGTCGCGGTCGCGCGCGCGCAGAGCGTCCATGTGGGCCTCCAGCCATTCCATGAAGCCCATGTCGTGGATGGGTCCGTACTTGATCACCTCCGCCAGGCCGGCGCTCAGCTCACGGGCAGGGAGCGTGTCAAGGCTGGCCAGGTCGCAGACCACCAGCAGCGGCTGGTGGAAGGCGCCGATCATGTTCTTGCCCAGCGGGTGGTTGATGCCGGTCTTGCCGCCGACCGAGGAATCCACCTGGGCCAGCAACGTCGTCGGAACCTGGACGAAAGGGACGCCGCGCATGTAGCAGGCGGCGGCGAATCCGGTCATGTCTCCCACCACGCCACCCCCCAGAGCGAACAGCAAGGTGTTGCGATCGCAGGCGTTGGACAGCAGGGCATCAAAAATGAGGTTCAGCGTGGCCGAGGTCTTGTACTCCTC
The DNA here is from genome assembly GCA_001724785.1 of Acidovorax sp. SCN 68-22. GTDB lineage: Bacteria > Pseudomonadota > Gammaproteobacteria > Burkholderiales > Burkholderiaceae_C > Simplicispira. Next base: position 681 of record MEDL01000210.1, on the reverse strand, counting down.
CCCGTCGGGCAAGACCACCCAATGCACCTTGGCGTATCGCCCGGCAAGGCCGGCGCGCAAGGCCGCGCCATGCAAAGGTTCGACGGTGCTGTTGGTAACCACCACCACCGAGCTGGCCGACGGCAGGCCGGCGAAGCTCCCGGGCATGGCGAGCAGGCCCGCACCGATGGCGATCGGGTAGCTGCGCTCACCCAGTGCGATGGAAACGGTTTGCACGGCGGTGCCCTCCGGCGCAGGAATGGACACAGGCTTGCGCCCACCCTGCTCGGCGAGGGACTTCGGTTCTGGATGGCTAATCGGAAGGGACATGGCGTACAAAGTGTAGGGCACCGCGCTTGCACGCGCGGCGCAAGCGCGTGAGGCGCTGCAAGGGATGCTGGAGCGTGCGCCGGTGCGCGTAGCTCGACAACCTATCCCGGGGAGCTTCAACGCCCTGGAGTATCTCGGGCCCGGGCGCAGCCGGATCAGCGTGTTTCAGGGTTGGAGCGGGCCTCGCCGCCCAGTTCAAGTTGCATCGCAACCATGTTGACCAGCGTAGCCACCGACGGTCGGCCGGTCTCGATGACGAAATGCGCGGTTTCGCGGTAGAGGGGGTCGCGCTCGGCGTAGAGGCCGCGCAGGCGCTCCAGCGGATTGTCCGTCTGCAGGAGAGGCCGTGTGGTGTCGTGACGCAGCCGGCGA
>MEDL01000209.1 GCA_001724785.1 Acidovorax sp. SCN 68-22 | reverse complement strand
CTTCCTGGTGCTGCCGCTGCTGCTCAAGGGGCGCCCCTTCGGCATGATCTACGCCGACAAGGCCGAGCAGGGCAGCCTGGTGGTCGATGAGAAAGAGCTCGCCATGCTGCGCACCCTGCGCAACCAGGCGGTGATGGCCTTCCGGCAGGCGGGTTGAAGCGCGGGCGGCCTGAAAAATACCAGCCGAATTGGCCTCCAGCGCTTGTCTGGTAAGGGTTGGCAGCTATCAATTGTGCGTAGCTGCATCGCCCCTACGGCGCGGGGATGTCGGCCTCGACCAGCTGCGCCAGGAGCTGCAGCGACTCCTGCCACCCGAGGTAGCAGGCTTCGCTCGGAATCTGCGCCGGGATGCCGGGCTGCTCCACCGTCAGCTCGGTGCCCACGGAAACGGCCTTGAAGGCGATGGTGGTGCGCATTTCGCCGGGCAGGTTCGGGTCGTCGAAGCGGTCGGTATGCACGATGCGCTCGCCCGGCACGAGCTCCAGGTATTCGCCGCCGAAGCGGTGCGTCTGACCGTTCGACAACTGCGTGAACTGCATGCGGTAGCTGCCGCCGACGCGCAGGTCCTGCGCCAGCACGCGGCCGGTGAAGCCGTGCGGCGGCAGCCACTTGGCCATGGCGTCGGGGTCGAGGAAGGCGCGGTACACGCGTTCGGGCGGCGCGCGCAGCACGCGGTGCAGGGTGACGGTGCCGGTGGTGGTCATGGGCGGTCTCCTGGGCGATGGGATGCCGGAGATTCTTTCTCAAAACGCCGACCCCGGCGCGCGCATCCCATGGGCCCATGGTGGGCGTGGGCATTGCGGCGCCTGCCCCGGAATTGGACGCGCTTACCGCGTCTTGCGCCGCGCCAGCGCCTGGGGCGGCGGAGCCATCATCCCCGCTGCCGCGGCCTTGAGCAGGCGCTGGAACGATGGGCACTCCGCGTGGCTGGGCGCCGGGCAGACGGCGGCGTGGCGCAGGCCCTCGCTCATGGCCTGGAGGCGCTTGGCCGTGCGGTCGAGCTCGTCGGCCTTGGCCGCCAGCAGCCTGCGGTCGATGTCGGGCTGGCCGCCGGGCGTCAGCATGGCGCGGATTTCATCGAGCGAGAAGCCGGCCGCCTGCCCCAGCGCGATGAGCGCCAGTTGGTCCAGCACCTCGGGCGCGAAGTGGCGCCGCCCACCGTCGCGCGCCATGGCGCGGATGAGGCCCTTGCTCTCGTAATAGCGCAGCGCCGAGGCCGGGACGCCGGACACGCGCGCCACCGCGGAAATTTCCATGAAAACCTCTTGACTTGAAGTTGACTTGAACTTCTATATTGCCCGGAACCGCTCGCGCGGTCAACTGCACAAGGAGTTTCACCATGCCTTCACTTCAAGAGTTTTTTGCCATCGCCCTGGTGGGCGTGGGCGCCACCGCCGTGCTCGACGCCTGGCTGCTGCTGCTCCAGCGCCTGGGCCTGCCGACGATGAATTTCGTGCTCCTCGGCCGCTGGGTCGGCCACGGACTGCGCGGGCGCTGGCGGCATGCGTCCATCGCCCAGGCGCCGCCGGTGCCGGGCGAGCACGGCCTGGGCTGGCTGGTGCACTACCTCGTGGGCGTGGCCTTCGCCGGCGTGCTGGCGGGCTGGCTGGGCTGGGGCTGGTGGCGCGCCCCGACGCTCGCGCCGGCGCTGGCCTTCGGCATGGCCACGGTCGCCGTGCCGCTGTTCGTGATGCAGCCGGCCATGGGGCTGGGCATTGCCGCCCGCAAGACGCCCGCGCCGCTCAAGAGCAGCACGCGCAGCCTGGCCAACCACGCGGTGTTCGGCCTGGGCCTGTACCTTGCCGCCGCCGCGCTGCAAGGCCTCGCGCCCTGAACCGCAACCCCTTGGTCCGATCCATTCCCCTTACTTCCTGAAGGACACCCTCATGTTTCCGCAAAAATTCGCGCCGGCGCTGTTCGGCTTCATCCTCTCCGGCCTGATGTCGCTGCTGGTGGCCGGCATTTCCACCTACCGCGCCGTCGGCCTGGCCGCGCACTTCCCCACGCTGTGGGCGACGGGCTGGCTGACGGCGTGGCTGATCGCCTTCCCGGTGGTGCTGGTGGTGGCGCCCATCACCCGGCGCGTGGTGGGCCGGCTGACCCGCGCGCACTGAGCACGGCATGGTGCAGGGTGCGAAATTTGAAGCCCAATTGGCCTCCAGCGCTTGTCCAGCAAGCGCTGAAAGCTATCAAACCGATAGTTGCAAGCCAGGCTCAGCGCCGCCCGCCCAGCAAGCTGCCGCCCATTTTCAGCAGGTCGCCCAGCCCCACTTCGCCGTCGCCGTCCTGGTCGAGCAGGCTGCCCAGCAGGCCGCCGCCCAGGCCGCCCTGCTGCTGCACGCGGGCGCGTTCCTGGCCCAGCACCTGGCCCAGGCCGCCGGCGTCCATGCCGCCGGACTGCAGGCGCTTGGCGAGGAAGGCCATGACGATGGGTGCCAGCATCTGCAGGAGTTGCCCCGCATTGGCGCCGAGCCCGGTGGCCTGGCCCAGGCCGGCCTCGGCGCGCTGCTGTTGGCCGCCGAAGATGTGGCCCAGGATGGCAGCGCCGTCCGTCTGGCCCCCGCCGCCGCCGCCGAGCAAGGAGCCCAGCAGGTCGCCCAGGTCGGGCGCGCCGCTGTGATCGCGCTGCAGCGCGCCGAACAGGTCCATCGCGCCCTGTGGCTGGGCGGCGTTGCGCCCCAGTGTGCCCAGCAGCAGGGGCAGGGCGGCGCCCACCGCGTCCTGCGTCTGCGCGGGGCTGGCGCCCAGTTGCTGCGCGATCTGCTGCAGGGGGGCGCCTTGCAGCTGGGCCATCAGTTCGGTGGCAAGAGAAGCGGGGGAGTTCATGGCGGGCGTCCTTCCAAACGTGGCTGGGGAGCCGAGCATCGTAGGTCAACCGGGCGCGAAAGTCCCGGGCGGCCCCATCACGCCTGCCAGACGCCGAACCCGGCCGAGCGCAGGTCGATGCCGATTTCGATCTCCCGGTCCAGCGCGTCCTGGTAGCGCATGGGGTTGAAGCCTTCGTACAGATCGGGCAGCAGGCGCAGGCCGTATTGCGTCACGAAGCGGTTGGCCTGGATGCCCGCCTTGTGCTTGTCGAAGCGCACGTCCGGGTCCAGGCCCGTCATGCCCACGTACACGCAGGGCTTGCCGTCGACGTAGCCGGGGTTGCTGCGGCGAAAGCGCGGCTCGTTCAGCACGTCCCTGGAGAGTTCGACCACGTAGACGTGGTGGTGCTTGCGGCCGGCCATGCGGGAGAGGGGGCTTGGAACGAGTTCTTATTCGTCCTCGTCCCCATGGCCATCGCCCTGCAGGCGCCGGTCGAGCGGGCCGCGCAGCGCCTGTGCCTCCTGCAGGAACTGGTCGACGGGCACGGCCGGCGCCACGCGCAGGCCGGGCGGGAACAGGCTGCTCATGTAGAGCGTGTTCGACAGACGCATGTTGCTGAGCCACTGCGTGCCCAGCCACGCCGGCACGCCCACGGCCACCGCGGCCGCCACCATCCAGGCCAGGCCCACGCGGCGGCGCGGCAGGATGGCCGCCAGGTGGGCGTGCAGCCCGCCCGCCAGCACCAGCGCCGCCAGCATGGGGGCGAAGCGCGCCAGCAGTTCCCACGAGAACGTGAAGGCGGCGAAGTGGCTGGCCAGCTGCACCGCATCGGCCGCCAGGTACACGGCAGAGGCGATGCGCACATGGCGCCAGAACTGCAGGCGGCCGGCAAACAGCTTGTTGGCCGCGGCCCACGCGCCGGCCCAGGCGCCCAGCACCACCAGCAGGATGAGCAGCATGCCGGGGAGCGACTTGAGGTATTTGGCGGCGTCGCGCGCCTCCAGCCACGATGCCGCCAGCGCCGCCGCCAGCACCAGCGCCAGCAGCACGGCCGTCTGCACCGCCGTGCGCCAGGGGAAGCGCGGCAGCGCCTGCTCTTCGGCAATGGCGGCATCGGCCAGGCGGAGCGCCAGATGCGTGCGCCCGAGCTCGATGGGTGCGCCGTCCGGCCAGTCGAAACGCTCGCCCTGGCGGTAGTGCCTGCGCTGCAGGCGGGCGCCGTTGCGCGTCTCCAGCAGCTCCACCTGCACCCCGCCGGGGGCGCCGGCCGGGCGGTCGATACGGAGGTGCTCGGGCGCGACGAAGGGGTCGTCCAGCACCAGGTCGCAGGCCAGCGCACGGCCCACCGTCACGGGCCAGCGCGTGACGGGCGCGCGCGCCAGCAGGGCGCCGTGGCGGTCGAAGGCTTCCAGCAGCCCGAGGGTCGGCGTCATGGTGCGGCCTCCCAGCGGAAGGCCTGCAGGTAGTGCTGGGCCAGCTTCATGCCGTTGTCGAAGGCAATGCCTTGCACGTCCAGCCGGCCGAGCACGCCTTGCGTGGGCTGGTTGACCGATACCACCAGCAGCGTCATGTCGTACAGGCCGGCCAGCTTGCGGTAGGCCGACAGGCAGACCACCGCGCGCAGCGGCAGGCTGCCCGGGTCCACGTAGCGTTCGTGGCATTCGGCGGCCGTCTGGTGGCGGTTGCCGCGCGTCCGCAGGCGCTCGTTCTCGAAACTCTGCGACAACACCCGCGCGAACCGCGCCGCGCCCAGGGTGGGGGCGTTGTAGGCCTCGTAGGCCAGGCGCACCGTGCCGGTGTTGAACTCGCCCGCCACCACGTCGCTGTCGGCGCGGCACTGCGTGCGCTCCAGGTTCAGGCCGGGAAAAGCCGGGTCCCGCCCCGAGCCCCAGCAGCGCGCCAGCGCGTCGTCGGGCACCGGCACGCGGTAGTTGCCGTGGCGCTGCTCGCGAAACGGCGCGCTCAGGAAGCGCTCGGTCAGGAGCTGCTGGTGCACCGCCAGCTGCCGGGTCATTTCGGCATGGGCGGGCTCGGTGATGGGCGCCGCATTGGCCGCGCGCTGCACCAGCGCCTCTGCGAACTCGGCCGGGATCAGGAAGCTGACCTGCTCGCCATCGAGCCGCTTGGCCACGTTCACGCCAATCACGCGCCCCGTGTCGTCCACCGCCGGCCCGCCGCTCATGCCGGGGTTGAGCGCGCCGCCAAAGAAGATGCGCGGGTAGAAGCTGCGCCGCACCAGGCCGTTGTACGTGCCCTCGGTCACCGCGAAACCGATGTCCAGCGGGTTGCCGAGCGAGTAGATGCGCTCGCCCTGCGCCAGGGCATCTGCGGCCGGGCGGAAGCGCAGCACCGGCGCGGCGGCCGTGCGCGCCTTGGCGCGCAGCACGGCCAGGTCGCGCTGCACGTCGAACGCCAGCAGCTCGACCTCGCCCTCCTGGCCCTCCATCGTCACGTATACGCCGCGGTAGCGCTCGGGCTCCAGCGCCAGCTGGCTGGCGACGTGGAAATTGGTGACGATCAGCCCGTCGGCCGAGACGAAGAACCCCGAGCCGATCGACGCCTGCGTGTCCGCCTGGCGCAGCAGCGTGCGGATCTGCACCAGCTTGTCGCGCGAGAGCTCGTAGATGCGCCGCGCATCGCGCGACAGCGCCTCGGCGGGAACGGGCGCCACATCCGCGGGCGGCGCCACGGCGTCCGACGCGCCGCCCGCGGGGCGAACCGCCGGCGCGGCCACAGGCGCCACAGGGGCCGGGCCGGGTGCCGGCTGGGCCTGGGCCCAGGCGCAGGCCAGCAGGAAAAGGGTGGGGGTGACCAACCGGAGCGGCCAGCGCAGGGGCAAAAGCATCGCGGTATTCTATGAACGCCGCCCCGCAAACCCGCACCCATGCACGCCATCCCCTTCTATCCCATCGGCACGCCCGGCCAGCCCTGGGGCGCCACGGAACGCAACCTGTGGCGCGCGCGCCAGGTGCGCCAGCGCAGCCACGCCGACGACGTGCTGGGCGCCATCGACGCGCTGCGCGGCCGGTGGCATGTGGAACCCTATGGCGAAGTGGCCTATGCCGACGCCCACCACGCGCCGGAACGCTTCCCCCTGCTGGCCCTGCGCAGCCACCCCTGGCAACCCGGCCTGCCCAGCGTGCTGGTGACCGGCGGGGTGCACGGCTACGAGACCAGCGGCGTGCACGGCGTGCTGCGCTTTGCCGATGCGCACGCGGCCCGCTTTGCCGGCCGCGCCAACCTGCTGGTGGTGCCCTGCGTCAGCCCCTGGGCGTATGAGCGGGTCCAGCGCTGGAACTTCGACGCCATCGACCCCAACCGGTCGTTCCGCGAAGGCTCGCCCGCGCAGGAATCCGCCGCCCTGATGCGCCTGGTGGCGCAGCACCAGGGCCCATACGGCGCGTTCGCCGCCCACATCGACCTGCACGAAACCACCGACACCGACGAATCCGAATACCGCCCCGCCGTGGCCGCGCGCGACGGCAAGCTGTTCGAGCCCGGCAGCATCCCCGACGGCTTCTACCTGGTGGACGACGCGGGCAACCCGCAGCCGGCCTTCCAGCAGGCCATCATCGAGGCCGTGCGCCGCGTGACGCACATCGCGCCCGCGGACGCAAAGAACGAAATCATCGGCTCGCCGCTTGTGGCGCCGGGCGTGATCCGCTACGCGGTGCAACAGCTGGGGCTGTGCACCAGCATCAGCGGCGCGCGCTACACCACGACGACGGAGGTGTACCCGGACAGCCCGCGCGCCACGCCCGAGCAGTGCATCGCGGCGCAGGTGGCGGCGGTGTGCGCGGCGGTGGAGTTTGTGTGTGGGGAGAAAAGCCGGCGGGCAGGTTGACAGTTCTTGGTGTCAATTTGGCTTCCAGCGCTTGCTGGATAAGCCTATGAAGCTATAAAAATAATAGCTTTTTAACTGCTGCGTTGGTGGCGAAGAGCGCTGCGGTCGGTGCGCGAAAGGGCCAGATATCCAGCGCGGCGGTCGGAAGTCCTCTGCCGCACTTGGGCATTCACGCCGCCGGGTTTTTCACGGTCTTGCCAGTCCAGCTTTGTGTCGGCAATTTGAGCCCATGGGCGGTGAGCTGCTTCTTCGCCTGTCTGGAGGCTTGCTTGAGAGCGTCTTCCACCCGGTTCTGCATGGACGCCGCAGGCTTGCTGGGGGCAGCGCGTTCTACTGTCCGAGTCGTTGAAGATTGAGCCATTTGTCCCGGTCCTCTATGTAGGTGCGGTGTGCGGTACCGCTTGCGATGGATGTTAGCGTGCCTGAGGCGTTGTCAAGCACGCGCCAGCGGTCCGCCAAGGGCAGGTACAGGACAAACAGGTTGTGCAGGCTGCGCTGAAAGCGGCGGGCAATGTCGTCGGGCGGGATGTTGTGTCCGCCCAGTTTGACGCGCAGTGCGACGCGCTGGGCGGCCAATTCGGCGCTGGGCAGTGCCACGTAATAGATGTGCACCTGGTAGCCGTGCGCCTTGCAGCGCGCCAGAAACAGGGCGAAGCTGCGGCTGGCCAGCGTCGATTCGAAAGCGAAGCTGACCCGTGCCGAGGCCAGGGTGCGCAGGCGTTGCAGCATGACGCGCCCGGCCTCGAACGCAACGGTTTCCGGGGCGTAGGCAGAGAGCCCCACGGCGATCTGGTCTGCGTTGACAAACTCCAGGATGCCCAGGGCATCCTTGAGCAAATAGGGTGCCGCCGTGGACTTGCCGGCGCCGTTGGGTCCGGCAATCACCACCACGGTGGGGTGCCTGGGCTTGGGGGCGCGGGCCGGCATGCCTATTTGCCCCAGCTGTCCTTCAACCCCACCGCCAGGTTGAACACCGGCTTGCCCGCCGCGTGGAGCAGGTGCACGGAGAGCGCCCCGATTGCCCGGTCGGCCTGGCCGACCACCTGGAAGCGATGCGACAGGAACTCGAGAGCCACATGATGAAGGAAGAGCAAATCCTGTTCCCGATGCTGGCGCGCGGCCTGCGGCCACAGGCCGCCGGACCGATCTCGGTCATGCGCTTCGAGCACGAGCAGCACGGCGACGCCCTGGAGGGGCTGTCGGCGCTGACCAACGGCATCGTCGCGCCCTCGGGCGCCTGCAATACCTGGCGGGCGCTGTACCTGGGGCTGGCCGCGCTGCGCGACGACCTCGTCAACCACATCCACCTGGAGAACAACATCCTGTTCGACGAGAGCGCCGCCGCGGAGGTCAGCCATGCGTGAGTACCGCCGACTCTGGTTCCTGCTGATCGCCGTCCTGGCGGTCACCTTCTCGCTGCTCGGCTACTACGGCGCCGAGGTCTACCGGGTTGCGCCGCCGATCCCGACGCAGGTCGTGACCGCTTCGGGCGACAAGCTCTTCACGAAGGACGACATCCTCGACGGCCAGACCGCCTGGCAATCGGTGGGCGGCATGCAACTCGGTTCGGTCTGGGGCCACGGCGCCTACCAGGCGCCGGACTGGAGCGCCGACTGGCTGCATCGTGAAGTGGTCGCCTGGCTCGACCTTGCCGCGCAGGAAAAGCACGGCAAGGCCTGGGCCCAGCTGGACGCCGCGGACCGCGAGGCGCTGCGCTACCAGGCGCAGCTCGAGTACCGCGGCAACGACGTCGACCGCGCGACCGGCACGCTGACGCTGTCGGCGCGCCGCGCCGAAGCGATGCGGCAGACGGCGGACTACTACGGCCGCCTGTTCTCGGCAGACCCCGCGCTGCAGGGCACCCGCGAGAGCTACGCGATGAAGGAGGACACGCTGCCTTCCGCCGAGCGTCGCCAGGACCTCACGCAGTTCTTCTTCTGGACCGCGTGGGCGGCCGCCACCGAGCGGCCCGACAGCGCGGCCACCTACACGAACAACTGGCCGCACGAGCCGCTGATCGGCAATGTGCCGACCGGCGAGAACGTGATGTGGTCGATCGTGAGCGTGGTGCTGCTGATCGCCGGCGTGGGCTTCCTGATCTGGGCCTGGGCTTTCCTGCGCAAGGAAGATGGCGAGCTGCCGCCCGCTCCGGCCCGGGATCCGCTGACCAGCTTCGCGCTGACGCCCTCGCAGAAGGCGCTGGGCAAGTACCTGTTCCTGGTGGTGGCGCTGTTCGTCTTCCAGGTGCTGATCGGCGGCTTCACCGCGCACTACACCGTGGAGGGCCAGACCTTCTACGGCATCGAGGTCTCGCGCTGGTTCCCGTACTCGCTGGTGCGCACCTGGCACATCCAGGCGGCCCTGTTCTGGGTGGCCACCGGCTTCCTGGCCGCGGGCCTCTTCCTGGCCCCGCTGATC
>MEDL01000208.1 GCA_001724785.1 Acidovorax sp. SCN 68-22 | reverse complement strand
CCGGAGCCGGCAGGCGCTGCGCTGCCCAGATGGACCAGTCCACCACGGCGGTGGTGCTGGCGCGGCCGTCGACGCAGGCGAATATCTTGTGCATGGTGTTCCCGGAAATGGCAGAAGTGCGGCCGGCAAGTGTGCCGCCAACGCCTTCTTACCAGCCCAAGACCGCAAGGGCCAGAGGGAAAACCGTGCCGGGTGGCCGGTTGCCCCGCGCGGGGTCTTTGAAAAATTCTGTGAAATGCGGCTCCAGCGCCCATGTCTATTGGGTGAGAAGCTATTTGTTTCGAAGCATCAGCCCCGCCGCCGGGAGCGTGCCCCGCCCAGCCGCTACCATGGAGTCCGGCGCGCCCCGCTAGCCCCATGTGCGCGCCCGCCCCAACGCCATGCAGCAACACCCTGCCGTACACCCTGGCGCCGAAGCCGGCTCCGCATCCGCCCCCGACGTGTGGTGGGTGGTGTGCCTGTGCGCTGCCTGGTGCAAGACCTGCGGCGACTACCGGGCGGCGTTCGCGTCGGTGGCGCGCGAATGGCCCGGCGTGCGCTTCGAGTGGGTGGACATCGAAGACGAAGCCGACCTGGTGGGCGACGTGGACGTGGAAACGTTCCCCACCGTGCTGATCGGCGACGCGCAGGGCGCGCGCTTCCTGGGGCCGTTGTTGCCGCAGCCGGGTGTGCTGGCGCGGCTCCTGAGCAGCCTGCGGGATGCGCCCGCAGGCGCCCGGGCCCTGGCCGGCCCCGAGGCGCAGGCGCTGCTGGGCAGCGTGCGCGCCGCGCGGCGCTGAGGCCCAAGGGCCGGCAAGCGCTGGTTTTTGCCTTTTGCGGGCGGCAAAGGCTTTTCCAAAGGGGTATTGCGCGCTACAATAGCGCTCTCACGACCAAGCGGGCGGGTACCAACCGCCCGTTTTTTTTGGCCGTCAGCTTTTGGAGCTCGAAGCCTCTGGGGGTTCTCGGGTTTTTTGTTTTTCCGGAATTGAACCAATCACGTGGCACTGCAGGAAATCGTTGAGCAAACCGTCGCCGGCCTGGGTTACGACCTGGTCGAGGTGGCGCGCTGCCCCGGTGGTTTGCTGCGCATCACGATCGATCTGCCCTGGCAGGCCCCGCAAGAGGGTGCCGGTGCAGCGTCCGAGCAGTTCGTCACGGTGGAAGACTGCGAAAAAGTCACCCGGCAGCTGCAGTTCGCGCTGGAGGTCGAGGCGGTGGAATACGCGCGCCTTGAAGTGTCCTCGCCGGGCATCGACCGGCCCCTGCGCCACGAGCAGGATTTCGTCCGCTTTACCGGCGAGGTCATCGACCTGGTGCTCAAGCAGCCCATGGGCGCCGCCGCCGCAGGGCAGGTCAGCCCGCTGCGCAAGAAGTTCCGCGGCACGCTGGAGCGGGCCGATGGCGGTGGCTGGCAAATCACCTGGCGCGACGAGCCGTCCGCCAAGCCGGGCCGGCGCGTCAGCGCCAAGCGTGCGCCGGCGCCGCTGCAGGCGCTGGGCTTCGCGCTCGATGAGCTCAAGGAGGCGCGGCTGGCGCCCATCGTGAATTTCAAAGGACGCGGCGCGAAATCTGCGCCTGGGTGATTGGCCCGCTGCGGGTGAAGTCGGATCCGGGTTGCCCACGCGGCCCCAAGATGAAAGAAACAGGAGAGTCGTTGCATGAATCGCGAATTGTTGATGTTGGTGGATGCCATTTCGCGCGAAAAGAGCGTCGAGCGTGACGTGGTGCTGGGCGCCGTCGAATCGGCGCTGGCACAGGCGACGAAGAAACTCTATACCGGGGAAGTGGACATTCGCGTGGCGCTCGACCGCGACAGCGGCAACTACGAAACCTTCCGCCGCTGGCTGGTGGTGCCGGACGACGCCGGCCTGCAGAACCCCGACGCCGAGGAGCTCCTGATGGACGCGCGCGACCGCGTGCCCGACATCGAGGTCGGCGAATACATCGAGGAAGCCATTGAGTCCGTGCCCATTGGCCGCATCGGCGCCATGGCCGCCAAGCAGGTCATCCTGCAGAAGATCCGCGACGCCGAGCGCGAAATGCTGCTCAACGACTTCATGTCGCGCGGCGAAAAAATCCTCACCGGTACCGTCAAGCGCATGGACAAGGGCGACCTCATCGTCGAATCCGGCCGTGTCGAAGGCCGGCTCCGCCGCTCCGAAATGATCCCCAAGGAAAACCTGCGCACCGGCGACCGCGTGCGCGCCATGATCATGGAGGTGGACCTGACGCTGCGCGGCGCGCCCATCATCCTCTCGCGTTCGGCACCCGAGTTCATGATCGAGCTGTTCCGCCATGAGGTTCCCGAGATCGAGCAGGGCCTGCTGGAAATCAAGAGCTGCGCCCGCGACCCGGGCAGCCGCGCCAAGATTGCCGTGCTCTCGCACGACCGCCGCGTGGACCCGATCGGCACCTGCGTCGGCGTGCGCGGTACGCGCGTCAACGCGGTGACCAACGAGCTGGCCGGCGAGCGCGTGGACATCGTGCTCTGGTCGGAAGACCCGGCCCAGTTCGTCATCGGCGCGCTGGCGCCGGCCAATGTGTCCTCCATCGTGGTCGATGAGGAAAAGCACGCCATGGATGTGGTGGTGGACGAGGAAAACCTGGCCATCGCCATTGGCCGGGGCGGGCAGAACGTGCGCCTGGCCTCCGACCTCACCGGCTGGAAGATCAACATCATGGACGCCGCCGAAAGTGCGCAGAAGCAGGCCGACGAGACCGATACCGCGCGCCGGCTGTTCATGGAAAAGCTCGACGTCGACCAGGAAATCGCCGACATCCTCATCGAGGAAGGCTTCAACACCCTGGAAGAGGTGGCCTACGTGCCGCTGCAGGAAATGCTCGAGATCGAGAGCTTCGATGAAGACACGGTCACCGAGCTGCGCGCCCGGGCCAAGGACGCCTTGCTGACCATGGAAATCGCGCGGGAAGACAGCGTCGAGAGCGTTTCGCAGGACCTGCGCGACCTCGAAGGCGTGACGCCCGAACTCATCGCCAAGTTGGCCGAGGGCGGCGTGCACACGCGCGACGACCTGGCCGACCTCGGCGTGGACGAACTCACCGAGTTGACCGGCCAGGACGAAGAGGGCGCCAAGGCGTTGATCATGAAGGCACGCGAACACTGGTTCGCGGGGCAAGAGTAAAGGTCGGGAGGCACGAACCACATATGTCCAGTAATACCGTTGCCGAGTTCGCCAGCGAACTCAAGAAAACCCCCGACGTCCTGCTCGAACAGCTCAAGTCGGCCGGCGTCTCCAAGGCCGACGCGTCCGACGCGCTGACCGAGGGCGACAAGCAAAAGCTGCTCGCGCACCTGCAGGCCAGCCACGGCCTGGCGGTGGCCGACCGCAAGAAGATCACCCTGGTCAAGCGCTCCACGAGCGAGATCAAGCAGGCGGATGCGTCTGGCAAGGCGCGCACCATCCAGGTCGAAGTGCGCAAGAAGCGCACGTTCGTCAAGCGCGACGACGTGCTCGAAGCGGCCTCGGCATCCGAGGCTGCTCCCGAGGTGCCCGAGACGGCGCCCGAGCAGGACAACGCCGAACTGGCGCGCCGCGAGGAAGAAGCGCGTCGCCAGGCCGAGCTGATCAGCCGCCAGGAGCAAGACCTGAACGAGAAGCGGCGCGAGCGTGAGCAGCGTGAGCAGCGCGAACGCGAAGCTGCCGAACGTGCCGCCGCCTACGCCGCCCAGGAGGCCGAGAAGAAGGCCCAGGCGTCCGCCGAAAAGCAGGAGGCAACACGCGAACTCGCCGCCGAGGCCGCCGAACGCGCCGCCGCGCAGGCATTGGCGCGTGAGCAGGCGGAGGCCGACTCCCGCGCCCGCGCGGCCGAGGAGGCCGAGCGCGCCAGCGACCTGGAGGAGCGCCGCCGCAAGGCGCTCGCAGAGGCCGCTGCCATCCGCTCCATGATGTCGACGCCGGCCAAAGTGCTGGTCGCCAAGAAGCCCGAGGAGCCCAAGCCCGCGGCGCGCGCTGGCGATGCCAAGAAGGGCACGCTGCACAAGCCCGCACCGGCACCCGGCGCGGCGCCGCGCACGGCGGGCGCACCTGCGGCGCCTGGCGCCGGCAAGGAAGTCAAGTCGGCCAAGCTCTCGTCGAGCTGGGCCGGCGACGCCGCCAAGAAGAAGGGCATTCCCACCCGCGGCGACACCAGCGGTGGGCGCGGTGGCGCCAGCGCCTGGCGCAGCGGCGCGCGCAGCGGCGGCCGCCGTGGCAACGACCGCGATCGGGGCGATCAGCACGCCCACGCCGCGCCGGCCGAGATGCGCATCATCGAGGTCCATGTGCCCGAAACCATCACCGTGGCCGAATTGGCCCACAAGATGTCGATCAAGGCGTCGGAAGTCATCAAGGCGCTGATGAAGATGGGCCAGATGGTCACCATCAACCAGCCGCTGGACCAGGACACGGCCATGATCGTGGTCGAGGAACTCGGCCACACCGCCGTCGTGGCGGCGCTCGACGATCCCGAAGCGTTCGCGCAGGAGGACGCATCGGCGCAGGCCGCCGAACTGGTGGCGCGCGCCCCCGTGGTCACCGTCATGGGCCACGTGGACCACGGCAAGACCTCGCTGCTCGACTACATCCGCCGCACCAAGGTGGCGACGGGTGAAGCCGGCGGCATTACGCAGCACATCGGCGCCTACCACGTCGAGACGCCGCGCGGCATGGTGTCCTTCCTCGATACCCCCGGCCACGAGGCCTTCACGGCCATGCGTGCCCGTGGCGCCCAAGCCACCGACATCGTCATCCTGGTGGTGGCGGCGGACGACGGCGTCATGCCCCAGACCAAGGAAGCCATCAAGCACGCGAAGGCGGCGGGTGTGCCCATGGTGGTGGCCATCACCAAGTCCGACAAGCCCGACGCCAACCCCGAGCGCGTCAAGCAGGAACTCGTGGTCGAGGAAGTGGTGCCCGAGGAATACGGCGGCGATTCGCCCTTCGTGCAGGTGTCTTCCAAGACCGGCATGGGCATCGACACGCTGCTCGAACAGGTGCTGCTGCAGGCCGAAGTGCTGGAACTCAAGGCGCCGGTGGAAACGCTGGCCAAGGGCCTGGTCATCGAAGCGCAGCTCGATAAGGGCCGCGGCCCGGTGGCCACGGTGCTGGTGCAGTCCGGCACGCTCAAGGTGGGCGATGTGGTGCTGGCTGGCCAGACCTTCGGCCGCGTGCGCGCCATGCTGGACGAAAACGGCCAGACGGCCAAGACCGCCGGCCCGTCCATCCCGGTGGAAATCCAGGGCCTGACCGAAGTACCGCAGGCGGGCGACGAGTTCATGGTGCTGACCGACGAGCGCCGCGCGCGCGAAATCGCCACCTACCGCGCCGGCAAGTTCCGCAACACCAAGCTGGCCAAGCAGCAGGCGGCCAAGCTGGAAAACATGTTTGCCGACATGACGGCGGGCGAAGTGAAGATGCTGCCCATCATCGTCAAGGCCGACGTGCAGGGTTCGCAGGAAGCGCTGTCGCAGTCGCTGCTCAAGCTCTCGACCGACGAGGTCAAGGTGCAGCTGGTGTACACCGGCGTGGGCGGCATCAGCGAGTCCGACATCAACCTGGCCATCGCCTCCAAGGCCATCGTCATCGGCTTCAACGTCCGCGCCGACGCCGGTGCGCGCAAGCTCGCCGAAGCCAACGACGTCGACCTGCACTACTACAGCATCATCTACGACGCGGTCGATGAGCTGAAGGTGGCCATGTCCGGCATGCTGGCACCCGAGCAGCGCGAGGAAGTCATCGGCACGGCCGAGATCCGCACGGTGTTCGTGGCCTCGAAGATCGGTACCGTGGCGGGTTCGTACATCACCTCCGGCATGGTGCACCGCAACGCCAGGTTCCGCCTGCTGCGCGACAACGTCGTCATCTACACCGGCGAGGTGGAGTCGCTGCGCCGGCTCAAGGACGACGTGCGTGAAGTCAAGGAAGGCTTCGAGTGCGGTATCAAGCTCAAGAACTACAACGACATCAAGGAAGGCGATCAGCTCGAGTTCTTCGACATCAAGGAAATCGCAAGAACGCTGTGATGCACCGATCCCCCGCCACCCTTTGCTACCGCTCCGTAGGGCTGGAGCTGCCTGCAGCCGATTTGAAGGCTGCGGAGCAGTCCGTGCCCGCGAACGCCATGGAGCTGGCTTTGCCAGGCCATCGGCGTCGTCCCGCGGCGGGTGGGGGAAGGCGCGAAGCGTCTCGGGGGGGGTATTGATATGGCTGCGAAGAAATCTTCCACGCCGAACCGCGCCTTCAAGGTGGCCGACCAGATCCAGCGCGATCTGTCGGAACTGATCGCGCGCGAGCTCAAGGATCCGCGTGTCGGCATGGTCACCCTCCAGTCGGTGGAGGTGACGCCCGACTACGCGCACGCCAAGGTGTACTACAGCATCCTCACCGGCGACCCGGCCGCGACGCAGGAAGCGCTGGACCAGGCGGCAGGGTTCCTGCGCGCCGGCCTGTTCAAGCGCCTGCACATCCACACCGTGCCGACGCTGCACTTCGTCTTCGACCGCACGCCCGAGCGTGCGGCGGATATGAATGCCCTGATTGCGCAGGCCGTCGCCTCGCGTTCCAAAGAAAACAACGAATGACCGCGCGCGCTCCCCGCATTCGGGTGCAGCGGCGCCCGGTGCATGGGGTGCTGCTCATCGACAAGCCGCTGGGGCTCTCCAGCAACCAGGCCTTGCAAAAGGCCAAGTGGTTGCTGCGCGCCGAGAAGGCCGGGCACACCGGCACGCTCGACCCCTTGGCGACCGGTGTGCTGCCGCTGTGCTTTGGCGCGGCGACCAAGTTCAGCCAGCTGCAGCTCGATGCGCCCAAGACCTACCACGCGATCGCGCGCCTGGGCACGACCACCAGTACCGGCGACGCCGAGGGCGAGGTGCTGACCGAGCGCCCCGTGCCTCCGGACGCATTGGCGCCCGAGCGGCTCGCCGATATCCAGCGCCAGTTCACCGGCGCCATGGCCCAGGTGCCGCCCATGTACAGCGCGCTCAAGAAGGACGGGCGCGCGCTGTACGAATACGCGCGCGCCGGGGTGGCGGTGGAGCGGGCGGCCCGCCAGGTCGAAATTTTTGAGCTAAAACTGGCTCCAGCGCTTGATGCTGAAGGGTATCAAGCTATCAATATAGTAGTAAAATGCAGCAAAGGCACCTATATCCGCACGCTTGGAGAAGACATCGGGGCGGCACTCGGTTGTGGCGCCCACCTGACCTTTTTGCGCCGCATTGAAACCGGTGGCCTGGGGCTGGAGGGCTGCGTGACGCTGGATGCGCTGGCCGCCATGGACGAAGACGCGCGCCTGGCCTGCCTCGCGCCCACCGAGCTGCTGCTCGCCGGCCACACGCGCATCACGCTGGAGTCCGAGGACGCCGCGCGCTTCCTCTCCGGTCTGCGCAGGCGCGGCACCTGGGCCGACGCGCCGGCCGTGGCGGTGTTCGGGCGTTCGCCCGCCGCGCTGCTCGGCGTGGGCCACGTGGGCGCCGGCGAACTCATCCCCGACCGGCTGCTCAGCCCGGTCGAAATCGAACAGATATTGAAGAGCACGCCGTGCGCTGCACGCGCCGGCACATTGGAACCGACATGAACAAGCAAATTCGCAACATCGCCATCATTGCCCACGTGGACCATGGCAAGACCACCATGGTGGACCAGCTCCTGCGCCAGTCCGGCACCTTCGCCGAGCACGAAAAAGTGGTCGACACCGTGATGGACAACAACGCCATCGAACGTGAGCGCGGCATCACCATCCTGGCCAAGAACTGCGCCGTCAGCTGGAAGGGCACGCACATCAACATCGTCGACACCCCCGGCCACGCGGACTTCGGCGGCGAGGTGGAGCGCGCGCTGTCCATGGTGGACGGCGTGGTGCTGCTGATCGACGCCCAGGAAGGCCCGATGCCGCAGACGCGCTTCGTCACCAAGAAGGCGCTCGCCCTGGGGCTCAAGCCCATCGTGGTCGTCAACAAGGTGGACAAGCCCGGCGCCAATCCCGACAAGGTGGTGAACGCCGCGTTCGACCTGTTCGACAAGCTGGGCGCCACCGACGAGCAGCTCGATTTTCCCGTCGTCTACGCCTCGGGGATCAACGGCTGGACGTCGCTGGAGGAAGGTGAGCCGGGCGAGCAGTGGGGCCCCGACATGTCGGCGCTGTTTGAAACCGTGCTCAAGCACGTGCAAGCGCATGAGGGCGACGAGAACGCGCCCTTGCAGTTGCAGATTTCTGCGCTGGATTTCTCCACGTTCGTTGGCCGCATCGGTGTCGGCCGCATCAACCAGGGCACCATCCGGCCGAACATGGACGTGGTGGTCATGGAAGGGCCGGACGGCAAGTCCTACAAGGGCCGCGTCAACCAGGTGCTCACCTTCCAGGGCCTGGAGCGCGTGCAGGCCACCGAGGCGGGGCCCGGCGAAATCGTGCTCATCAACGGCATTGCCGATATCGGCATCGGCGTCACCGTGACCGACCCTGCGAACCCCGCGCCGCTGCCCATGCTCAAGGTGGACGAGCCCACGCTCACGATGAACTTCTGCGTCAATACCAGCCCCCTGGCGGGCCGCGAAGGCAAGTTCGTCACCAGCCGCCAGATCTGGGACCGGTTGCAGAAGGAGCTGCAGCACAACGTGGCGCTGCGCGTGAACGAAACCAGCGAGGAAGGTGTTTTCGAGGTCATGGGCCGGGGCGAACTGCACCTGACCATCCTGTTGGAAAACATGCGCCGCGAAGGCTATGAAATGGCCGTTTCCAAGCCACGCGTGCTGTTCAAGGACGTGAACGGCGAGAAGCACGAGCCCATCGAGCTGGTGACCGCCGACATCGAAGAGACGCACCAGGGCGGCGTGATGCAGGCGCTGGGCGAGCGCAAGGGCGAGCTGGTGAACATGGAGCCCGACGGCCGCGGCCGCGTGCGCCTGGAGTACCGCATCCCGGCGCGTGGCCTGATTGGCTTTACCAACGAATTCCTGAACCTGACGCGCGGCTCGGGCCTCATCAGCAACATCTTCGACAGCTACGAGCCGTACAAGGGCGAGATTGGCGGGCGCAAGAACGGCGTGCTGATCAGCATGGACGACGGCGAGATCTTCACCTACGCCCTGGGCAAGCTCGACGACCGCGGCCGCATGTTCGTGCGCGCCAACGACCCGGTGTACGAAGGCATGATCGTCGGCATCCACAGC
>MEDL01000207.1 GCA_001724785.1 Acidovorax sp. SCN 68-22 | reverse complement strand
TCCACGCGCAGCACCTGCATGCCGGGCAGTTGCGCCGGCGGCGGGAATTCCTCGGCATCGAAGGCCTTGTCGCCGTTCTCGTCGGCCACCCCGGTGGCACGCGCGTTCTGGAAATCGTACAGCGCCGGGTCGAGCAGGTGGCTGGGCACCACGTTCTGCAGCGCGGTGAACATGTTTTCGACGCGGCCGGGGTACTTCTTTTCCCACTCGCGCAGCATCTCGCCGACCTGCTTGCGCTGCAGGTTCTCCTGGCTGCCGCAGAGGTTGCACGGAATGATGGGGAAGTTGCGCTGCGCCGCCCAGCGCGCGGTGTCCTTCTCGCTCACGAAGGCCAGCGGGCGGATGACCACGTGGCGGCCGTCGTCGCTCACCAGCTTGGGCGGCATGCTCTTCAACTTGCCGCCGAAGAACATGTTGAGCAGCAGCGTCTGCAGGATGTCGTCGCGGTGGTGGCCGAGCGCGATCTTGGTCGCGCCCAACTCGTCGGCCACGCGGTACAGGATGCCCCGGCGCAGGCGCGAGCACAGGCTGCAGGTGGTCTTGCCCTCGGGGATGAGGCGCTTGACGATGCTGTAGGTGTCCTCGTTCTCGATGTGGAAGGGCACGCCGGTGCTCTTCAAGTAATCGGGCAGCACATGCTCCGGGAAGCCTGGCTGCTTCTGGTCGAGGTTGACGGCCACCAGGTCGAAGTGGATGGGCGCGCGCGCCTTGAGCTTGATGAGGATGTCGAGCAAGGCGTAGCTGTCCTTGCCGCCCGACATGCAGACCATGACCTTGTCGCCCTCTTCGATCATGTTGTACTGCACGATGGCCTTGCCGACCTCGCGGCAGAGGCGTTTCTCCAACTTGTGCGCTTCGCGCTCGATCTTGAAGGGCGACGGGCCTTCGTTCGTCATCATTGCTTGCATAGGGGCATCTCAGTTTTCAACAGCGCATGCACTGGCACGGCCCAAGCGCGGGCAGCCGCGCAAGGGCCGCCCCGCCGCGCGGGCTGCGTCCCCCTCCCCGAAGGAGAGGGGGAAGGCGCCGAAAGGCGACTCAGGGGAAGCTTCTTTTACCAATGACCGGTTTCCATGCGGATGGCGACTTCGCAGTCGCCGAAGATTTCGAGTTTGGCGATTTTCACGCGCACGCCCTGCACGCCGGGCAGCTGCATCAGGCGGTTCGCGAGCTTGCCGATCAGGGTTTCCAGCAGGTTCACGTGCTCGGCCGTGCACTCGTCGATGATGATCTGGCGCACGCGCCGGTAGTCCAGCACGTGGCGGATGTCGTCGTCGCTGGGCGCCAGCGGCTGCGCGCCCAGGCTCAGCTCGGCGTCCACCTGGATGGGCTGCGGCGCATTCTTCTCATGCGCCAGGATGCCGACGTTGGCGTTGAAGCGCAGGCCGGTGAGGGTCAGGGTCTGGTGGCCCGATGCCGGAGCAGTCATGGTGGCAGGCAGAGAGTTCAGGGATGGCGGGGCTTGGCCCGGAAGGCTTCGACCCCCACGGCGTCGCAGTCGTCGTACACGTCGGGCTTGCGCGTGGAGACGCGCGCGGCCACCACCAGCGGGTGCGCCAGCAGGGCGTCGAGCACCGCGTCGCACAGCGTTTCCTGCAGCTCGATGTGGCCGCGCTCGAGGATGCGCGTGACTTCGCGGCGCACGAAGTCGTAGTCCACCACTTCGTCGATGTGGTCGCGCCGCGGCGTGTTCTGTGCGAGGGGCACGTACAGGTCGATGTCGAACAGGATGCGCTGGCCGGCGCCGCGCTCGAAATCGTGCACGCCGATGCGCACCGTGCGGCACAGGCCGCGCAGGAAGAGGCGCCGGCAATCGGCCAGCAGCGGGTCGGCGGGCAGGGCGGTGTTCATGGCGTGGCGCCCGCAGCGCCGGGGCCGAGCTGCTCGGCGACGAACATGATGTCGCGCGCCAGCGGCACCAGGTGCTGGCCCTTGTCGACGGCGACGGTGATGCCGGTGATGGAGGCGTTCTCGGCCAGGAACACGCCGGTGCGCGCCACGTCCGCCGGGTCGATGGCGCCCTGCAGCAGGTTGACGCGGCTGGCGCGCTGGAAGTTGTCCGCGCTCTGCGGGCCGCTCGGGTAGAGCAGGCCGGGCGCGATGCCGCAGACGCGCACGCGCGGCGCCAGCGCCTGCGCCTGCAGCGCCACGGCGCGCTCCAGCGCCAGCTTGGAGAGCGTGTAGGAAAAGTAGTCGGGGTTCAGGTTGAACACCTTCTGGTCGAGCACGTGCAGCACGACGGGCGCGCGGGCCGGGGGCGTGGCCTGGGCCAGCAGGGCGCCCAGTTGCAGCGGCGCGGCCAGGTTGACCTGCATCTGGCGTTGCAGCAGCGCTGGCGAAAAATCCGTGCCGCTGTCGGGTTCGAACACCGAGGCGTTGTTCACGATGGCGTCCGGCGCGGCGCCCAGGGCGGCGGTGGCGGCGGCGAACAGCGCGGCCACGGCCTGCGGCGCGTCCAGATCGCCGGGCAAGGCGTGCGCCTCTTGGCCCAGGGCGCGCACGGCCGCGCAGGTCTGCAGGGCCTCAGCCGACGAATGCTGGTAGTGGCACACCACGCGCCAGCCGGCGCGCGCAAATGCCAGGCAGAACTCCCGGCCCAGGCGCCGCGCGCCGCCGGTGACGAGCACGGCCTTGGGGTGGTCGGGGGAGGGCATTGGGGGACAATCGCGGGCGTGACAACAGAACCCGCAAGTTTAACGAGCGCCCTGCAGGCGCACATTGCGCAGGCCATCGCCTCGGCCGGCGGCTGGATCGGCTTCGACCGCTTCATGGCGCTGGCCTTGTACACGCCGGGCCTGGGCTACTACGCCAACGACAGCACCAAGTTCGGCGCCCTGCCCGAATCGGGCAGCGATTTCGTCACCGCGCCGGAGATGACGCCGCTGTTCGGCCAGGCCGTGGCGGTGCAGGTCGCCGAGGCACTCGCGCGCACCGGCACCGAGGAGCTGTGGGAGTTCGGCGCCGGCTCGGGCGCCCTTGCGCTGCAGCTGCTGAACGCGCTCGGCGAGCGGGTGGCGCGCTACACCATCGTCGACCTCTCCGGAAGCCTGCGCGCGCGCCAGCAGGAGCGCCTGGCCGCGCACGCGCACAAGCTGCGCTGGCTGGATGCCCTGCCCGAGGCCATGGAGGGCGTGGTGGTGGGCAACGAGCTGCTCGACGCCATGCCCGTGCAGCTGCTGCGGCGCCAGGGCGGCGCATGGCACGAGCGCGGCGTCGCGCTGGCGCACGGTGCCTTCGTCTGGCAGGACCGCCCGACCGCGTTGCGCCCGCCCGTTGCCATCGAGGGTACGCACGATTACCTCACCGAAATCCACCCCCAGGCCGAAGCCTTCGTGCGCACCCTGGGCGAGAAGCTGCGGCGCGGCGCGCTCCTGCTGATCGACTACGGCTTTGGCGAGAGCGCCTACTACCACCCGCAGCGCCACATGGGCACGCTGATGTGCCACCGGGCGCACCGGGCCGACGACGACCCGCTGGTGGAGGTGGGCCTCAAGGACATCACCGCGCACGTGAACTTCACCGGCATCGCGCTGGCCGCGCAGGAGCAACCGCTCCCTGCCGGGCAGGAATGGCAGGTGCTGGGCTACACCACGCAGGCGCATTTCCTGATCAACTGCGGTATCGCACAGGCCATGGAGCGCGCGCCCGTGCCGGAGCGCGCCATGGTCGGCAAGCTGCTCATGGAGCACGAGATGGGAGAGCTCTTCCAGGTGCTGCTGCTGGCCAAGGGGGCGCCCTGGGACGCCGTGGGCTTTGCGCACGGCGATCGCACGCACCGCTTGTAGAAAACGCTCCTGTTTTGGTAGCTCTAAGTGCTTATGGAATAAGCGCTGGAGGCCAATTTGACCTTAAATTTTCGCCAGGCGCCCGCGCAGCGCGCGCACCGCGCTGTCGACCGTGGTCAGCACCGGCAGGCCGGTCCGCGCGGCCACCCGGTCGCGCGCGCGGGCCATGCTGAACTGCGCCAGCGCAATGACCTGCGCACCCTGCTGGCGCAGCTGCTCGCCGGCCTCGGCCACCAGCGCGTCGTGGCGTGCGCCGTCGCCGGCGTTGAGCGCGGCCAGCGCCTCCGCGACCAGGGCCGTGTGCAGCTGGGTGCCGGCGGGGAACTCGGGCGGCATGGACTGCAGCGTGGGCGCGAAGCTGGCGATCAGCCCGACCGGGCCGCCCAGCGCCACGGCGTCGACCACCATGGCCTCGTTGGGTTTCAGCACGGGCAGCGGCGCATGCTGGCGCGCGACGGCCTCGATGCACGGGCCGAAGGCCGAGCAGGTGAACAGGATGCCCTGGCTGCCGCAGTCGACGGCGTACTGCGCCAGGCGCGCAAAACGTGCGTGCATCGCGGCGTCCAGCCCCCGGCCGGAGGCCGCCAGGTCGGCCGAGAGGCTGTCGTCCAGCAGGTTCATGCGCACCGCTTCGGGCCAGTCGCGCGCCAGGGCGGTGTTGATGGGCGCGACCGAATGGGCCAGCGCGTGGATCAGGGCAATGCGGGTCATGCGGCGGCTGCCACCGGCATGTGCAGGCGCGGGCGCATGCGCCGCCCCTGGTTCCACCAGACCAGCGCCACCAGCAGCAGTGCAGGCAGGTAGAACCAGTGCGTGCTGGGGCGGTCGGTGGGCAGCTCGACGCTGGCGACTTCCCAGCCCTGCTCGAAGCCGCCCTTGCGGGCGCGCGAGCCGAACTTCACCTGCCCGATCTGCACCGCATCGCCCAGCGGCACGAGCTGCAGCCCCGCCTCGGCCAGGCGCTTGCGGCCGTCCTCGCCCTTCTCGCCGAGGCGCACGGCCACGGTCTTGCGGATCTCCTCGCCTTCGATGGTGGTGCCGCTGATGCGCAGCACCAGCGTGTCGCTGTCGCCGGCGTCCCGCGCCACGTCGAACACCTGCGCGGCCGGCACGCTGCGGTTGGGTGCGTAGAGCTGGTCCATGAAGAAATCGGGGCGGAACAACAGGGCCACCGCGCCCAGCAGCACCAGCGTTTCCCACCAGCGGCTCTTCACGCGGAACCACAGCATGGTGACGGCGGCAAACAGCAGCGTGGCCAGCGTGCAGGCCGCGACCACGCGCAACAGCTCGGCCCAGCCGTGCACGTCGATCAGCAGGAGCTGGGTGTTGAAGATCCAGATGAAGGGCAGGATGACGGTGCGCAGCGCGTAGATGGCGCCCTGGACGCCGGTCTGGATGGCGTCCTCGTGCGAGATGGCCGCCGCCGCGAAGGTGGCCAGTCCCACGGGCGGCGTGATGTCGCCCATGATCCCGTAATAGAAGACGAACAGGTGCACGGCGATCAGCGGAATGACCAGGCCCGAGCGCGCGCCCAGCTCCACCACCACGGGCGCCATGAGCGTGGCCACCAGCACGTAGTTGGCCGTGGTGGGCACGCCCAGGCCCAGCACCAGGCAGACGAAGGCGATGAACAGCAGCATCATCAACACGTTGCCCTGGGCGACGAACTCCACGAACTCCGTCATGCGCAGGCCCAGGCCGGTGAGCGTGATGGCGCCCACGATGACGCCGGCGGTGGCCGTGGCCGCGCCGATGCCGATCATGTTGCGCGCGCCGTCGTGAAAGCCCTCCACCACGCTGCGCATGCCCCGGACCCAGACACCGGGTGCGCGCTGCCCGCGGAACCCCTGGATCAGCGCGTGCTGCGTGACCATCAGCACGATGAGCAGGGTGACCGCCCAGAAGGCCGAGAGCGCGGGCGACATCTCCTCGACCATCAGGCACCAGATCAGCATGCCGATGGGCATGAGGTAGTGGAGCCCGGCGCGCACCGTCGGCCAGGTCTGCAGGGGCTTGGGGTTGGTGATGTCGATGTCCTCGGGCAGGTCGTCGCTGCGCGCGGCCTGTTGCACCGACACCAGGTACAGCGCCAGCACCACGGCGGCCGTGGCCCAGGGCGCGGCGGCGCCCAGCAGCGTGTCGATGCCGCGCAGCAGGTAGTACAGCGCGCACACCACCGCAATGCTGCCCGCCACGCCGATCAGATTGCGCATCACGCGCATGCGCCAGGGCTTGTGGGTGGTCTGCAGGATGGGCTCAAGCCCCATCTTCAGCGCCTCCAGGTGCACGATGTAGAGCAGGCCGATGTAGGACAGCGTGGCCGGCAGAAACGCGTGCTTGACGATCTCGGAATACGGGATGCCCACGTACTCCACCATCAGGAAGGCCGCGGCGCCCATCACCGGCGGCATGATCTGGCCGTTGACCGAACTCATGGTTTCGATGGCGCCGGCCTTCACGCCGCCGTAGCCCGCCTTCTTCATGAGCGGAATGGTGAAGATGCCGCCCGAGACCACGTTGGACACCGACGAGCCCGAGATCATGCCGTTGAGCGCCGACGACACCACCGCCACCTTGGCCGGCCCGCCGCGCAGATGGCCCAGCGCTGCGAAGCTGACCTGCATCATGTAGTTGCCGCCGCCCGCGCGGTCGAGCAGCGAGCCGAACAGCACATAGACGAATATGGTGCCGGCCGACACGCCCAGCGCAATGCCGTACACCCCCTCGGTGGTGAGCCACATGTGCGACATCAGCCGCGACAGCGAGGCGCCCTTGTGCGCCAGCACCTCGGGCAGCCACGGCCCGGCCATGCAGTAGGCCAGGAAGATCAGCGCCAGCGCCGCCATGGGCCAGCCGATGGCGCGGCGCGTAGCTTCGAGCAGCAGCACCAGCCCCGCCACGGACACGGCAATATCGAGCCCCGTGGGTTGGCCGGGCCGCGTGGCGATCTGCGCGTAGAACAGCATGAGGTAGGCCGCGGCGAACGCGGCCAGGGCTGCCAGCAGCCAGTCGATGACCGGCACGCGGTCGCGCGGCGAGCGCTTGAACGCGGGCCAGGCGAGGAAGGCCAGAAACATGGCGAATGCCAGGTGGATGGCGCGCGCCTCGGTGTCGTTCAGGATGCCCCAACCCACCGCGAACGGCAGCGGCGAGGCGTACCAGTACTGGAACAGGGCCCAGGCCAGCGCGACGGCAAAGATGACGTGCTTCGTCAGCCCCGAGGGCTTGCGCCCGCCCGTGTCGGTGTCGGCCACGAGCTGCTGCAGAGCCTCGGGGGCTTTTTCAATGTCGGTGGCCATGGCGGCGTCTCTGGTCGGTCGGTAAAAAAAGGGGGCGAAGTCGCCTTCGCCCCCCGGGCGATGGGGTAGCCGTGCGTTACTGGATCCAGCCCTTTTCCTTGTAGTAGCGCGCGGCGCCTTCGTGCAGCGGTGCGCTCAGGCCGTCCTTGACCATGCTTTGCGGCGTGAGGTTGGCGAGCGCCGGGTGCAGCTTCTTGAACTCGTCGAAGTTGTCGAACACGGCCTTGGTCACGGCGTACACCGTGTCGGCCGGGGTCTTGCTCGACGCCACCACCGTGGCGAGCACGCCGTAGGTGTTGGTGGCCTGCGGGTTGTTCGGGTACAGGCCGGCGGGGATGGTGACCTTGGCGTAATAGGGCTTGTCGGCCACCAGCTTGTCCACCACCGGGCCGGTGAGCGACACCAGCTTGGCGCCGCAGGAGGTGGTGGGGTCCTGGATGTTGGCGCTGGGGTGGCCCACGCCGTAGAAGAAGCCGTCCACCTTGCCGTCGCACAGGGCCGGGCCGTGCTCGTCGGCCTTCAGTTCGGAAGCGAGCGAGAAATCCGAGAGCTTCCAGCCCATGGCCGCGAGCATTTCTTCCATCGACGAGCGCGTGCCCGAGCCGGGGTTGCCCACGTTGAAGCGCTTGCCCTTGAAGTCCTCGAACTTGGTAATGTTGGCCTCCTTGCGGGCCACCACGGTGAAGGGCTCGGGGTGCACGGCAAACACGGCGCGCAGGTCGCCCACGGCACCGGCGTCCTTGAACTGGCCAATGCCCTTGACGGCGTTGAACTGCACGTCCGACTGGGTGAAGCCGAGGTCGAGCTCGCCGGCCTTGATGGTGTTCACGTTGAACACCGAACCCCCGGTGGATTCGACCGAGCAGCGGATACCGTGCTTGGCGCGGTCCTTGTTGACCAGGCGGCAGATGGCGCCGCCGGCCGCGTAGTACACGCCGGTGACGCCGCCGGTGCCGATGGTCACGAATTTC
Source organism: Acidovorax sp. SCN 68-22 (assembly GCA_001724785.1). GTDB lineage: Bacteria > Pseudomonadota > Gammaproteobacteria > Burkholderiales > Burkholderiaceae_C > Simplicispira. Next base: position 2,183 of record MEDL01000207.1, on the reverse strand, counting down.
TGCTGCGCCACGGCCGGGGCGCTGGCAACGGCTGCCGCCAGGGTGGCGGCGGTGGCCAGTGCGTTGAGAACGAATTTCGCGGACATGTGTTTTTCTCCTTCAGGATGGTTCGGGGTCAGGGTGATGTGGACGCGATGGCCGCCGTGATGGCGGCATCCAGCCGTTCGGTGATCAGAGCCAACTCGGTGTCGGTGGCGATGAAGGGCGGGGCCAGCAGCACATGGTCACCATAGCGGCCGTCCACGGTGCCTCCCATGGGGTAAACGAGCAGGCCGCGCGCGAAGGCCTCGGCCTTGATGCGGGCGTGCAGGCGCAGTGCCGGGTCGAACGGCGCCTTGCTGGCCCGGTCCTGCACCAGCTCGATGCCCCAGAAGAAGCCACGCCCGCGGATGTCGCCGACATGCGGGTTATCGCCCAGGGCCGCCTGCAGCAGGCCCTGCAGGTGTGCGCCGCCCGCCTGCACGCGCGCCAGCAGGCCGTCCTGTGCAATCACGCGCTGCACGGCCAGCGCTGCCGCGCAGGCCATGGCGTGGCCCAGGTAGGTGTGGCCGTGCTGGAAGAAGCCCGTGCCGCGCGACAGCGCCTCGACAATGCGCCGCTGCGCCAGCACCGCGCCTATGGGCTGGTAGCCGCCGCCCAGGCCCTTGGCCACCGTCATCAGGTCGGGCACCACGCCTTCCTGCTCGCAGGCGTGCAGCGTGCCGGTGCGGCCCATGCCGCACATCACTTCGTCCAGGATCAGGAGCACGCCGTGGCGGTCGCAGACCTCGCGCACCGCCCGGAAGTACCCCGGCACCGGCGTGACCACGCCGGCCGTGGCCCCGCCCACCGTCTCGGCCACGAAGGCGATCACCTGGTCGCTCCCCAGCCGCACGATGGCCTCCTCCAGCTCGGCCGCCAGGCGCAGGCCATATTGCTCGGGCGATTCGTCTTCGCGCTGGTCGCGGTAGGCGTAGCAGGGCGCGACATGCTCCACGTCGATGAGCAGCGGAGCGAACTGCGCGCGCCGCCACGCATTGCCGCCCACGGCCAGCGCGCCCAGGGTGTTGCCGTGGTAGCTCTGGCGCCGGGCAATGAAGTGCTGGCGCTGGGGCTGGCCGATCTCCACGAAATACTGGCGCGCCAGCTTGAGTGCGGCCTCGACCGCCTCGGAGCCGCCGCTGACGAAGTAGACCTGGTCCATGCCGGTGGGCGCGGTGCGGGCCAGCTCGTCGGCGAGCTCTTCTGCCACCTCGGTGGTGAAGAAGCTGGTGTGCGCATAGGCCAACTGGTCCAGTTGCGCGTGCATGGCCGCGCGCACCGCCGGGTGGCCATGGCCCACGCACGAAACGGCCGCGCCGCCCGAGGCGTCCAGGTAGCGCTTGCCCTGGGCGTCGATCAGGTACACCCCAACGCCCGCCACGGCGCGTGGCGGCAGGCGGTGCAGGTGGCGGTGAACAATGTGCGTATCGGCGGCGGGCATGGGCGGCAGGGTGGGTGCAATTGGCAATGCGCCAGTGTTGCGGAGGAGCGCGCGCGCGGGGTAATGCCTTTTTCACCGCCATCCATGTCCTGGGTTTATGGATGGCGCCGCGGCGCGAGCGCCCGCAACCCATGAGTTTCAAGCATGGGCGTGCATTCCATTGGCATTGGTCAGGGGTGCGGGCGGCCCCTACAGTTGTTTCCATGGAAAACCCTGATAAAGCCCCTGCGCGCCACGTTTGCGTCCTTGGCGCGGGCATCGTCGGCCTGGCCACGGCCTGGGCGCTGCGGCGTGCCGGCCACGCGGTGACGGTGGTGGACCGCGCCTCGGCAGGCGCCGGCGCGAGCAGCGCCAACGGCGCGCAGTTGAGCTACGCCTACGTGCAGCCGCTGGCCGACCCGTCCATCTGGCGGCAATTGCCCGGTCTGCTGCTGGCGCCCGATTCGCCGCTGCAACTGCGCCCGCGTCTGGACCCGCACCAGTGGGCCTGGGCCCTGCGGTTCCTGGCTGCCTGCCGCGCCAGCGTCTCCGAACGCACCACGCGGCGCCTGCTGGCCCTGGCGGGGGAAAGCCGCGCAGGCTTCGACGCCTGGCTGCGCGAGACGGGCGCTGAGTGCGATTACAGCGCCACCGGCAAGCTGGTGTTGTACGCAGGCGAAGCAGGTTTTGCCGCCGCGCGCCGCCAGATGGCGCTGCAGGCGCGCCTGGGCAGCGTGCAGGC
>MEDL01000206.1 GCA_001724785.1 Acidovorax sp. SCN 68-22 | reverse complement strand
TGGTGCTCGGCTGCTTCCTGGACCAGCTTTCCATCCTCATCCTCACCATTCCCATCGTGCTGCCGCTGGTCGTCAAGCTTGGCTTCGACCCGGTGTGGTTCGGCATCCTCGTGATCTTGCTGGCCGAAGTGGGCATGGTCACGCCGCCGGTGGGCCTCAATGTGTTCGTCGTCGCCAAGAGCACCGGCACGCCGGTGGGCGAGGTATTCGCAGGGGTCTGGCCGCACGTGGTGGCGCATATTTTGCTCATCGTGGTGCTGATCCTGTTCCCGCAAATCATTCTGTGGCTGCCTTCGGGCATGAACCAATGACGGCGGCGCAGACACTCCCGAATACGATGCGCGCGCTGCTGGTGCGTGAGACGGGCTGGCCCAACCGCATGCAGGTGGCCGAGGTGCCACGCCCGGCTGCCCAGGCGCTGGACGCGGACAGCGTGCTGGTGCGGGTGCGTGCTGCGGGCCTGAACTTCGCCGACACCTTGAGCATTGCCGGCAGCTACCAGGAGAAGCAGCAGCTGCCCTTCGTGCCGGGGGCCGAACTCTGCGGCGAAGTGGCCGCGGTTGGCGCCGGCGTGCAAGGCCTGCAGCTGGGTGAGCGGGTCATGGGGCAGGTGGGCGCGGGCGCGTACGCCGAGTGGGCCGTCGTGCACAAGGACCGCCTCGCCCGCGTGCCGGCGGGCATGCCCGACACACAGGCGGCCGGCTTCTACATCCCCTACGGCACCGCACTCTGCGCCTTGCGCGAGCGCGGCCGGCTGGCCGCAGGGGAAACCCTGCTGGTGCTGGGCGCGGCCGGTGCCGTCGGGCTGGCCGCCGTGCAGGTCGGGAAGGCGCTGGGTGCGCGCGTGATCGGGGTTTCCCGCAGCCCGGCCAAGCGGGAGGCCGTCATGCAGGCGGGCGCCGATGCGTTCGTTGCCTGGTCTTCGGGCGACTTGAAGGACGCGCTGGGCAAAGCGGGCGTGGACCCCGGGGTCGACGTGGTGCTCGACATGGTCGGGGGGGACGCCAGCGCCGCCGCCATGCGCTGCCTGAACTTCGAAGGCCGGCTGGTCGTCGTGGGTTTCACCAGCGGCCAGGCACCTGCATTGCGGGCGAACCACATCCTGGTCAAGAACATCGACATCGTGGGTTGCTACTGGGGCCCGTACCAACAGCTTCGCCCGGTGCAGACCCGCCGGGCTTTCGACACCCTGCTGGCGTGGTACGGCGCAGGCCTGCTGCGCCCGCAGATCGCCGACAGCGTGCCGCTAGAAGGCGTCGCCCATGCCCTGGAGCAGTTGGCCTGCGGCGCTTATGCCGGCAAGGTCGTTGCCCAAATTTCTATTCCTTCTGGAGCCAGTGAATGACGAACCCCCTTGTAAGCATCGAGAAACCGGCCCCCGGTATCGCCCTGGTGACGCTGCAGCGCCAGGACAAGCGCAATGCGCTCAACGACGCGCTGATCAGCGCCCTCATCGACGCCGCGCAAACGCTGCGCGACGACGTGTCGGTCAAGGCCATCATCCTGACCGGCGGCCCCGATGCGTTTTCCGCAGGGGCCGACATCAGCACCTTCGAGGCCATCGGGCAGGAGCCGGACGTGAACCGGGTGCGCCGCATGACGGACAAGGGCGCGCGCATGGCCGAGCTGTGGCAATCCATGCCGGCGGTGACGATTGCCGCGGTCGAGGGCGGCGCCGTGGGCGGTGGTTTCGGGTTGGCACTGGCGTGCGACTGGCGCGTGTTTGCCCGCAATGCCTTTGCCTATGTGCCGGAAGTCCGGCTCGGCCTGAACTACGGCTGGAGCACGCTCCCCCGCCTGGCCGCGCTGGCGGGCCCGGGCCGTGCGAAGTGGATCTCCATCCTCTGCCGGCGCCATGGCGCCGAAGAGCTGGCGGCATGGAACATCGCGGAGCACGTGGCCGAGCCTGGCGGCGCGGTGGCCGAAGCCATGGAGCTCGCACAGGAAGTGGCCGCGCTGCCTGCGCTGGCGGCGCAAATCATTAAGCGCTCGGTCAATGCCTACAGCCTGGCGCTGGCAAAAACCGCCAGCTGCAGCGACATGGACGACATGCTCGTCTGCATGACCGACGACGAAGGCCGGCGTGCGCGCGAGCGCTTCACGCAGCAACTGACGGGAAAGGCCGGCCATGCTTGAAACCCCGCTCCAACCCCCGCTGGGCGCCCCGTCCACCTACCGGGTATTGGCCGACTGGCTGGACGCGCACGCCGCGCAGCACCCTGAGCGCGATGCCATCCTGTTCGGTGCCACGCACATCACGTATGCGCAACTGCGCCGCAAGGTCGACCAGTGCGCGCGGGCCTACCTGGCCCATGGCCTCCAGGGCGGCGACTGCGTTGCCATGCTGTGTCCGCCGCGCCCCGAGGCCTTCATCAGTTTTCTTGCCGCCGCGAAGATCGGCGTGTTGTGGCTGGGCCTCAACCCGCGCTACCGCCTGCCCGAGCTGAGCTACGTGGTCGGCGATGCGCAGCCCAAGCTGCTGCTGTCGATCGATTCCCTGGAAGGCCGCTCGTACGCACCCGACATCGCAGAGCTCGCGCAGCAGAACCCCGGCATCCGCGCCACCGTGATCATCGAGCGGTGTGGCGAGGACGCCTCCAGCTTCGACGACTGGGCGGCGTCGTTCTCCGATCCGGCCCTGGACGCGCAGCTCGCCCGCGCCCGCGCGGCCGTGCAGGACACCGCGCCCGCGCTGCTGGTCTACACCTCGGGCTCCAGCGGCAAGCCCAAGGGTGTGCTGCTGCGCCACCGCGAGCTGATCCGCCGCAGCCGCACGCAGAACGAACGCTTTCCCACCCGCAGCTACCCCCGCGTCATCAACCCGCTGCCGGTGAACCACATCGGCGGCATGCACTTCCTGGGGCTGTTCACCTTCATTGGTGGCGGCACGCTGCGTTTTACCGAGCGCTTCTCGGCGGCGGAATTCGTGGCCGCCCTCCAGGCAGGGAGCATCAACGCCCTGATCCTGCTGCCCACGATGTTCAAGATGATGGTGGACGAGCCCGGCTTTTCCAAGGAGTTGCTGGCCAAGCTCGACTGGTTCGTGTTTTCCGGCGCCGCCATGGCGCCGGAACTGCTGGAGCTGATCCGCAGCACCGGCTGCCCGCTGGGCCTCACCTATGGCATGACGGAAACCTGCGGCTCCGTCACCTATTCCGACCCGGACGCCGACGTGGAAACGCTGGCCAACACCATCGGCCGGGCCACGCCCGCGGGCGAGGTGCGCGTGGCGGACGACAGCGGCCAGCCCTGCGCGCCCGGCGTGCTGGGCGAACTGCAGGTGCGCGCCGAATACTGCATGGGCGGCTATCTGAACCGCCCCGAGGCCACCGCCGAAGCCTTTACCGAAGACGGCTGGCTGCACACCGGCGACACCGCCGTGCTGCGTGAGGACGGCAACATCCGCTTCATCGGCCGGCGCAGCGAGATGTACAAATCGGGCGGCTACAACGTCTACCCGCGCGAGGTGGAACTGGCGCTTGAAACCCACGAGGCGGTGGTGCTCAGCGCAGTGGTCTCGGTGCCCGACCCCCTTTACGACGAGGTGGGCTGGGCCTACATCGTGCCCGCGCCGGGCCGGCACATCAGCGAAAAGGAGGCCGCCGACTGGTGCAAGAGCCAGCTGGCCAACTACAAGGTGCCCAAGCGCTTCATCGTCTGCGACGAGCTGCCCTTGCTCCCGGTGGGCAAGGTCGACAAGGTCAAGCTCAGGGCGCAGGCCCGCGAGCGTTCCACCGCGACGGCCTGAGCCTGAGCCCGGCACCATGCCCCTGTCCGAAGCCACCGAACGCAAGCCCATGCACCAGCGCACGCTGGAGTTCCAGGGGTTTGCGCGTGCCGACGGGCTCTGGGATATCGAGGGCCGCCTGAGGGATTGCAAACCCTTCGTGCATCTGAACTACCGCAACGAACCCCTGGGGGCGGGCGCGCCGGTGCACGAGATGTCCGTGCGGCTCACCCTGAACGAGGCCCAGGAGGTGGTCGCCATCGAAGCCGCCATGGATGCCTCGCCCTTCGGCGTGTGCCCGCAGGCCGTTGCCGGGTTGCAGGCCCTCAAGGGCGTGCGCCTGGGCGCGGGTTGGCGCCAGGCCCTCAAATCCCGGCTGCCCGCTTCCGCGTCCTGCACGCATTTGAGCGAACTGCTCCAGGCCACCGCCACCGTCGCCTTCCAGACGCTGGGCTTGGGCCGCACGCCGGAAGGCACCAACCCCTTGCCCCAGATGGGCAGCGGCGAGGCGCCGCCCTTTTTTGTCGACCAGTGCCATGCCTGGCGGGCGGATGGCGAAGTCGTCCGCGAGGTGTATCCGCGCTTCGCGAAGAAGCCCCGGTCTTGACCGGTCGGCGCTGGCCCACGGTCTCCCGGTTCTTGGGCCGGGTTCCAGGAACGTAGGCAGGTTCCAAGGGCGCCGTGCCGGCCCACCGTAGCTGCCCGTTGAGCTAGCTTTTCGATAGCGCAAAACCTATATGGAACAAGCGCTGGAGGCCAAAAACATCTGAAAATTACCCGATCGGGGCGCCGCGGCTGCCGGGCAGGTCAGGCCTTCTTCTTCACGAGGCCGTACACCAGCAGCAGCACCACGGCGCCGAGGATGGAGGCCAGCCAGCCGGCGGCTTCGCCCGGCGCATACCAGCCCATGGAGACGCCGACATAGCGCGCCAGGAACGAGCCGGCGATGCCGAGCACGATGGTCATGATCCAGCCCAGCTTGTCGTCGCCGGGTTTCACCGCGCGCGCGACCAGGCCGACGATGAGGCCGACGAAGATGGTTCCGAGAATGGCGAACATGCGATTCCTTTGCCGAAGGGCCGATGCGGCCGGTAGGGCGCCACTGTAGCCGGGGCGCCGACAATCTGCCCATGCACGCCTTGCTCGAAGCCATCGCCGCGATGGATCTGCCCACCGACGCCCAGCGCATCTTCCATGGCCGGGGCGGCCTGTACCCCGGTTGCGAGCACTGGACGCTCGACGTCTTCCCGCCCGTTTTCGTGCTCACCAGCTTCCTGCCCGTCGGGGCGGACACCGAGGCCGAGCTCGCCGCCGTGGACGCCGCGCTCGCCAGCCGCTGGCAGCAGATCGCGCCCGGCGCCGCGCTGAACTGGGTCTTTCAGTGCCGCGGCGACGCCGCGCGCACCGAGACGCGCACCATGGCCGGCAGCGTGCCCGAGCCGCACGTCGTCACCGAGCAGGGCGCGCGCTACCGCGTGCACGTCGGCCGGGGGCAGAACCACGGCCTGTTTCTCGACATGGCCGAGGGCCGCCGCTGGGTGCGCGGCCACGTCGGCGCGCGCAGCGCCGAGCGCCATGGCATCAAGGTGCTGAACCTGTTCGCCTACACCTGTGCCTTCTCGGTGGTGGCGCTGCAGGCCGGGGCGCGCCAGGTGGTCAACGTGGACATGGGCCGGGGCGCGCTCGCCGTGGGCCAGCAGAACCACCAGTTGAACGGCGTCGCCGCCGGGGCGAGTTTCCTGCCGCACGACATCTTCAGCAGCTGGGGCAAGATCACGCGCGGCGGGCCGTACGGCCTCGTCGTCGTGGACCCGCCGAGCTACCAGAAGGGCAGCTTCGTGGCCAGCAAGGACTACGCCCGGCTGATGCGCCGCCTGCCCGACCTGGTGGCGCCGGGCGGGCACGCGCTGCTGTGCCTGAATGCGCCCGAACTGGGCCCGGCGTTCCTGCAGGACGCGATGCGCGAGCTGGCGCCCGCGCTGCAGTTTGTCGAGCGCGTGGCCAACCCGGCGGTGTTTGCCGACCGGGACGAGGAGCGGGCGCTGAAGGTGCTGGTGTACCGGGCGCCGGCGCTGCGGGATGCGGAGGCCTTCGCTGGGTGAAGGCGGGCCGCCACCCGGTGCCCCGGAAGCCCGGTCGGCGCGCTATGCTTCGCGCACCGCGTCCGCTCCACCGCCGTTGCCATGACTTCCCCCGATTCAGACAGCGCTTTCTACCGCACCTTGCTGGAATCCACCCGCGCGATCCCCTGGAAGATTGACTGGGCGACGGCCACGTTTGCCTACATCGGCCCGCAGATCGAGGAGCTTCTGGGCTGGAGCCCGGACAGCTGGAAAACGGTGCAGGACTGGGCCGACCGCATGCACCCGGAGGACCGCGAGAAGGTGGTGAACTTCTGCGTGTCGCAGTCGCAGGGCGGCATCGACCACGAGGCCGACTACCGCGCGCTCACCCGCGATGGCAGCTATGTGTGGATCCGCGACGTGGTGCATGTGGTGCGCGGGGCGGACGGCGCCGTGCAGGCGCTGGTGGGGTTCATGTTCGACATCACCGAACGCAAGCGCAACGAGGAACGGCTGATGGCGCTGCAGCACGAACTGGAGGACCTGTCGTTTCGCGATGGGCTGACGGGCGTGAACAACCGCCGCAAGTTCGACGCCGTGCTGCAGCGCGAGTGGGCGGACGCCCGGCGCGCGGTGCAGCCGCTGTCGCTGCTGATGTTCGATGTGGATTTCTTCAAGGCCTACAACGACCACTACGGCCACGTGGAGGGCGACGACTGCCTCAAGCGCGTGGCGCAGGCGCTGGCGTCGGCGGCCCACCGGCCGCGTGATTTTGTGGCGCGCTACGGCGGCGAGGAGTTCGCCTTGCTGCTCCCCGCCACCGACGCACCTGCCGCACGCGCCGTGGCCGAGCGGTGCCGCAAGGCGGTGTTCAAGGCGCAGATTCCGCATGCCGCTTCCGGCGTGGCGCAGATCCTGACCGTGAGTGTGGGCGCGGGGACCATCATCCCCGGCGCGCACGACGATCCGGTGCGGTTTTTGCAGGAAGTGGACCGGCACCTTTACTGCGCCAAGCACCAGGGGCGCAACCGCATCGTGGGCTGCGGGTCATAGCGGCGCTGGCGTAGGCCGGCCGCTCGCTGCCAGGCAATGCGCCGCGCTGCGGCGGCGCTCTAAGGACTAGAAACCAACGGCCTTGGGGGGGCGCTGGGTCAGGCACCGCCGCCCAGCAAGGCTACGATGCGGTCCCAGTGCGCGGCATCCACCGGCGTGATCGAGAGGCGGCTGCCTTTTTGCAGCACCTGCATGTCGGCCAGCTCGGGCCGACGGCGAAGTTCGGCCAGCGGCATCGGCCGCGTCTTGCGTACCGCCTGCACATCCAGCAGCAGCCAGCGGGGCTTCTCCGGCGTGGCCTTGGGATCGTGGTAGGGCGATGCGGGGTCGAATTGCGTGGGGTCGGCGCGGGTGGTGCTGGCAATGCGGGCAAGGCCTGCAATGCCGGGTTCGGGGCAGCTGGAGTGGTAGAACAGCACGCCATCGCCCACCCGCATCGCATCGCGCATGAAGTTGCGCGCCTGGTAGTTGCGCACGCCCGTCCAGGGCACGGTGGCGCCGGGGGCGGCCAGGGCGTCGTCGATGGAGCATTCGTCCGGTTCGGACTTCATCAGCCAGTAGCGGCGGGCGGTGTCGGTCATGCCCCATTCTGGCAAGGTTGACGTGGCCGCGCCCTGCGTCATGGGTGCAAACCCCTGGCCGTTCTAGGCGCATGCCTCTAGGGCCGGGCCGGGGGCGCGTGCGATATTTGCTGGATGCAAAGACGAACGCTCTTGAAGCTGGGCCTGGCCTCGGGCGCGGTGCTGGCCCTGGCGGGGGGCGCAGCCGTGCTGCTGCGTCCGGGGCTGGAGCAGGGGCGGCTCGCACCGGCCGCGCGCCCCCTGTTCGCCAGCCTGGGGCGGGCCATCCTGCAGGGCACGCTGCCGGCCGAACCCGGCCCCCAGGCGCGCGCGCTGGACGGCCTGGTCGAGCGCGTGGACGCCCTGGCGCAGAACCTCCCGCTGCCCGTGCAGGCGGAACTGTCGGAACTCGTGGGCCTGCTGTGCACGGCACCCGGCCGGCGCCTGCTGGCCGGCCTCGCGCCCGGCTGGGAAGAGGCCCGCCCCGAGGAAGTGCGCGCGGCCCTCGACGGCATGCGCTTTTCCGCGCTGGCGCTGCGCCAGCAGGCCTACCAGGCGCTGCACGAGATCGTCGGCGGCGCCTATTTTTCCGAAGAATCCACCTGGAAGGTGCTGGGCTACCCCGGCCCTCTGGCCCTCTGACGCGCGGCGGTTTCCCATGAGCAATTTCCCCGATCCCGTCCGCGAGGGCCTGCAGCGCGGCTGGAAGGTGCTCGGCGGCCCGCACGGCGCGCTGCCGGAGCGCATCACCTGCGACGTCGCCATCGTCGGCTCGGGCGCGGGCGCCGGCATCAGCGCCGAAGTGCTGACGCGCGCCGGCTTGAAAGTGGTGCTGGTGGAGGAGGGCCCGCTCAAGAGCAGCAGCGACTTCCGCCAGCGCGAATCCGAAGCCTACCCGTCGCTCTACCAGGACAGCGCCAGCCGCAAGACGGCGGACAAGGCGATCTCCATCCTGCAGGGGCGCTGCGTGGGTGGCTCGACCACGGTCAACTGGACCAGTTCCTTCCGCACGCCGGAATCTACCTTGGGCTTCTGGCAGCAGCGCTTTGGCCTGCAGGAGTACACGCGCGCGGCCCTGGCGCCGTATTTCGAGCAGGCCGAGCGGCGTTTGCATATCTCTCCCTGGCTGGCGCCGCCGAACGAGAACAACGCGCTGCTCCAGCGCGGCGCGGAGAAACTCGGCATCGCGGCCTCGGTCATCGCGCGCAACGTCAAGGGCTGCTGGAACCTCGGTTCCTGCGGCATGGGTTGCCCGACCAACGCCAAGCAGTCCATGCTGGTGACGACGATCCCCGCCGCGCTCGACCAGGGCGCCACCCTGCTGGTGCAGACGCGCGCCGAGCAACTGGTGCTTGCCGGCGGCAAGGCGCAGGCGCTCCACTGCGTGGCCGTGCTGCCCAACGGCGCGCCGACGACACCCGCGCAAACGACCACCATCGTGGCCACGCACTTCGTGCTCGCAGGCGGCGCCATCAATTCACCGGCGGTGCTGCTGCGCTCCAAGGCGCCGGACCCGCACGGCCTGCTGGGCACGCGCACCTTCCTGCACCCGGTGGTGATGTCGGCGGCGGTGCTGGAGCAGCGCGTCGAAGGCTGGGCCGGGGCGCCGCAAACGGTGTACACCGACCACTACCTGGAAACCCAGCCGATCGACGGGCCGATCGGCTTCAAGCTGGAGGCGCCGCCGCTGCACCCGGTGATCCTCGCAACCACGCTGCCCGGCCACGGCCAGGCGCAGGCCGACCTGCTGGCCAAGTTCCCGCACACGCATGTGCTGCTGGCCTTGCTGCGCGACGGCTTCCACGAACAGGCGCCGGGCGGGCGCGTGCGGCTGCGCGGCGACGGCTCGGCGCTGCTCGACTACCCGCTGACGGATTTCGTCATGCAAGGAGCCCGCCGCGCCCTGCTGGCCATGGCGGAGCTGCAGTTCGCCTCGGGCGCGCAGGAGGTGTTGCCGGTGCATGAGATGGCGCGGCCCTACGGCAGCTGGCGGCAGGCGCGCGAAGCCATCCAGGCGCTGCCCATGAAGCCGATGCTCACCAAGGTGGTCAGCGCGCACGTCATGGGCGGCTGCGCGATGGCGGCCGGCGAGGCGCAGGGCGTGGTGCGCGGCGATGGCCGCCATTGGCAGATCGAGAACCTCTCGGTGCACGACGGCTCGGTGTTTCCCACCAGCGTCGGTGCCAACCCGCAGCTGTCGATCTACGGCATCACCAACCGCATGGCGCAGGGCCTGGCGCAGCACCTCACCGGCGAGGCCCCGGTCGCGCTGGCTTAGAACGGCTCCAGCGGGCCTACCATCGCCGCATGGAAACGCCGCTTCTCAGCCTGCTGCTGCAATTGCTGCACGGGTTCGCGCTGTGGCTGCTGTCTTCGCTGCACGTCATGCTGGCGCTGGCCGTCACGCTGCACGCGCTGATGAAGAAGGAAGAGGTGCACAAGGCCGTGGCCTGGATCGGCCTGGCCTGGCTGGCGCCGTTCGGTGGCGCCCTCGCTTACTGGCTGCTGGGCATCAACCGCATCGGCCGCACCGGCGTCGCGCTGGGCCTGCGCGCCGCCTGGCGCAGCGAGGGCGACGCCGCCGAGGCCTTCGCGGTTCCCGAGATCGCGGTGGATGCCCCGCTCGCCGGTGTGGCCCGGGTCGGCCGCCTGGTGACGGGCAAGCCCTTGCTGGCCGGCAACCGCATCGTGCCCCTGGCCGACGGCGACAACGCCTACCCGGCGATGCTCGCGGCCATCGACGCGGCGCGCCATTCCGTCACGCTGCTGACCTACATCTTCCACAACGACGCCGCCGGCAACGCCTTCGTGTCCGCCCTGGGCGCGGCGCACGCGCGCGGCGTGCAGGTGCGCGTGCTGGTCGATGCCGTGGGGCTGCGCTACCGGCCCACCGGGGTGCAGAAGCGCCTCAAGGCGCTGGGCATCCCCTGCGCGGCCTTCCTGCCGCCGGGCGTGACGCGGCTGCTGTCGCAGGTGAACCTGCGCAACCACCGCAAGATCCTGGTGGTCGACGGCGAGATCGGCTTCACCGGCGGCATGAACCTCAGCGCCCACCACTGGCTGGCCACGCAGCCGGCCGCGCCGGTGCGCTGCCTGCATTTCGAGGTGCGCGGGCCGGTGGTGACGGACATGCAGCGCACCTTCGCCACCGATTGGGCCTTCACCACCGGCGAACGGCTGGGCGGCGCGCCGTGGTTCGCACTGCCCGTGTCCAGCGGCCCGGTGCTGGCGCGCGGCGTGACGGACGGGCCGGACGCCGACATCGACCACATGCGCCAGGTCATCCTGGGCGCGCTGGCGGGCGCGCGCGAGCGCGTGCGCATCGTCACGCCGTATTTCCTGCCCGACGAGGTGCTGCTCAGCACCCTGCAGACCACGGCGCTGCGCGGCGTGGAGGTGGACATCGTGCTGCCGGTGAAGAGCAACCTGCCGCTCATGGACTGGGCCATGCGGCCGCAGTGCGATGAGCTTGTCGCGGCCGGTTGCCGCATCCACCTGAGCCCGGCACCCTTCGACCACGCCAAGCTGCTGGTGGTGGACGGCGCCTGGGCGCTGATCGGCTCGACCAACTGGGACGCGCGCAGCCTGCGCCTGAACTTCGAATACAACCTGGAATGCCACGACGCCGAACTGGTGCGTGCGCTGGAGCCGCTGATCGCCGCGCGCATCGCCGCCGCGACGCCCCTGGACGCCGCTGCGCTGGCGCGCCAGCGCCTGCCGGCACGGCTGCGCAACCGGCTGGTGTGGTTGCTCTCGCCCTACCTTTGATGCTGCAACAACGATAGCTGTCGGCCATTTGGCAGCAGGCGCTGGCGGCCAATTTCATTCAAAAAATGTCGGTTCGTGGCCGACGGGCCGGGCGCGCCGCCGCCGTGCCTGCGCGGCGCTGGCCCGTTGCTTTTAACCGACACCACGGCCCAAAACGCGGTGCTACCTTTGCGCCACTTTTTTATCCGGCCAGACATCGCCATGCCCAAGACCCTCATCGAACCCTTCCGCATCAAGAGCATCGAGCCCATCCGCATGACCACGCGCGCACAGCGCGAGGAGCTCCTGGCCGCTGCGCGCCTGAACGTCTTCAAGCTGCGCGCCGAGGACGTGCTGATCGACTGGCTGACCGACTCCGGCACCGGCGCCATGTCGTCGCGGCAGTGGGGCGCCATCATGGAAGGCGACGAGAGCTACGCCGGCGCGCGCAGCTTCTACCGGCTGGAGAAAGTGCTGCAGGAGCTCACCGGCATGCAGCACTTCGTGCCCACGCACCAGGGCCGTGCGGCCGAGAAGGTGCTGTTTTCCGCCACCTGCAAGGCCGGCGACCTGGTGCCGAACAACTGCCACTTCGACACCACGCGCGGCAACCTCGAATCCATGGGCGTGCAGGCCGTGGACTGCGTCGTCGCCGAAGGCCTGCAGCCCGCCACCATCGCGCCGTTCAAGGGCAACATCGA
>MEDL01000205.1 GCA_001724785.1 Acidovorax sp. SCN 68-22 | reverse complement strand
AGCGGTGATCCGCACGCTTGCCCATTTCGGCGTGACCGGCCACCGGGTGGCGCAGGCTCCGGGTATCTATGTGCGCCTGGACGACCCGTCGGGCCATGCCGCGCTGGCGCAGCGCCCCGCGCACCGCGCCCCGGGCAGCGCGCGCCCGGCGCCGGATTTCAATGGGCTGGGCAAGATCTCCGCGCTCGGCATCAAGGTCACGCGCCACTGCACGTTGCACGGCGTGGCCTTGAATGTGGCCATGGACCTGGAACCCTTCGAGCGCATCAACCCGTGTGGCTACGCGGGTTTGCGCACGGTGGACCTTTCTACAATCGGGGTTCACACCACTTGGGATGATGCGGCGGCCGTACTCGGCAAACAGTTGGTCGCCCGCCTCACGCCCTGATTCCACACCGCCATGAGCAACTCCGACGTCGTCCACGAACCGCAGCCCAGCGCCACCTACAACCCTTTCACCAAGCAGAAGGCGGCGGCCAAGCTGTCCCGCATTCCGGTCAAGGTCGAGGCCGGCCCGGTGCTGAAGAAGCCGGAGTGGATCCGCGTCAAGGCCGGCTCGTCGAGCACGCGCTTCTACGAGATCAAAAGCATCCTGCGCGAGCACAAGCTGCACACGGTGTGCGAAGAGGCCAGCTGCCCGAACATTGGTGAATGCTTTGGCAACGGCACGGCGACCTTCATGATCATGGGCGACAAGTGCACGCGCCGCTGCCCGTTCTGCGACGTCGGCCACGGCCGGCCGGACGCACTCGACGCGGACGAACCGCTCAACCTGGCGCGCACCATTGCGGCGCTGCGCCTGAAGTACGCCGTCATCACCAGCGTCGACCGCGACGACCTGCGCGATGGCGGGGCCGGGCATTTCGTCGCCTGCATCCAGAACATCCGCGCGCTCTCGCCGAGCACGCAGATCGAGATCCTCACGCCCGACTTCCGCGGCCGCGACGACCGCGCGCTCGCCATCCTGAGCACCGCCCTGCCCGACGTGATGAACCACAACCTGGAAACCGCGCCGCGTTTGTACAAAGAGGCTCGGCCGGGCAGCGACTACCAGTTCTCGCTCAACCTGCTCAAGAAGTTCCATGAGATGCACCCGCAGGTCCCGACCAAGAGCGGCATCATGGTCGGCCTGGGCGAGACGGACGAGGAAATCCTCGACGTCATGCGCGACCTGCGCGCGCACGGCGTGAGCATGCTGACGGTGGGCCAGTACCTCGCACCGAGCGCCAGCCACCTGCCGGTGCGCCGCTACGTGCACCCCGACCAGTTCAAGCAGATCGAGCAGGCGGCCTACGCCATGGGCTTCACGCATGCCGCCGTGGGCGCCATGGTGCGGTCGAGCTACCACGCCGACCAGCAGGCCAAGGCCGCCGGCGTGTAGCCCGGCCCGCCGCGGGCGCCGCAGCGTCGGCGCCGGCCGCGCCCTGCCCCTCTTTTCCCGCTTTCCATGCAAGCCAACCTGTACGCGCTCGGCGCGATTGCCCTGTGGGCCAGCCTGGCCGCGCTGGCGGTCTCGCTGGCGCACGTTCCGCCCTTCCTGCTGACCGGCATCGCGCTGGTGATCGGCAGCGTCCCGGCGTGGCCGCTGGTGTGGCGCAATCCCTCGGTCTGGCGCATCCCGCCGCGCACCCTGGCGCTCGGCGTCTACGGCCTGTTCGCCTACCACTTCCTGCTCTTCATCGCACTGCGCCACGCACCGCCGGTCGAAGCCAACCTGGTCAACTACCTGTGGCCGCTGCTCATCGTGGTGCTGGCACCCGTGCTGCTTCCGGGCGTGGTGCTGCGCCCGGCGCATGTCCTGGCCGCCCTGCTGGGCTTTGGCGGCGCGGCGCTGGCGATCGCGGGAGGGCGCACACTGAGCGGTGCCCTCTCCTGGGGCTACCTGCCGGCGCTGGCCTCGGCCTTCATCTGGGCCAGCTACTCGCTGCTCACCAAGCGCGTGGCGGCGTTCCCCACCACCGCCATCGGCCTGTTCGGGCTGGTCTCGGGGCTGCTGTCGCTGCTGTGCCATGTGCTGCTGGAGCCGTCCACGGCCCTGCAGGCGCGCGACTGGGCGCTGCTCGCCGTGCTCGGCCTGGGGCCGCTGGGCGCCTCGTTCTATCTGTGGGACAAGGCGCTCAAGCTCGGCGATGCACGGCACATCGGCATCCTGAGCTACCTCACACCGCTCGCCTCCACGGCGTTGCTGGTGCTGGTGAGCGGCCGCCCGTTCACGGCCAGCATCGCGCTGGCGACGGTGCTCATCGTGAGCGCGGCGGTGCTGGGCATGCGTGCCCGCTAAATTTTGATGAAAATAGAGCTCTAGCGCTTATCCAATAACGATAGTTTGCTATCGTTATATGAGCTCCGTACTATGCCAGACCGGTGCCGCGCCAGGCCGGGCACTCGCCCTGGTCGAGCACTTCGCTGGCCCAGAGCCGGAGCTTGCGCGTGTCCGCGCGCAGCACTTCCTGCTTGACCGCGAGGATTTGTGCCGGGTGCATGGAAAACGTGCGCAGGCCCAGGCCCAGCAGCAGCCGGGTAAGGCCCAGGTCGCCCGCCATTTCGCCACACACCGAGATGCTCTTGCCCTGCGCGCGGCACTCGGCGATCACCGTCGCGATCAGGTACAGCACGGCCGGGTGCATGGGGTCGTACAGCTCGGCCACGGCTTCGTCGGCGCGGTCGATGGCCAGCGTGTACTGGATCAGGTCGTTGGTGCCTATGGACAGGAAATCGAAGTGGCGCAGGAACATGCGCACGGTGAGCGCCGCCGCCGGCACCTCGATCATCGCTCCCAGGCGCACGGCGCCGTACACGGCGCCCCGGTCGTCGAGTTCGGCCTGGGCCAGGCGCACGTGGCCCAGCGTCTGGCGGATCTCCTCGGCGTTCACCAGCATCGGGAACATCAGGTTCACGCGCCCGTGCGCCGCCGCGCGCAGCACGGCGCGCAGCTGGGTGCGGAACATCGCCGGGTCGGCCAGGCTCCAGCGGATCGCGCGCAGGCCGAGCGCCGGGTTGAGCGAATCGTCCTTGCGCGCCCGGTCGAGCGGCTTGTCGGCGCCGATGTCGAGCGTACGGATGGTCACCGGCAGGCCGTGCATGGCATCGACCGCCTCACGGTAGGCGAGGTACTGCTCCTCCTCGTCGGGCAACTTGCCGGCGCGGCCCATGAACAGGAATTCGGTGCGGAAAA
The DNA here is from genome assembly GCA_001724785.1 of Acidovorax sp. SCN 68-22. Taxonomy (GTDB): domain Bacteria; phylum Pseudomonadota; class Gammaproteobacteria; order Burkholderiales; family Burkholderiaceae_C; genus Simplicispira. Next base: position 10,487 of record MEDL01000205.1, on the reverse strand, counting down.
GGCCCACGCCCACCGCACCGGCACCGATCGCCGCGGCGCCATCGGCGGGCAGCTCGATGTTGGCCAGCAGCTCGACTTTTTCGCCGTCGATGGTGACACACGGCGTGTGGCGCAGGCGCGAGAGGCGCTCGCGCTCGAGTTCGATCTGCCGCTGGCGGAAGCCGTATTCGGCCAGGATGATGGCCGACGGGTCCACGATCACCACGCCGGCGTCGCCGTCGATGATGACCCAGTCGTCCTGGCGCACCAGCTGGCTGGCCGCGCGCGCGCCGACCACGGCGGGGATGTCCATGCTGCGCGCGACGATGGCCGTGTGCGAGGTCTTGCCGCCCACGTCGGTGACGAAACCGGCGAACACGCTCTTCTTGAACTGCAGCATGTCGGCCGGAGAGAGGTCGTGCGCCACCAGCACCAGCGGCACGTCCTCGGTGTCGTCGAGCAGCAGGTCCTGCTGCGTCTTGCGCCGGGGGCTGGGCGGCGGCGGCGCCACCGGGTTGGGCACGCCCTTCATGTGGCGCAGGATGCGCTCGACCACCTGCTCCAGATCGGCCTTGCGCTCGCGCAGGTAGTCGTCCTCCATTTCATCGAACTGGCGCGCCAGCAGCTCAAGCTGCGTGGTCAGCGCCCATTCGCCGTTGTAGAGGCGGTCGGTGATCCAGTGCTTGACGCCCGAGACGAGCATTTCGTCCTGCAGCAGCATCAGGTGCACGTCAAGCAGGGCGGTGAGTTCGTGCGGAGCGTCGGGCGGCATCTCGGCCTGCAGGCGCGCGAGCTCCTGCATCACGGCGTTGCGCCCCTGGCGCACGCGCTCGATTTCGCTCTGTACCTGGTGCGCTTCAATGAAGTAGTGCGCCACATCGACGCGGCTCGAACCCACGAGCACGGCGCGCCCGATGGCGATGCCGCGCGCCACGGCCAGGCCGGGTACGGAGAACGTCATGCGCCGCGCCTTTCTGCCGGGCGGCGGACGATGCGGCGGCGCGGCGGCTGCACGCTACTGCCCTTCCCCGAATTTGTCGTCGATCATGGCCAGGAGCGCGTCCATCGCTTCCTGCTCCTGGGGGCCGTCCGTTTCGATCTCGATTTCCACCCCCATGCCGGCGGCCAGCATCATGACCCCCATGATGCTCTTGGCGTTGATGCGGCGTTCGCCGCGCAGCATCCACACGTCGCACGGAAAGGAGGCCGCCACCTTGGTCAGCTTGGCCGAGGCGCGGGCGTGCAGGCCCAACTGGTTGCTAATGGTCGTGCGGGTCTTGATCATGGAGATGGGGCAAGGGAATGTGCGGCGTCACGGCGACCTGCATCACGCCTTGGGTGCCGCCGATCAGGGCGCGCTGCACCAGCAGGTCGAGCGCCTCGCTGCGGTAGCTGACGGCGCGCAGCAGCATCGGCAGGTTCAGGCCCGTCACCAGGCGGGCGTTGCCGCGGCCTTCCACCAACCGGCGCGCGATGTTGCACGGTGTGGCGCCGAAGATGTCGGCGAGCACCAGCACCGGCCGGTCGGCGGCATCGGCAAGCAGCGCGCTGGCGCCTTCGAGGCTGGCCTCGGGCGCTGCATCGGCCTGCACGTCGTAAGCGCGCAGCGCGTCGGCGCAATCGGGAAACACGTGCAAAGCGCAATCGCGCAGTGCCTGGGCCAGCGGAGCGTGGGCGATGAGAAGGATGAGGGTGGTCATGCAGGTCGCTCACGGGCGATTATGGCCGGCTCACCGCAGTGCCAGGGCGGCAAAAAACACATCCGCCGTGGCCGGCGGAAGCGCGCGTGCGTACACCATGGCGTGGCACGCCTGCACCGTGTCACCGCGCACGCGGGCGAACCAGGCGGCTTGCATGTGCACGCTGCTGCCATCGGGCGCGCTCACCTCTGCCGCCGTTCGCACGCTCTGCGGGAGGTCCAGCGCGCCTTCGGGCTGGAAAGGGCGGTCGCTGGCCGTTCCGGCCTGCGCCGCCGCGAGCACGGCCGCGCGCCAGTGGCGCAGGGCGGCGCCGGCGCGGGACGGCTCGGCCAGGGGGGCGCAGGCGATGGCGAAGGTCGCGCCGGCCGCGTCGCAGCTGTGCATCACCACCTGCGCCGCCTGGCCAGCCAGCTCCACGCTGCGCTCGGCCCGTTCGGGCTTGCACGGGAGGCTCGCCTCGATCCCGATCTCGGGCAGCACGAGGCTGCGCCATTCCAGCGCGGGGCTGCAGGCGGCGAGGCCCACCAGCAGCGCGCAGAGGACAAGGGGAATACGCAGAAAGCACATGGCCCGATTATCGGTACGCCGCGGCCGTCGGGAACCAAACCGGTCCAGCGCCGCTCCCACACGCCGGGCGTGCGCTGGGCGCACAATCGGGTCTGGATTTCTCACAGGATGGGCGCATGCGTACGAAGACGGTTGGAGCGGTACTGTTGGTGGTGGCACTGGCGGCGGGCGGCAGCTGGCTGTTCCTGCGCAGCGCGGCGCAGCCGGCGCCGCAGTCGACCTTTGTGCTGCTCGACGCCAGCACGCGCACGACGCAGGACCTGCACGGCAAGGTCACGCTGGTGAACTTCTGGGCCACCAGCTGCACCACCTGCGTCGCCGAGATGCCCGAACTGGTCGCGACGCATCAAAAATACCACGCCCAGGGCTTCGATACGCTGGCCGTCGCCATGAGCTACGACCCGCCGAGCTACGTGGTGAACTTCGTCGAAACGCGCAAGCTGCCCTTCCAGGTGGCGCTGGACAACACCGGCGCCATCGCCAAGGCCTGGGGCGACGTGCAGCTCACCCCCACCACCTACCTGGTGAACAAGCGCGGGGAAATCGTCAAGACCTACGTCGGCGCGCCGAACTTCAACGAACTGCACCAGTTGATCGAGCAGCTGCTCGCGCAAACCTGAGCGTCCCCGGCGGCCCGCCCGGGGTACGGATTTTGATTAAAAACAGGGTCTAGCGCCCGCCACGTCTACGATAGTAGCTAGCATTTTGCTAGCTCTTCCCTACTTGTTGCGGTAGTTGTCGTGGCAGGCCTTGCAGCTCTTGGCGGTCTCACCAAACGCCGCCTTGAGTTTGCCCAGGTCCCCTGTCTTGGCAGCGGCCGCGAGCTTGACCGTCTCGGCGCCAAGGTTGTCGGCCAGTTCGCGGAACTTGGCGTGCTCGGTCCAGATTTCCGGCTTGGCCCGCGTTTCGCGCCCCTTGTCGGTGCCGGGGCCGAAGCCGGCCCAGGGCAGCTTGGCGAGCTGGGCCACGATGTCCGCGTTTTCCTGCGCCGCTTTGGCATCGAAGGGCGCCTTGCCATTGGCCATGGCGCCGATGCGGCCGAAATGCTGACCCATGACGAACAGCGCACTCTGGCGGTACTTGATGGCGTCCTCGGCCTTTTCAAACTGCGCCGCCGCCGGGACGGCGTAGGCAGCGGCTGCGAGAGACAAGGCAACGGCGGCAAGGGCTTTCATGGAGTTCCTCAATGAAGGTGGGGTGGCGCAGTATCGCGCGCGGTTCGCCGCTTGGGCCGAACCACGCGACAATTCCAGAGTCTTTCACTCTTGCATTCCTGCAGCTGCGCAGCGGGCCGTGCCCGGCGCGCCGGCCGCGATGCCCCGACCATGGCGCACCTTGTTCGCATCTGGGACCTTCCCACCCGCGTTTTCCACTGGCTGCTGGCGCTGCTGCTGGTGGCCCAGTTCGTCACCGCCAACATGGGCGGCAACGCCATGGTCTGGCACATGCGCTGCGGCTACGGCGTCTTCACCTTGCTGCTGTTTCGCCTGGTGTGGGGCCTGGTGGGGGGGCGCTGGTCGCGCTTTGCGTCCTTCCTGTTTTCCCCCAGCACCGTGTGGCGCTACGTGCGCGGGCCCCTGGCCGAGTCCGCCGGGCACAGCCCGCTGGGCGCCCTGTCCGTGTTTGCCCTGCTCACCGCGCTGGCGCTGCAGGTGGGCACGGGCTTGTTCAGCGACGATGAAATCGCGTACGCGGGCCCGCTGACCGCGCTGGTGTCGTCCGAGCGCGTCGGCCAGGCGACGTGGTTTCATGGCGAAGTCGGCAAAGTCCTCGTTCTGGGCCTGGTGGTGCTGCACATCCTGGCCATTGCGTACTACACACGGCGGCGCGGCAAGGCGCTGGCCCGCGCCATGGTGAGCGGCGACAAGCTGCTGGCCGAACCGGTGGCGCCCTCACGCGACGACGCCGCGAGCCGCGCTGTCGCCGCCGTGCTGTTGCTGGCCTGCGGCGCGGCGGTGGCCTGGGTGGTTGGTTTGGGCGGCTGAGAATACGCGCAGTGTTCTACACTGGTCGGCGTTCCCGCTGACCCGATTCCGCCCGTGCAGACCCCCTCCGTGACGATTCTCAACTCCCCTGGCGCCGAGCACCTGCCCGCACTGAGCGAGCTGTTTCAGGAGTACGCATCGAGCCTGTCCATCGACCTGTGCTTCCAGAATTTTGCCGAGGAGCTGGCCAGCCTGCCGGGAGAGTACGGCCCACCGCGCGGCGCCTGGCTGCTGGCGCTGGTCGATGGCGCCCCGGCCGGCTGCTGCGCGCTGCGCCCGCTCGACAGCGCCGACTACGCCAACGCGGCGGAAATGAAGCGCCTGTATGTCCGCAAGGCGTTCCGCGGCTTCGGCCTGGGCCGGCAACTGGCCGAGGCGGCGCTGGACGCTGCGCGCGAGGGCGGCTACGCCAGCGTGCTGCTCGATACCCTGGACGAGATGGAATCGGCCCGCGCGCTGTACAACGAGCTCGGATTCGCCGAGATACCGCCCTACTACCATAACCCGATCGCCGGGGCGCACTACCTCAAGGCGGACATCTACTAGCCAATTTTTGGTTATTTTGGCCGCTTGCGCTTACTATGATTGAATAGTTTGCTCTTTATATAGGAGCAAACTTCAGAGCTGGACCAAAAAAAACGGCCCACCAGGTGGGCCGTTTCGGGTGCGGCGCCCGAGGGCGCTGCGGCAGCGCGGTCAGACCAGCGCAGCCTTAGTCACCAGGCGGCTCGCCACCCAGTTCTTGGTCTTCGAGAGCGGACGGCTTTCGGTGATCTCGATCACGTCGCCCATCTTGTACTCGTTGTTCTCGTCGTGCGCGTGGTACTTGCTCGACTTGCCGACGATCTTGCCGTAGAGCTCGTGCTTGACACGGCGCTCGACCAGCACGGTCACGGTCTTGGCACGCTTGTCGCTGACCACCTTGCCAACCAAGGTGCGCTTGAGGGATTTTTTAGCTTCCGTCATGTGGGCTCCTTACTTGGCGGCTTGCTTTTCAGCAAGAATGGTTTTGGCGCGGGCGATGCTGCGGCGCGTGGCGCGCAGCGTGCCGGTGTTGCCCAGTTGTTGCGTGGCCTTCTGCATGCGCAGTCCGAAATGGGCCTTTTGCAGGGCCTTGATTTCTTCCTGGATGCCAGCGACGTCCTTTTGACGCAGTTCAGCAGTATTCATATCAGTTTCTCCTGAACTCACTGGCCGATCATGCGCGTGACGAACGTCGTGCGCAGGGGAAGCTTGGCGGCGGCCAGGCGGAAGGCTTCGCGGGCCAGTTCCTCGGGAACACCCAGGATCTCAAACACGATCTTGCCGGGCTGGATTTCGGCCACGTAGAACTCGGGGTTGCCCTTGCCGTTGCCCATACGCACTTCGGCGGGCTTGGAGGAAATGGGCTTGTCCGGGAAGACGCGGATCCAGATACGGCCACCGCGCTTGACGTGGCGCGAAATGGCGCGGCGTGCGGCTTCGAGTTGGCGTGCCGTCAGACGACCGCGGTCGGTGCACTTCAGACCGAAATCACCAAACGCCACCGAGTTGCCCCGGGTTGCGACGCCAGTGTTGCGGCCCTTTTGCTCCTTGCGGTATTTGCGGCGAGCGGGTTGCAGCATGTTTTATTCTCCTTTTCCGTCCGCTGCTGTAGCGGGCGCGTCTGCCTTGCGAACGCGCTTAACGGCGGTTGTATCGGCGCCACCGGCGCCAGCGGGCTTGTCGCTGCCATCGGCAGGCGCCACGTTGGTGGCGGCGGGGCGGCGCGGCGCACCGCGGCCTGCGCCACGGTCGTTGCGATCGCCAGGACGCGCATCACGGCGCGGTCCGCGGGGGCGGCGCTCTTCGTCCGGACGCGGGGTTTCCACGGCGGGCAGGTCGCCCCGGCCCAGCGTGTCGCCCTTGTAGACCCAGACCTTGACGCCGATGACGCCGTAGGTGGTCTTGGCTTCCGAGGTGCCGTAGTCGATGTCGGCGCGCAGCGTATGGAGCGGCACGCGGCCTTCGCGGTACCACTCGCAACGGGCGATTTCAATGCCGTTCAAGCGGCCGGACGACATGATCTTGATGCCCAGGGCGCCCAGGCGCATGGCGTTCTGCATGGCGCGCTTCATGGCGCGGCGGAACATGATGCGCTTTTCCAGCTGCTGGGTGATGCTGTCGGCGATCAGCTTGGCATCGATTTCGGGCTTGCGCACTTCTTCGATGTTCACTGCGACGGGCACGCCCAGGCGCGTGGCGAGTTCCTTCTTCAGGTTCTCGATGTCTTCGCCCTTCTTGCCGATCACCACGCCCGGACGTGCCGAGTAGATGGTGATGCGGGCGTTCTTGGCGGGGCGCTCGATCAGGATGCGCGACACCGCGGCATTCTTGAGCTTGGCCTTGAGGTACTCGCGCACCTTGATGTCTTCGGCCAGCATGCCGGCGAAGTCGCGGTTGCTGGCGTACCAGCGGCTGGCCCAGTTGCGGCTGACCGCGAGGCGGAAGCCGGTAGGATGGATTTTTTGTCCCATAGTCTTTCCAGGCCTTTAGTTGCCAACCGTCACGTACACATGGCACGTGGGCTTGACGATGCGGTTGCCGCGGCCTTTGGCGCGCGCGGTGAAACGCTTGAGCGTGGTGCCTTGTTCGACGTAGATGGTCTTGACCTTCAGTTCGTCGATGTCGGCGCCGTCGTTGTGCTCGGCGTTGGCGATGGCGGATTCCAGAACCTTCTTGACGATCCCCGCAGCTTTTTTCTGCGTGAAGTTCAGGATGTTCAGGGCCTGGTCCACCTTCTTGCCGCGGATCAGATCGGCAACGAGGCGGCCCTTGTCGACCGACAGACGGACGCCCCGGAGGACTGCACGTGTTTCAGACATGGTCGTTCCTTATTTCTTCGCTTTTTTATCAGCGGGGTGGCCCTTGAAGGTGCGCGTCAGGGCGAATTCGCCGAGCTTGTGGCCCACCATCTGGTCGGTGATATAGACCGGCACGTGCTGCTTGCCGTTGTGCACGGCAATCGTCAGGCCGATGAAGTCGGGAAGCACCATGGAGCGGCGCGACCAGGTCTTGACGGGCTTCTTGTCCTTGGTGGCAACGGCCTTTTCGACCTTTGCCAGCAAATGGTGGTCAACGAACGGACCTTTTTTGAGAGAGCGAGTCATTGGCTATCCCTTATTTCTTGCGACGCGAAACAATCATGTTCTGCGTGCGCTTGTTGTTGCGGGTGCGATAACCCTTGGTCAGGTTGCCCCATGGGTCGACTGCATGGCGGCCTTCGCCGGTGCGGCCTTCGCCGCCGCCGTGCGGGTGGTCCACCGGGTTCATGGCCACGCCACGCACCGTCGGACGGATACCCATCCAGCGCTTCACACCGGCCTTGCCAAGCTGGCGCAGGCTGTGTTCTTCGTTGGCCACCTCGCCGATCGTGGCGCGGCATTCGATGTGGATGCGGCGCACTTCACCCGAGCGCATGCGCACCTGGGCGTACATGCTCTCGCGTGCCAGCAACGTGGCCGAAGCCCCTGCGGAGCGCGCGATCTGGGCACCTGCACCGGGCTTGATCTCGATGCAGTGGATGGTCGAGCCCACCGGGATGTTGCGAATCGGCAGCGTGTTGCCAGCGCGGATCGGCGCCTCGGAGCCGGACATCAGCGTGCTGCCGACTTCCAGGCCGCGCGGGGCGATGATGTAGCGGCGCTCGCCGTCGGCGTAGCACACCAGGGCGATGTGGGCCGTGCGGTTCGGGTCGTATTCAATGCGCTCCACCTTGGCGGCGATGCCATCCTTGTTGCGCTTGAAGTCCACCACGCGGTAGTGGTGCTTGTGACCACCGCCCTTGTGGCGCGTCGTGATGTGGCCGTTGTTGTTGCGGCCGGCCTTCTGGAACTGGGGTTCCAGCAGCGGCGCGTAGCCATCACCCTTGTGTAGGTGATCGCGCGTGACCTTCACCACGGCGCGCTGGCCGGGCGAGGTGGGTTTCATCTTGATGACAGCCATGATTACGCGGCCTCCCCGGACAGGTTCAGCTCCTGACCTGGCTTGAGCGTCACATAGGCCTTGCGCACATTGTCGCGGCGGCCCATGGTCTTGCCAAAGCGCTTGGTCTTGCCTTTGGTATTGAGGACCGAGACGCCCTTGACTTCCACCTTGAACATCAGTTCCACGGCGGCTTTGATCTCGTGCTTGGTGGCGCTCTGCAGCACCTTGAACGTCACGGCGTTGGACTTCTCGGCCACCATGGTGGCCTTTTCGGACACGATGGGCGCCACGAGCACCTGCATCAGACGGCCTTCGTCAAACTTGAGCGTGCTCATGCGAACATCTCCTTGAGTTGGTCGATTGCAGCCTTGGTGACGATGACCTTCTTGTAGTGCACCAGCGACACCGGGTCGGCGTAGCGCGGTTCGACCACGTACACATTGACCAGGTTGCGCGATGCGAGGTACAGGTTTTCATCGACTTCGTCGGCGATCACCATCACGGACTGCAGGTTCATGGCCTTGAACTTGTCGGCCAGCACCTTGGTCTTGGGCGAATCGAGCTTGAGCGAATCCACCACCGCCAGGCGGCCTTCGCGGGCCAGCTGCGAGAGGATGGATGCCATGCCGGCGCGGTACATCTTCTTGTTGATCTTCTGCGTGAAGTTTTCGTCAGGCAGGTTCGGGAAGATGCGGCCGCCCCCACGCCACAGCGGCGAGGAGGTCATACCGGCGCGTGCGCGGCCGGTGCCCTTTTGCTTGAAAGGCTTCTTGGTCGAGTGGCGAACCTGCTCGCGGTCCTTCTGGGCACGGGTGCCCTGACGGCCGTTGGCACGGTAGGCGACGACGATCTGGTGGACCAGATCTTCGTTGTATTCGCGGCCAAACACGGTTTCGGGAACGTCGAGCTTGCTCGCGCCCTGGCCTTGGTCATTGAGGAGTTCGAGCTGCATCAGTTCGCTCCTTTGGCAGCGGTGGCCTTGACGGCCGGACGGACCGTGACGAACCCACCCTTGGAGCCCGGCACAGCGCCCTTGATCAAGAGCAGTTGGCGTGCTTCGTCGATGCGAACCACGTCGAGGTTTTGGGTGGTGACCGTGACGTCGCCAAGGTGGCCGGTCATGCGCTTGCCGGGGAACACGCGGCCCGGGTCTTGCGCCATACCGATGGAGCCCGGCACGTTGTGCGAACGGCTGTTGCCGTGCGATGCGCGCTGGGAAGCCATGTTGTGGCGCTTGATGGTGCCGGCGTAGCCCTTACCGATCGAGGTGCCTTGCACATCGACCTTCTGGCCCACGGTGAACAGGTCGGCCACCGGCACGGTGGCGCCGGCGGCGTACTTGCCGGCGACGTCCGCGCTCACGCGGAATTCCTGGATGATTTCACCGGCTTCGACCCCTGCCTTGGCAAGGTGGCCGGCGGCGGGCTTGGTGACGCGGGAGGCCCGGCGCGCACCGAACGTGACCTGCAGGGCCACGTAGCCATCGTTCGCTTGGGTTTTGACCTGGGTGACGCGGTTGTTGGATACGTCGACCACCGTGACGGGAACTGCGTCCCCTTCGTCGGTGAACAAACGCATCATGCCAACCTTGCGGCCCAGCAACCCGAGGGAGTTGCTCAGACTCATTTGTTTCTCCAAAACTTTCACCGCCGCGACTGCAATTGGCCACGGCGTTGCGCTTGGCAAGCGCATGAAAGGCGGTTGATAAAACTTCGCCTAGAAAACCATTGCACGCATAAAAAAGCACGCAAAAAAGGCGAAGCCGCAAAGTATAACGCGAACCGCCTTTTCAGGCAAGTTCGCGTTGTTTTCACAGGAGCCGGCGGCCTAGCGCCGGCCTGGGCAAGTTACTGCAGCTTGATTTCGACGTCCACGCCGGCGGGCAGGTCGAGCTTCATCAGGGCGTCCACGGTCTTGTCCGTCGGGTCCACGATGTCCATCAGGCGCTGGTGCGTGCGGATTTCAAGCTGGTCGCGGCTGGTCTTGTTGACGTGCGGCGAACGCAGGATGTCGAAGCGCTTCATGCGCGTCGGCAGGGGCACGGGGCCCTTGACGATGGCGCCGGTGCGCTTGGCGGTGTCGACGATCTCGGCAGCAGACTGGTCGATCAGCTTGTAATCGAACGCCTTCAGGCGGATGCGGATTTTTTGCTTGGACATGGCAAGTTCCTTTTCTGCTTACAGATCAAGCAATGATCTTGGCCACGACACCCGCGCCCACGGTACGGCCGCCTTCGCGGATAGCGAAGCGCAGACCTTCTTCCATGGCGATGGGGTTGATCAGCTTCACAGTGATCGACACGTTGTCACCA
>MEDL01000204.1 GCA_001724785.1 Acidovorax sp. SCN 68-22 | reverse complement strand
CGGTCGAGGTGTTCGGCTTCCACCTGGCGACCGTGGACCTGCGGCAGAGCTCCGACCAGCACGAACGCGTGATCGCCGAGCTGCTGGCGACGGCGCGTGTGGCGCCCGATTACGCCGCGCTGGACGAAGCCGCGCGCTGCGCCGTGCTGCTGGAGCTGCTGCAGGACGCCCGCCCGCTGCGCGTGGTCGGCGCCGCCTACAGCGCGCACACGGTGGGCGAGATCGCGGTGTTCGAAACCGCGCGCAGCATGCGCCAGCGCTTCGGCGCCGGGGCCATCAACCACTACATCATCAGCCACACCGAAACGGTGAGCGACCTGCTGGAGGTGCTGCTGCTGCAGAAGGAAGTCGGCCTGATGCACGGGAGCCTGGGCACGCCGGACGCGCGCGCCGACCTCATCGTCGTGCCGCTGTTCGAAACCATCGAGGACCTGCGCAATGCCGCCAGCATCATGCGCGGCTTCTACGCCACGCCGGGCATCGCCGCGCTGGTGCAGCGCTCGGGGGGCGAGCAGGACATCATGCTCGGCTACTCCGACAGCAACAAGGACGGCGGCATCTTCACCAGCAACTGGGAGCTGTACCGCGCCGAGATCGCGCTGGTGGCGCTGTTCGATGAACTCTCCGCGAAAACACCGATTCGCTTGCGCATGTTCCACGGGCGCGGCGGCACGGTGGGGCGCGGCGGCGGTCCGAGCTACCAGGCCATCCTGGCGCAGCCGCCCGGCACGGTGCGCGGGCAGATCCGCCTGACCGAGCAGGGCGAGGTCATCGCCTCGAAATACGCCAACCCCGAGATCGGCCGGCGCAACCTCGAAACCCTGGTCGCCGCCACGCTGGAGGCGACGCTGCTGCAGCCGACCAAGCCGGCCACGCCCGCCTTCCTGGCGGCGGCGGCGGAGCTCTCCGAGGCCAGCATGGCGGCCTACCGCGCGCTGGTCTACGAAACGCCGGGTTTCACCGACTACTTCTTCAATTCCACCCCGATCCGCGAGATCGCCGAGCTCAACATCGGCTCGCGCCCGGCGTCGCGCAAGGCCAGCCAGAAGATCGAGGACCTGCGCGCCATTCCCTGGGGCTTCAGCTGGGGCCAGTGCCGCCTCACGCTGCCCGGCTGGTACGGTTTCGGCACGGCGGTCGAAACCTTCCTGGCCGCGCCCGGCAAGGACCCGAAGGCCCAGCTCGCCCTGCTGCGCAAGATGGTGCGCGAGTGGCCGTTCTTCAGCACCCTCCTGTCGAACATCGACATGGTGCTGGCCAAGAGCGACCTGGCGCTGGCGTCCCGCTACAGCGAACTCGTGAGCGACGCGCGCCTGCGCAAGAAGGTGTTCGGCGCCATCGAGCAGGAATGGCAGCGCACGGCCGAGGTGCTCACGCGCATCACCGGCGACAAACAGCGCCTGGCGCACAACACCGCCCTGGCGCGCTCCATCCGCCACCGCTTCCCCTACATCGACCCCCTGCACCACCTGCAGGTCGAGCTGATCCGCCGCTGGCGCGCCGGCCAGGGCGACGAACGCGTGCAGACGGGGATCCACATTTCCATCAACGGCATCGCGGCGGGTTTGCGCAATACGGGGTAGATGCTTCAAAAAAAGGAGCTATTTCCCCTTATGGAGCAAGCGCTGGAGGCCGATTTCGCTTAAATTTTGCGCTAATTGCCGAGCAGCTCGCCGACCGCGTGCAGCTCCTCCACCCGGTCGCACACCGCCTTGACGGCCATCATGATGGGGATGCCCAGCAGCAGGCCCCACAGGCCCCACAGCCAGCCCCAGGCGAGCACGCTGACGAACACGGCCACGGGGCTCAGGCTGCTGGTGCGGCTGGTGAGCCAGGGCGTCAGCAGGTTGCCGACCAGGGTGTGGATGAGGAGCGACGCGCCGCCTACGGCGAGCGCCATGTCGAGCGAGCCGAACTGCAGGAAGGCGACCAGGGCCGAGGCGCCGGTGACCACCAGCGAGCCGATGTAGGGCGCCAGGTTCAAGACGCCGGCGATGACGCCCCAGACGGCGGCGTTCTCCAGCCCGAGCGCCGCGTACGCCAGGCCCGTGGCGACGCCGACGATGGCGCTGGTGACCACCTGCACCAGCAGGTAGCGCTGGATCTGGCCATTGATCTCGTCGATGACCTGCAGCGTCACCTTGCGCCGCGCCAGGCTGGGCCCGGCGATGCGCATCAGCTTGCGGCGGAAGTTGTCGCCCGCGGCCAGGGCGAAGAAGCTCAGGAACAGCACCACCGTCAGCTGGCCGAGCAGGGACATCAGCCCCATGGTGCCGCTCCACAGGTAGTCGCGGATGTTGAGCGGGCTGCGCTCGATCTGCACGCGCTGCACGCCGCGCGGCGCCGTCGTCGGCGCGGCGGTTTCGGCCGCCGCGCGCTCGATCTGCGCCGCCGCCTTTTGCACGGTCTCTATGGGGCTGGGCGTGGGCGCCTGGGCGCGCTCGCGCAGTTTGCCGCGCAGCTTGCTGGCGGCGCGCGGCAAGGCATCGACGACCTGCGTCGCGCCGTCGCTGAGCTCGTACATGGTGAAAGACAGCCCGCCCGTCAGGCCGAGGAGCAACACCGCCGCCCCGGCCCAGCGCGGCACATGCCAGCGGTGCAGCCAGCCGACCAGCGGCGAGAGCGCGCACACCAGCAGCGCGCTCGTGGCTATGGGAATGAACACCGCCGCCGCCCAGTGGAGCACGGCCAGGCAGGCGCACAGCGCGATGACGGCCAGCGAGGCGCTGCGCACGCCGATCGGCACCGGCAGCGCCAGCGCGCCGGCCCCCGCCTCCTGCGGGGTCAGCACCACGTTGCCGTCGCCGTCGTCCGCGCACGGCGGGCAGGGGGCGGTGTCGGGGCTAGCTGCGGCCGGGGGTTCGGGCAGCACGTCCGGTGCCACGCCGGGCGGTGCGGCGAGCGGTTCGGCGGGTTCCGGAAGGGCGCGGGCAGGGGTGGACATGGCGCATTGTCCGCGCACCCTCGGCGCGCGGCGCGTAGGCCGCTTTCGCCGGAATGCCCCGGTGGGGGGCCGGGTGCGCGGGTCAGCAGGCGGGCAGGCTGCGCTTCTGGTTGAGCGCGTCCACCGTCGCCAGGAGCTTGATCCAGTACGAAGGCAAGGCCGCCCACGGCGCGCCCACGGGCTGGTCGCTGGCAAACACCCAGCCGGTGTTGGCGCGCGGCCGGTTGGCGCTGCCCACGGCCTGCTGCATGGCGGTGCAGCTGGCGGCGCTGTGCACCAGCATGGCCTGGGCATTGTTCGGCTTGGCGTAGACCCAGGTGCTGGCCGGCTGCGGGTCCAGGCCCTGGTAGCCGGCGGCGTTGCCTTCGTAGGTGACGAGCACGTCGGCCGCGCCGGCCAGCGGGTCGGCGTAGCCCGCGGCCGGGAAGGCGGCCGGGTTGCCGACCACCACCAGCGCCGGCGCCCGGCCCTTGATGTACAGGTACAGCTCGCGGTAGAAGGCCAGGCGGTCGCTCCCGGTGGCCATTTCGTCGAGGAAGAAGCCGTCGAGCATGGGGTAGTGGGTCAGGTAGCTGTCGATCACCGCCTTCACGTCGGCGACGGAGCGCGCCCCGCTGCCGGCGCCGGTGGCCACATAGGCCAGGGCGCGGTGCGTGCCCAGGGCGCGGAAGCTGGCGATGGCGGCGGCCAGGTCGGTGTCCGGCGCGGTGACCAGGCCCTTGGCGTCCACGCCGGTGGCGGGCTTCACGATGGCGGCCATGGGCACGTCCGGGTGGCTGGTGTTGGCACCGCTCAGCAGGTCGGCCCAGGGCGACGTGGCGCCGGCGCTGAAATACGCCGGGACCAGCACGCCGAGTTTTTCGGGCGCCGGGCGGATGTAGAGCGTGCGCTCGTCGCTCGCCGTGGCCGTGGTGCTGCTGGCGCTGGCGCGCAGGCTGAGCGGGCCGATGCTGCGGCCCTGCAGCTCGGCGGCGGCCACGCCGCCGCTGGTCGTGGGCACGGGTGGCGTGAGCCCGGCCGATGCCGCCGGGCTGAGCGTGAGCGTGACGGGCGTGCCGTTGGCCGCCGCTGCGCCGCTGGTGCTCACGCCGATGCGCAGCGGCACCGCGGCGCCGAGGTCGAACACGTTGTCGCCCGCCGTCGGGCTGATGAAGGAGACGGCGATCTGTGCCGGCGGTGGCGGGGGTGGCGGCGAAGCGACTTCGCTGCTGTCGCCGCAGGCCGCGGCGAGGGCGGTGGCCGCGAGCAGCGCGGCGACGAGGCGGACCGGGCGGGTGGTGGGGCGGGCAGGTGGGCGCATGGGGTCTCCGGGCTGGTTTTCTGCCACCGATTGTGCCGGCTTGGCGCCCCCGCGCCAGCGCCCGCAGGGGAAATTCTGGCGGGCAAAAGGGCCCTTGTTGCGCCGATTGGCGCCGGCCGGGCGGGGCTACCATGCCGCCATGCCATCCCGTATTCCTGCTTTGTTCGCGGCGCTGCTGCTGGCCGGTTGCAGCACGCTGGACGTGCCGCGCGCCGACAACTACCCCGCCACGGGGCAGAAAAAGGCACGCGCCGTGCACCACTGGGACGTGCTGGCCGAGGACGTGGCCGCCCGCACCGCTGCCAAGCTGGCCGACTGGCCGGCGGGCGAGCACCCGATCTATCTGCGCGTGCGGGACGACTCCCCCTTCAACCAGGGCTTCCTGAGCCTGCTGCGTGTGCGCCTGCTCGACAAGGGCGTGGCGCTGTCGGCCGTGCCGACGCCGGTGGAGCTGGAAGTGCAGACGCAACTCGTGCAGCACGGCGCCGCGGTTCCCGCCAACGGGGTGATTCCCCTGCCCTGGACCATGCTCGCGACCGGCGTTGGCGTGTGGCGCGACTGGGACCTGCACTATTCCGACCGCACCCTGCTGCCCGGCGCCGCGACGGCCATCGGCCTGGGTGTGGGCCTGGCCATGGACCTGGCGCGCCGCCACAGCCAGGGCGACGCGGCGGGCGGGCCGACGCGCACCGAGGTGCTGGTGACGACCACGCTCCAGTCCGGCGATCGCCTGCTCGCCGGTTCGGCCGACATGTACTACATCGAACGCGCCGACGCCGACCTGTACCGCAACGTCCCGCCGCCGGCCCCGGTGCCGGTGGTCAAGACCTGGCAGGTGGTGCGGCCATGAGCGCAGCGCCGGGCCGTTCCCAAGCAAGCTCGCACCGCAGCCCGGAGGGCGAAGGTGCTCCGGTGGCGCGCGCGGCAGCGCACCCCGGCATGCGCCGCGCTCCCGCGCTGGTCCTGGTGGCGCTGGCCGCGGGGCTGCTGAGCGGCTGCGCCGGCTACTACTACGGAGAGAAATACGGCCCCACGCTGTCGGTGGCGCAGGCCGGGGACCTGGTCGGCAGCAGCTACGCCGCGGCGGATGCGCTGCTGCAGGGCGCACCGCTCGATGCGCGCGCGCCGGTGCTGGTGGCGACGCTGGTGGACATCGACCACCTGCAGACGTCGTCGCGCTTTGGCCGCGTGCTGTCCGATCAAATGGCCGGGCGCCTGGTGCAGCGCGGCCTGCCGGTGCCCGAGCTGCGGCTGCGCGAAGCCGTGGCCCTGGTGCCGCAGACCGGCACGCTGCTGTTGTCGCGCGAATTGCGCGAAGTCTCGCGCGCACACGCGGCGCAGGCGGTGCTGGTGGGCACCTATGCGGTCTCCGGCCGGCAGGTGTTCGTCAGCCTCAAGCTGGTGCGGCCCGAGGGCAACACGACCATTGCCGCGCACGACTACGCCCTGCCGCTGGGCGAGGAAACGCGCACCCTGCTCGGCCTGCCCTGAAAGCAGAAAATCCGGCGCCCTGGCGACCGGATTTTCTATTGAAGTGATAGCTGTCAGCCCTTACGCAGCAAGCGCTAGCGGCCAAAAAACCCTCAAATTTCAGTGCAGCATCAACGCCCCGGCGTTCTTGCTCTTCCCGGCGCGTGCCGGCGGGTTGCACAGGCCGCAGGTGTAGCCGCGGTTTTCGTACAGCTCGGTGACGAACTGGCCCTTGCATTCCACGCACTGCGTGCGCGTCAGCATGCCGGCGTCGACGAACTTCACCAGGCGCCAGGCGCGGGTGAAGGACAGCAGGGGTTCGACCTGGGCGATCTCGATCTGCTCGGTGTACAGGCGGTAGGCCTTGGTCAGCAGTTCCACCGCATCGAGCTCCATGCCCTTGCCCAGGTACTCGTAGATGTTGAGGAACAGCGAGCTGTGGATGTTCTCCTGCCAGGTCAGGAACCAGTCGGTCGAGAACGGCAGCTGCCCCTTGGACGGCGACTTGCCGGCGATTTCCTTGTACAGCCGGAT
The DNA here is from genome assembly GCA_001724785.1 of Acidovorax sp. SCN 68-22. Lineage (GTDB taxonomy): Bacteria > Pseudomonadota > Gammaproteobacteria > Burkholderiales > Burkholderiaceae_C > Simplicispira. The sequence goes on along the minus strand of MEDL01000204.1, from coordinate 8,098 downwards.
CAGGCGTTCGTACGAAAGCGTGGTTTCCGACTCCAGCACCTGCATGCGCGCGCCCATGCCGATGAGCAGGGCGGCGCGCTCGATCTGGCGCGATTCGTTGAGCACGCTCTTGGCGGCGGTGCGCGAGGCGGCGGTGCTGGCGGCGGTCTGGGTCATGGCGGTCTCTCGGAAGGGCGGGCGAATGGGGCGGCGAACGGGCGTTCAGAGCACTTCGGAGACGCGGCTGGCCATCAGGATGTTGGCGTGCAGCGTGTTCGTCGTCTCGTTGCCCACCTTGCGCGGCGTGTCGTGGTTGGTCAGCAGGCCCCAGACCAGGGTGTCGTCCACGCGGAAGCTGCACAGCAGGGTGTTGCGCGAGGCGATCTTCATCACCTGGGCCGGCGAGAGCGAGGCCAGCAGGTCGGCGGCCTCTTCGTTCAGACCAAGACGGAACACCGCCTCGGCCTTGTCCTGGCGGATCAGCGTCTGCGCCAGCATCAGGTAGGTCAGGTTGGCTTCGCGGATTTCGGCGAGCACTTGTTCTTGCGTCATGGGACAACTCCTTTGACCGGGTGATGGCGCCTTGCATGCCTGAATGCGTGCTTTGGCGATCCGGTGAAATGGATTGTCAAACCGGGTCAAAAGGAAATTAAGTCGGGGCATGGCGGTGCGGCGTGTCTGGTTCCGGGGCGCGGCGTGTAGGGGTTCCCTGACACGCCGGCCGCCTGGATGGGCCCGTCCCCGAGGGCGCGCCGTGCTGCGCGCGTGTAGGCGCCGACGGCGCGGCTGCTCATGCTTTTGATAGCACGGCCAAAACCGCTCTTTTTCCACTTTTACATTTCTGCGGGTGCTGCCAGGGCAGGCCGCACCCGGATTGCGGCCTGCTCAGCCGCCGGTGGCGACCGGCCGGGCCGGGTCGCTGCACCATTCGCTCCAGCTGCCGGCGAACAGCGCCCCGGGCGGGTAGCCGGCCAGCTCCATGGCCAGCAGGTTGGGGTTGGCGGTGACGCCGCTGCCGCAGTGGTGCACCACACCGGCCGGCGGCTGCGCGCCGAGCAGCGCCTCGAACTCGCTTTTCAGGACCTCGGGGCGCTTGAAGCGCCCGTCGGGGCCGAAGTTCTGCACGAATGGCCGGTTGAGCGCGCCCGGAATGTGACCGGCCACGGGGTCGAGCGGCTCGACCTCGCCGCGGTAGCGTTCGGGCGCGCGCGCGTCGACCACCGTCTGGCCGGCGCTTCCGAGTCCCTCCAGCACGTCCTGCGCGCTGCACAGGCGGCGCAGCGGCGGGCGCAGCTCGAAATTGGTCTGGAAATGCGCCGGCTCCTCGCCGCTCGCCAGCGCACCGCCGGCCTCGCGCCAGGCCGCCAGGCCCCCGTCGAGCACGGCGACGGCGTCGTGCCCCAGCCACTTGAGCATCCACCACAGCCGGCCGCAGAAGGCGCTGCCGTTGCGGTCGTACGCCACCGCCTGCATGCCGTTGGCGAAGCCGACGCTGGAGAGCCAGACGGCAAAGCGCTCGCGCGTCGGCAGGGGGTGGCGGCCGCCGGACATCGGCCGGTCCGCCGCGTGCGCGGTGATCACGCTGCCGTCCTTGCCCGGCGCGCCGTGCGGCGCGCTCAGGTGTTCGTCCAGGTGCGCATAGACGGCCCCCGGGATGTGCGCCTCCAGGAAGGCGGTGCGGCCGGCCGAGGGCTGGGCCAGGTCGAAGCTGCAGTCGAAGACCATGCACGGCGCGTCGGCGCCCTGCAGGGCCTGCAGTTGCTCGGGGGAAATCAGGTGCGTGAAAACCATGGCGCAAGCGGAAAAAGTGGTGGCGCCGCCATTGTGCGGCCGGCGCGCGGGCGCGCGGCGTCAGAGTTCTTCGGCAGCGTGCGGCGTGGAAGTGCGCGCGCGCAGCGCCGTCGCGACGATGCCGCTGCCGATGATCAATGCCATGCCCAGCCAGCCCAGGGGCGGGATCACGTCGCCAAATACCGCCATGCCGTAGAGCGCGCCGAACACGATGCCCGAATACTGCAGGTTGGCCACGACCAGGGTCGCGCGCGGGTTGTGCGCGCTGGCGTAGGCGCGTGTCATGCACAGCTGCCCGCCGGCGGCGAGCACGCCGATGGGCAGCAGCCACAGCGCCGGCCAGCCGGGCCAGGGCGAGTGCCCCGTGACCAGCACCGCCGCGCCGCCCGCGACCACCGAGCCGAGGCCGAAATAGAACACCGTGCGCGCTTCGGGCTCGCCGATGCGCGAGAGCGCGACCACCTGCAGGTAGGCGAGCGCCGCGCACATGCCCGAGAGCAGGCCGACGAGCGCCCCCAGGGCCTGATCCACCCCTTCGCCGAGGCTTGGGCGCAGCAGCAGCACCACGCCGCCGAACCCGGCCGCCACGGTGAGCAGCAAGGGACCCTGCAGCGCCGGGCGCGGCGTGTCGGGCGAGGGGCGCCAGTTGATCAGCGCGCCGCCGACCAGGAACGCGGCGATCCACACGCTGCTCATGTAGTTGAGCGTGACGGCCGTCGCCAGCGGCAGGTGGGCAATGGCGTAGAACCAGCCGCCGAGGGAAATCACGCCGATGAAGGCGCGCCAGGCGTGCATGCGCGGGTAGCGCGTGGCCAGGGCCACGCCCTGCGAGCGCGCCAGCCAGGCCAGCAGCGCCATGCCGATGAGGCCGCGCGAGAGCACCAGCTCGGCCGAGTTGAAATAGGCGGAGGCGAACTTGACGCACACGCTCATGCTGGCAAACAGGAACGCGGCGAGCAGCATCCACAGGGCTTGCATGGCGGGCGGTATTTAGAGGTAAATGGGCTTCCAGCGCTTATCAACCAAGCGTGGAGAGCTATCGCAATGGTAGCAAGATCGGCCGCTCTGCGCCGCAGGCGCTCAGAGCGGTGTTTCCATCCCTTTGCGGTACCACTCGTGGAAGTGCTGCATGCCGTCCTCCATGGGGCTCTGGTAGGGGCCGACTTCGTTGTCGCCCCGCTCGAACAGCGCCTTGCGGCCTGCGTCCATGCGCTCGCCGATCTCGTCGTCCTCCAGGCAGGTCTCCATGTAGGCGGCCTGCTGGGCTTCGACGAACTCGCGCTCGAAGAGGGCGATTTCCTCGGGGTAGTAGAACTCCACCATGTTCAGCGTCTTGGTGGGGCTGATGGGATGCAGCGTGGAGACGGTGAGCACGTGCGGGTACCACTCCACCATGATGTGCGGGTAGTAGGTGAGCCAGATGGCGCCACGCTCGGGCAGCTTGCCGCCCCGGTACTTCAGCAGGACCTCATGCCACTTCTTGTACACGTCGGAGCCGGGCTTGCCGAAGGTGGAGGCCACGCCCACGGTCTGCACGGAATACTCCTTCTGGAATTCCCACTTCAGGTCGTCGCAGGTGACGAAGTTGCCCAGGCCCGGGTGGAACGGGCCGACGTGGTAGTCCTCCAGATAGACCTCGATGAAGGTCTTCCAGTTGTAGTTGCACTCGTGCAGCTCGATGCGGTCGAGCGCGAAGCCCTCGAAGGAGAGCTCGGCGCGCGGGCCCATGCCGGCAAGGTCGGCCTCGATGTCGCGGCCGTTGTCCTCGAACAAGAGGCCGTTCCACTCGCGCAGCTGGTAGTTGTTGAGGTTCAGGCAGGGATCGTGCGCGAAGTGTGGCGCGCCCAGCAGTTCGCCGCTCGCGCTGTAGGTCCAGCGGTGCACGGGGCAGACGATGTTGCCGCCGGCGCTGCCTTTCTGGTTGTCCTGCAGCGAGCCGCGCCCCTGCACCATGATGGCCTGGCGGTGGCGGCAGACGTTGGACACCAGCTCGACCCCGCCCTGGGCATTGCGCACCAGCGCGCGGCCCTGGCCCTCCTGGGGCAGGGCATGGTAGTCGCCGGCCTGCGGCACGCTGAGCGCATGGCCGACGTAGCGCGGGCCGCGCTGGAACAGCAGGGCCTTTTCGCGCTCGAACAGTGCGGCGTCGAAGTAGCTGGAGACCGGGAGTTGGCTCGTGGCCGGCTGCAGTTGAAGACTTACATCAGACATGGGTGACCTGATAAAGACTCCCCACAGGGAGGGGCGCAGGGCCCGTGAAAAAAATGAAACCGGCATGCGCCGGTTCGGTGGAATGGGATTATAGGCAGCGGGGTTATTTCGGGCGCGGGCAATGCCCGCAGAGGTGCCGCGTGTATTGCGCGGGCCGCCGGGGCGCAATCGACCTGGGCGCCGGCCCACTCGTCCTAAAATTGCCGGTTTTTGCGCGATCACACCCCGCCCATGGCAAAACCCAAGACGGCCGAACCGGCCAGCTACGAAGCCGCGCTCGAAGAACTCGAGCAATTGGTCGCGCGAATCGAGTCGGGCCAGATGCCGCTTGAGCAGCTGCTCACCGGCTACCAGCGCGGCGCGGTGCTGCTCGCCTTCTGCCGCGAGCGCCTGCAGGCGGTGCAGGAGCAGATCAAGGTGCTCGACGCCGGCACCGTCCAGGCCTGGGCCGGCGAATGACGCAGCAGATATCCCCCGCAAACTTCGCCGATTGGACGGGTGCGCAACTGGCGCGCACCGAGGCGGCGCTCGGCCAGTGGGTCGGTCCCGGCGCGCCGGCCGGCCTGGGCCAGGCGATGCGCTATGCCGTGCAGGGCGGTGGCAAGCGTCTGCGCCCGCTGCTGGTGCTGGCGGCGCGCGAGGCGGTGGCGGGCGAGGGCGCGGAAGACACCGCGCTGGCCGCCGCGCTGGACGAAGCGGCGCTGCGCGCGGCCTGCGCGGTGGAACTCATCCATGCCTATTCGCTGGTGCACGACGACATGCCGTGCATGGACAACGACGTGCTGCGCCGCGGCAAGCCCACGGTGCACGTGCAGTTCGGCGAAGCCGGCGCGCTGCTCGCCGGCGACGCGCTGCAGGCCCTGGCCTTCGAACTGCTCACGCCCGAGCACAGCGCCATCCCCGAAGCGGTGCAGGCGGCGCTGTGCCGCCAGCTGGCGCGCGCCGCCGGCGCGGCCGGTATGGCCGGGGGCCAGGCGATCGACCTGGCGAGCGTGGGCCAGCAGCTGGACGAAGCCCAGTTGCAGCGCATGCACCAGCTCAAGACCGGCGCCCTCCTGCAGGCCAGCGTCATGATGGGTGCTGCCTGCCAAGGCGGGGCCGCGGGTGCCGCGGCGCTGGCCGGCCTGTCCCGCTACGGCGCGGCCTTGGGCCTGGCCTTTCAGGTGGTGGACGACATCCTGGACGTCACGCAGGATTCGGCCACACTTGGCAAGACCGCCGGCAAGGACGCCGCGCACGCCAAGCCAACCTACGTGTCGCTGCTCGGCCTGACGGGCGCGCGCCAATGCGCGCAGAATCTGCACCGCGATGCCCTGGAAGGTCTGGCGGCCTGCGGCCTGGGCAACACGGCACGGCTTGCGGCGCTGGCAGACATGGTGCTGCTGCGCTCCAATTAAAAGCAAAAATGGCTGCCAGCGCTTATCCTGTAATCGTATGCAGCTATTAAATCAATAGTATTCAATGTCCACGACCGCCTACCCCCTGCTTGAGACCGTGAACGATCCGGCCGACCTGCGCCGGCTCGGGCGCGCCGAACTCAAGCGCCTGGCCGACGAGCTGCGCGCCTTCGTGCTCGACAGCGTCTCCAAGACGGGTGGGCACCTGAGCTCCAACCTCGGCACCGTGGAGCTGACCGTCGCGCTGCACTACGTCTTCGACACCCCGCGCGACCGCCTGGTGTGGGACGTGGGCCACCAGACCTACCCGCACAAGATCCTCACGGGCCGGCGCGAGCGCATGCACACGCTGCGCCAGCTCGGCGGCATCTCGGGCTTTCCGCAGCGCGCCGAGAGCGAGTACGACACCTTCGGCACCGCGCATTCGAGCACCAGCATCTCGGCCGCGTTGGGCATGGCGCTGGCCGCCAAGCGGCGCGGCGAAGAGCGCTACGCCGTGGCCATCATCGGCGACGGCGCCATGACGGCCGGCATGGCCTTCGAGGCGCTGAACAACGCCGGGGTGGCCGACTGCAACCTGCTCGTCATATTGAACGACAACGACATGAGCATCAGCCCGCCGGTGGGCGCGCTCAACCGCTACCTGGCGCAGCTCATGAGCGGGCAGTTCTATGCCGCCGCCAAGAACGTCGGCAAGACAGTGCTGCGCCCGGTGCCGCCGCTGCTGGAGCTGGCCAAGCGCATCGAGCAGCAGGCCAAGGGCATGGTTGTGCCGGCCACGCTGTTCGAAAAATTCGGCTTCAACTACATCGGCCCCATCGACGGCCACGACCTCGATTCGCTCATCCCGACCCTGCAGAACATCCAGGAGCTCAAGGGCCCGCAGTTCCTGCACGTGGTCACCAAGAAGGGCCAGGGCTACAAGCTGGCCGAGGCCGACCCGGTGGCCTACCACGGGCCGTCGCGCTTTGATCCGAAGATCGGCCTGGTCAAGCCCGCCACGCCGCCGCGCCAGACCTTCACCCAGGTGTTCGGCCAGTGGCTGTGCGACATGGCCGAGCAGGACGAGCGCCTGATCGGCATCACGCCCGCCATGCGCGAGGGCTCCGGCATGGTGGAGTTCCACCAGCGCTTCCCGGACCGCTATTACGACGTCGGCATCGCCGAGCAGCACGCCGTGACCTTTGCCGCCGGCATGGCCTGCGAAGGCGTCAAGCCCGTGGTGGCCATCTATTCCACCTTCCTGCAGCGCGCCTACGACCAGTTGATCCACGACGTGGCGCTGCAGAACCTGCCGGTGGTGTTCGCGCTCGACCGCGCCGGCCTGGTCGGCGCCGACGGCGCCACGCACGCGGGCGCTTACGACATCGCCTACGTGCGCTGCATCCCGAACCTCGCCATGGCCTGCCCGGCGGACGAGCGCGAGTGCCGGCAGCTGCTGTCCACCGCATTCGCACAGAACCACCCGGTGGCCGTCCGCTACCCGCGTGGCAGCGGCGCCGGGGTCGAACCCCTGCCGGGGCTGGAACCGCTTCCCTACGCCAAGGGCGAGGTGCGTCGCAAGCGCAGCGGCGCGCCGCGCCCTGCCGGCCTGCCGCGCATCGCCATCCTGGCGTTCGGCACGCTGCTCTATCCGGCGCTCGAAGCGGCCGACGGGCTCGACGCCACGGTGGCCAACATGCGCTGGGCCAAGCCGCTCGATACCGGCCTGGTGCTGCAACTGGCCGCCGAGCACGACGCGCTGGTCACGCTGGAAGAAGGCTGCATCCAGGGCGGCGCCGGCAGCGCCGTGCTGGAGGCGCTGGCCGCCGCCAACGTCCAGCGCCCGGTGCTGCAGCTCGGTCTGCCCGATGTCTTCATCGAGCACGGCGACCCGGCCAAGCTCCTCGCCATGCAGGGGCTGGATGCGCGCGGTATCGCCGCCGCCGTGCGTGCGCGCTTCGGTGCCGCGCGCGCGCTGGACGAGCGCGCGGCCTGAATATCCCCACGTGCAGCGTGGTGCGGCGCCGGAGCGCGCCGCCTCCCCATGCTTGCAGAACCCTGAAGGCATGCGCCTTGCGGGGGACTTTCGCGGGAAAACCCGCAAAGGCCCTTGGAAAGCGCTTTTTTACAATCCCGCCATGGCTGCTAAAGTGGCTTGCCGCGCGGCACGGATGCCACGCGTCAGGCACTTTTGCAACCCCGTTTATCAAGAGGTTTTCATGGACCGTCGCTCACTCATCAAACATGCCGGCGTGGCTGGTGTTCTGGCTGCAGGGGTCGCCCCTGCCGTGCACGCCCAGGCCGCCGTCCGCTGGCGCCTGGCGTCGAGCTTCCCCAAATCGCTGGACACCATTTTTGGCAGCGCCGAAATGTTCGCCAAGACCATCAAGGCCTTGTCCGGCGGCAAGTTTGAAGTCTCGGTGCACGCCGGCGGCGAGCTGATGCCCCCCTTCGGCGTTGTCGATGCGCTGCAGAACGGCACCGTGGAAATGGCGCAGACGGCGTCGTACTACTTCACCGGCAAGGACCCCATTTTTGCCTTCGGTTGCGCGGTTCCCTTCGGCCTGACCGCCCGCCAGATGGACGCCTGGATGGAACACGGCAACGGCCGCAAGCTGATGGACGAGTTCTACGCCAAGTACAACATCAAGAGCCGCAGCGCCGGCAACACCGGCACGCAGATGGGCGGCTGGTACCGCAAGGAAATCAATACCGTTGAAGACCTCAAGGGCCTGAAG
>MEDL01000203.1 GCA_001724785.1 Acidovorax sp. SCN 68-22 | reverse complement strand
AGCGTGGGCGGCAGCAGCAGGTTTTCCTCGCACGAGAGGCTGGAGAAGATGCCGCGCTCTTCGGGGCAGTAGCCCACGCCCAGGTGGGCGATGCGGTGCGTGGGCATGGCAATGGTTTCCACGCCATTGATCTTGATCGAACCCTTGCGCGCGCCCGTCAGGCCCATGACGGCGCGCAGCGTGCTGGTGCGCCCTGCGCCGTTGCGGCCGAGCAGCGTGACGACCTCACCCGGCTGCACGAGGACGTCGATGCCGTGCAGGACGTGGGATTCGCCGTACCAGGCTTCGAGTTGCTTGATTTCCAGGGCGGGCGTCTGGCTGGCGTTGCTGACCATGTCAGTGCGCTCCCTGCAGTTGGCCGTCGGTCGTGCCCATGTAGGCTTCCATGACTTGCGGGTTGTTCGAAACTTCTTCGTACGGGCCTTCGGCCAGCACGGCGCCGCGTTGCAGCACGGTGATGCGGTTGGCAATGGTGGAGACGACCTTCATGTTGTGCTCCACCATGAGGATGGTGCGGCCGGCCGACACCTTGCGGATGAGGTCGGTCACGCGGTCGACGTCTTCGTGGCCCATGCCCTGGGTGGGCTCGTCGAGCAGCATCAGCTCGGGCTCCATCGACAGCGTGGTGGCGATCTCGAGCGCCCGCTTGCGCCCGTAGGGCAGGTTCACCGTGACTTCGTCTGCCAGGTCTTCCAGGCCCACTTCGGCGAGCAGCTGCATCGCGCGGTCGTCGAGCTGGCGCAGGCTGCGCTCGCTGCGCCAGAAATGGAACTCGGTGCCGAGCTTGCGCTGCAGGCCGATGCGCACGTTCTCGATGAGCGTGAGGTGGGGGAACACGGCGGAAATCTGGAACGAACGGATCACGCCGCGCCGCGCGATCTGCGCCGGCTGTTCGCGCGTGATGTCGCGGCCGTTGAAGCGGATGCTGCCCGAGGTGGGCTCGAGGAATTTCGTCAGCAGGTTGAAGCAGGTGGTCTTGCCAGCGCCGTTGGGACCGATCAGCGCATGGATGGAATGGCGCTCGACGTTCAAGGTCACGTCGCTCACGGCGGTAAAGCCCTTGAACTCCTTGGTCAAGGCCTTGGTCTCAAGAATAAAGTCGCTCATCGGGCGTGAAATGTTCTGGATAGATGGGCGTGCCACAGACACGCTCGTGCACGCAAAATTTGTCGTAAGTCATGGTACGGCGCGGCGGTTGTGGCTGCACTGGGACTAACGCGTATGTAAAAGTGCCTACTTCCCGGGCCCACCTACACTTGCCGGCATGGCTACTTCCAGCGACCGTTTGCCCCCGACCGGCGCGCCCCGCGCGCTCTCAGGCTTGCTGCCTTTTCTGCGCCCCTACCGGGCGCAACTCGCCCTTGCCTTCGTGTTCCTGCTGCTCGCGGCGGCGGCCACCCTTGCCTTCCCGATGGCGCTGCGCGCGCTGATCGACGGGGGTCTGGCGCCGGGCGAACGCGGCGCCGCGGCGCTCGCCCTGCGCGGGCATTTTCTGGCGCTGTTCGGTGTGGCCATCATGCTGGGCCTGTTTTCCTCGGCGCGCTTTTACATGGTGAGCTGGCTGGGCGAGCGCGTCACCGCCGACTTGCGCAACGCCGTCTACGCGCACGTGCTGCGCCAAAGCCCGCAGTTCTTTGAAACCACGCAGAGCGGCGAGGTGCTCTCGCGCCTGACCACCGACACCACGCTGGTGCAGACCGTGGTCGGCTCCTCGCTCTCCATGGGACTGCGCAACGCCGTGGTGGGCACGGGCGCCGTCGCCATGCTGGTGTGGACCAACCCGCGCATCATGGCCGTGGTGCTGCTGATGCTGGTGCTGGTGGTCCTGCCGGCCATGTGGATAGGCCGGCGGGTGCGCCGGCTCTCGCGCGCCAGCCAGGACCGCGTAGCCGACTCCAGCGCCATCGCCGCGGAGGTGCTCAACGCGGTTCCGGTGGTGCAGAGCTTCACCGCCGAGCAGCGCGAAGCCACGCGCTTTGCCGAGGCGACGCAGGCGGCCTTCACCACCGCCGTGCGGCGCTCGCGCGCCCGCGCGCTGCTGGTCGCGTTCATCATCATCGCCAACGCCGCCCTGTTGCTCTGGGGCCTCTACCAGGGCACGCAGGCCGTGCTGGCCGGCAGCATGAGCGCCGGCCACCTGGGCGAGACGGTGCTGTACGTGGGCCTGCTGGCGGGGGCGGCCGCGGTGCTGGGCGAAGTCTATGGCGACGTGCTGCGCGCGGCCGGCGCCACCGAACGGCTGATGGAACTGCTGGCCAGCCAGTCGCCCGTGGCATCGCCGGCTGCGCCGCGCACGGCGCCGGCCAGCCGAGCCGGGGTGGAGGTGGTGTTCGACCGCGTGGACTTCCACTACCCCTCCCGCCCGGCGCAGGCCGCGCTCGCCAATTTCAGCCTGCATTTGCGGCCCGGAGAAACCGTGGCCCTGGTGGGTGCAAGCGGCGCCGGCAAGACCACCGTCTTCCAGTTGCTCCAGCGCTTCTACGACGTCGATCCCGCGCCGCGGACGGCAGATGCCGAAGCGGGGCGACCGGGCATCCGGCTGGACGGCATCGACCTGCGCGACTGGGCGCTGGAGGACCTGCGCCAGCGCATCGGCACCGTGCCGCAGGACGCAGTGATTTTTTCCGCCAGCGCGCTCGACAACATCCGCTACGGCCGGCCCGGCGCAAGCGAAGCCGAAGTGCACGCCGCCGCGCGCGACGCCTTCGCGCACGATTTCCTCAGCGCCCTGCCCCAAGGCTACGACACCTTCCTGGGTGAGCGCGGCGTGCGCCTGTCGGGCGGCCAGCGCCAGCGCATCGCCATCGCCCGGGCCATGCTGAAGAACCCGCCGCTGCTGCTGCTCGACGAGGCGACCAGCGCGCTCGACGCCGAGAGCGAACGCATGGTGCAGGCGGCGCTGGATTCGGCGCTGCAACACCACGCCGGCCAGCGCACCACGCTGGTCATCGCCCACCGCCTGGCCACGGTGCAGAACGCCGACCGCATCGTCGTGCTGGAGCACGGCCGTGTAGTGGAGGAAGGCACGCACCTGGAGTTGCTGGCGCGCGGCCAGGTGTACGCGCGCCTGGCCGCATTGCAGTTCGCGGCCTGAAAATACAAGTAAAAACACCCTTTAGCGCTTGCTGGTAAAGGGTTTATAGCTATTATTTAGGTAGCGTTTTTAGTGCAGGGTGCCGCTGAGGGCCGGCGGCACCGGCAGCACCAGGATGCCGTCGTCCAGCAGGCCGCGCGCCTCTTCGGCACTGGCGACACCGCGGATGGCGCGGCCCTCCTGCTCGCCTTCGTGCATGGCGCGCGCTTCGGCGGCGAAGCGCTCACCCACGTCCTCGGCCTGCGCCACCATGTCGCGGGCGCGCTGCAACCATTGCGCCTGCACCTGGGCGGCCGGGGCGGCGTCTTGGCGCGCTTGCGCTGTTTTGTCCGTTGCGGGCGTGCTGCGCCGGATGCGCGGGGCGCTCAGCAGCTTGTGGACCGCCGCGCTGCCGCACACCGGGCACTGCAGGAAGCCGGCCGACACCTGGCTTTGAAACGCGTCCTCGTCGGCAAACCAGCCCTCGAAGACGTGGGCGTTGGCGCATTGGATGTCCAGGACTTTCATGGTCCTCGACCCCCTAGGAGCGGTGCCGCAGCAAGTAGCGGTAGACGAAGCCCGGAAACGCGAGCGTGACGAACAAGGTGCCCGTCACGGCGTAGAACTCCCACTGCTGGGGGGCAATCTGCCCGGCACGCTTTTCCAGCAGCAGGCCGATGCCGCCCACCACGAAATACAGCAGCACGAGTTCCGCGAAGCGCAGCACCAGGCGCTTGTGCGGCTGCAGGCGGGGGCCGAAGGCCAGAACGCGGTGGTTGGCAAACGGCAGGTTGGCCGCCAGGCAGGCCAGGAGGATGACGAGCCAGACGGCTCCGGTCTGGGACACCGGATCAGGACGCCAGCGAGCGCAGGATGGCCTCGCTGCACAGGGCCATCAACCCGCCGGGCAGCAGCCCGAGGACGAACAGCAGCGCGCCGTTGAGCGTAAGCACCACGCGAACGTCGAGCGGCGCCTGGATCGCCGCCGTCTGCACGGGTGCGTCGAAATACATGACCTTCACGACGCGCAGGTAGTAGAAGGCGCCGATCAGCGACATGATCACCGCGAACACCGCCAGCGCGATGTAGGCCGTCTCGCCCGACGCCACCAGCGCCTGCAGGACCGCCAGCTTGGCGTAGAAACCCACCAGCGGCGGGATACCGGCCATGGAGAACAGGCACACCGCCAAAATGCCGGCGTACAGCGGGCTGCGCTGGTTCAGGCCTGCCATGTCGGCGATCTTGTCGCTCTCGAAGCCGCTGCGCGCCAGCAGCAGGATGACGCCGAACGCGGCGAGCGTGGTCAGCACGTAGGTCACCACGTAGAACATGGAGGCGCTGTACGCCGCTTGCACGGTGGCCGCGTCGACGTTGCCGCTGACCACGCCCGACAGCAGGCCCAGCAGCACGAAGCCCATCTGCGAAATGGTCGAGTACGCCAGCATGCGCTTGAGGTTGGTCTGCGCGATCGCCGCGAGGTTGCCCACGAGCAGCGAGCCGATGGCGAGAACGGCGAGCATCTGCTGCCAGTCGATCGCCAGCGGCAGCAGGCCATCGACCAGGAGGCGCATGATCATGGCGAACGCCGCCAGCTTCGGCGCACCGGCGACCAGCAGGGTGACCACGGTGGGGGCGCCCTCGTACACGTCGGGAATCCACATGTGGAACGGCACGGCGCCGAGCTTGAAGGCCAGGCCGGCAACGATGAACACCAGGCCGAACACCAGCACCTGGTGGCGGATCTGGCCCGAGTTGACGGCCTTGAAGACCTCGCCGATGTCCAGCGAGCCGGTTGCGCCGTAGACCATGGACAAGCCATAGAGCAGGAAGCCGCTGGCCATCGCGCCGAGCACGAAGTACTTCATCGCCGCCTCGGTGGCCACGGCGTCTTCGCGGCGCAGCGCGACCAGCGCGTAGCTCGACAGCGTCAGCAGTTCCAGGCCCAGGTAGATCACGAGGAAGTTGTTCCCGCCGATCATGATGAACATGCCGAGCAGAGAGAACATGCTCAGCGTGAACAGCTCGCCGCCGCGCAGCATGTCGCGGTCGGCGGCGTAAGGGCGGCCGTAGACCAGGGTCACCATGAGGGCCACGGCGGCGAAGCACTTGAGCCAGTTGCCCATGGCGTCGCTGACGATCATGTTGCCAAAGCCATAGAAGGTGTTGCCGCTGCTGGCATAGATGCCCTGCAGCACGGCCACCACGGCCAGCGTCATCAAGGTGAGCACGTAGGTGCTCGTGCGGCGCGCGCTGGTCACCGCCAGATCCACCAGCGCGATCACGCAGGCCATGCCCAACAGGACGATCTCGGGGTAAATCGCCAGCCAGCTGATGTTGTCAATCATCGGGATACTCTTTTTGGTCGGTCAGTTCAGCTTGGACAGGGCCACGTGCTGGAGCAGCCGCGCCACGGAAGCGTCGGTCACGTCGGTCACGGGCTGCGGGTACAGGCCCATGGCGAGAATGGCGACGGCCAGCAGTGCCAGCACGAGGAACTCGCGGCGACCGATGTCGAGCAGCGCGCGCACGTTGGCGTTGCCGGGCGCACCCAGGTAGACGCGCTTGAACATCCACAGGCTGTAGGCAGCGCCCCAGATCAGTGCGGTGGCGGCGGCCATGCCGATCCAGAAGTTGGATTTGACGGCGGCGAGGATCACCATCCATTCGCCCACGAACCCGGCGGTTCCCGGCAGGCCGCAATTGGCCATGGTGAACAAGAGCGCAAAGGCCGCGAAGTTGGGCATGGTGTTGACCACGCCGCCGTAATCGGCGATTTCACGCGAGTGCACCCGGTCGTACAGCACGCCGATGGCCAGGAACATGCCCGCGGAGACGAAGCCGTGGGCGATCATCTGCGCGATACCGCCGGACACGCCGAGGTCGTTGAAGACGAAGAAGCCGAGCGTCACGAAGCCCATGTGGGCGACCGAGGAGTAGGCCACCAGCTTCTTCATGTCCTTCTGGACCATGGCGACGAGGCCGACGTAGATCACGGCGATGAGCGAGATGGCAATCATCAGCCAGGCCCATTCGCGCGCTGCGTCCGGGGCGATGGGCAGCGAAAAGCGCAGGAAACCGTAGGCGCCCAACTTGAGCATGATGGCCGCCAGAACCGCGGAGCCACCCGTCGGCGCTTCAACGTGCACGTCGGGCAGCCAGGTGTGGACCGGCCACATCGGAACCTTGACGGCAAAGGCCGCGAAGAAGGCGAAGAACAGCATCGTCTGCGCCGACGCAGAGAGCGGCAGGGCATGCCAGGCCGCGATGTCGAAGCTGCCTCCGGCCTCGTTGTACAGGTACAGCAGGGCAATCAGCATCAGGAGCGAGCCCAGCAGCGTGTACAGGAAGAACTTGAAGGCCGCGTAGATTTTTCGCGGGCCGCCCCAGATACCGATGATCAGGTACATCGGGATGAGCGTGCCTTCGAAGAACACGTAGAACAGCATGCCGTCGAGCGCGCTGAAGACGCCGATCATCAAGCCCGAAAGAATCAGGAACGCGCTCATGTACTGGTTCACGCGCGAGGTGATGGATTCCCACGATGCGATCACCACGATCACCGTGATGAAGGCCGTCAGCGGAACGAACCAGAAGGAGATGCCATCCACGCCCAGGTGGTAGAAGATCCGGAAGGTTTCGATCCAGGGCGCCTTCTCGACGAACTGCATGTCCGCCGTGCCGGGGACAAAGCCGGCCATCAAGGGAACGGTGGCAGCCAACCCGGCCAGTGCGCCGACCAGCGCGAGCCAGCGCACGGCACCGGCATGCTCGTCGCGCCCCAGGGCCAGCAGCAGGACGCCAAATGCGATCGGCGTCCAGATAGCAAGACTCAACACTCCCATTTTTCTTCTACCTCTACTTGTTGAGCCACACGAAGTACGTCATGAGCACGAAGATGCCCAGGATCATGACCAGCGCGTAATGGAAGACGTACCCCGTCTGCACACGCCGCACCCAGCCGGCAATCCAGCCCACCAGGCGCCAGGAGCCGTTGACCAGCACGCCGTCGATGACCGTCTGGTCGCCGCCTTTCCACAAGCCGATGCCGAGCCCGCGCGCCGCGCGCGCCAGGATGTTCTCGTTGATCCAGTCCATGAAATATTTCTGCTCCAGCAAGGTATGCACCGGTTGGAACACGCGCTGGATGGCAGCCGGCAGCGCCGGGTTCACCATGTACATGTAATACGCCACCACCACCCCGGCCAAGGCCAGCCAGAACGGTGCCGTCGTCAAGCCGTGCAAGGCCATGGCCACCGGACCGTGGAAGATTTCAGCCAGCTCCGCCATGGCGAGATGGCGCGCGGCATCGACAACGATCGCGTCCTTGAAGAAATCGCCAAACAGCATCGGGCCGATGGTCAGGAAACCGATCACCACCGAGGGAATGGCAAGCAGCACCAGGGGAACGGTCACCACCCAGGGCGATTCGTGCGGGGTGTGCGCGCCGCCGTGCCCATGGTCGTCGTGGCCGTGGTGGGCGTCGTGGTGGGCATCCGGATTCTGGTCGTAGCGCTCTTTCCCGTGGAAGACCAGGAAGTACAGCCGGAATGAATAGAAGGCCGTCACGAACACGCCCGCCAATACGGCGAAGTGGGCGAACCCGGCCGCCGGCAAGGTGCTGGCGTGGACGGCTTCGATGATGCTGTCCTTCGAATAGAAGCCGGAGAACAGCGGCGTCCCGATCAGTGCCAGGGAACCGAGCAGCGAGGTGATCCAGGTGATGGGCATGTACTTGCGTACGCCGCCCATCCAGCGGATGTCCTGGTTGTGGTGCATGCCGATGATGACCGAGCCGGCCGCGAGGAACAGCAACGCCTTGAAGAAAGCGTGCGTCATCAGGTGAAACACGGCGACGGAATACGCCGAGGCGCCGAGCGCCACCGTCATGTAGCCGAGCTGAGAAAGCGTGGAATAGGCGATCACGCGCTTGATGTCGTTCTGGATGATGCCCAGGAAGCCCATGAACAAGGCCGTGATGGCACCGATCACGAGGATGAAGTTCAGCGCGGCGTCGGACAGCTCGAACAGCGGCGACATGCGCGCCACCATGAAGATCCCCGCCGTCACCATCGTGGCGGCGTGGATCAGCGCCGAGATGGGGGTCGGGCCTTCCATCGAATCGGGCAGCCAGACGTGCAGCGGAAACTGCGCGCTCTTGCCCATGGCGCCGATGAACAGGCAGATGCAGATGACGGTGATCAGCATCCAGGAAGTGCCGGGCAGCGACAGGCCCCCCAGTTCACCCGCCTTGGCGAACACTTCGCCGTAGTTCAACGTGTTGGTATACGCGGCAATCAGGCCAATGCCCAGGATGAAGCCGAAATCCCCGACGCGGTTGACCAGGAAGGCCTTCATGTTGGCGAAAATCGCCGAGGGCTTGTTGAACCAGAACCCGATCAGCAGGTACGACACCAGGCCCACGGCTTCCCAGCCGAAGAACAACTGCAGCATGTTGTTGCTCATAACCAGCATCAACATCGAAAAGGTGAACAGCGAGATGTAGGCGAAGAAACGGTTGTAGCCGTCGTCCTCTTCCATGTAGCCGATGGTGTAGATATGCACCATGAGCGACACAAAGGTCACCACGCACATCATCATCGCCGTCAGTCCGTCGACGAGGAAGCCGACTTCCATCTTCAGGCCGCCGACCACCATCCAGGTGTAGATGGTTTCGTTGAAGCGCGCACCGTCCACCGCGACGCTCTTGAGCGTCATGGCCGAAACCACGAAGGCCACCAGCACCCCGAGAATCGTGAGGGTGTGGCTCAGGCGCCGGCCGATCCAGTTGCCACCCAGCGTGGTGCCGAAGATGCCTGCGAGCAAGGCGCCCGCCAGGGGCGCCAGGGGCACGATCAACAGGGTGGAGGCAGAGAGGGTTTGACTCATTGTGCGAAGCCTTGCTTGTCTGTCGGCTCAACCCTGCAGGGTATCGAGCGCGTCCGCATTGATGTTGGACTTGTTGCGGAACAGCAGCACCAGGATGGCCAGGCCGATTGCCGACTCGGCCGCTGCCACCGTCAGAATGAAGAACACGAATACCTGCCCGTGCATGTCGCCCAGGTAATGGGAGAAGGCGACGAAATTCATGTTCACCGCGAGGAGCATCAACTCGATGGACATGAGCAGAACAATGAGGTTCTTGCGATTGAGGAAGATGCCGATCACGGCAAGGGCGAACAGCATGGCGCCCAGCGAAAGAAAATGGCCAAGGGTCAGGCTCATGCTTTGGACTCCGGTGCGGCCGCATCCGCGGCGGGCTCGGGCGCCTGCACCGTCGGTGCCAGTTTGACGACCCGCATGCGGTCCTGGGCGCGCACGCGCACCTGGACCGAAGGACTGATGGCCTTGCTGTCCTTGCGTTGGCGCAGCGTCAAGGCAATGGCGGCGACCATGCCCACGAGCAGGATCACGGCGGCGACTTCCACGGGCAGCAAATACTGTGTGTACATCAGTTCACCAAGCGCCTTGGCGTTGGAGAAAGGCACCGCCTGCCCCGCCGCACCAATGGCGGCCGCCATGGCCTTGGGCTCTTCCATGCCGCGAAAGCCCGACATCAGCACAATGGTCATTTCGGCGGCGATGAGTCCGCCAATACCCGCAGCCAGGGGGAAATGCTTCCAGAATCCCTTGCGCACGCCCGAGGTATCGATATCGAGCATCATCACCACGAACAGGAACAGCACCATCACCGCGCCCAGGTAGACGAGCACCAGCACAATGGCCAGGAATTCTGCTTTCAGCAAAAACCACAGCCCGGATGCCTGCGAGAACGCCAGCATCAGGTTCAGCACCGCGTGCACTGGATTGCGCGCGGTGATGACCCGGAAGGCTGCAAACAGCAGCACTACCGAGAAGAGATAGAAAAAACCAGTCTTGGCATCCATGAATCGGTTCTTTTCAAGAAGTCGCGCAAAAGGGCCGAGCCGCGTTAGCGGTAGGGCGCGTCGGCCGCCCGGGCAGCGGCGATCTCGGACTCGTAGCGATCTCCAACGGCCAGGAGCATGTCCTTGGTGAAATACAAGTCCCCACGCTTTTCACCGTGGTACTCCAGGATGTGCGTCTCGACGATGGAATCCACCGGGCAGCTTTCTTCGCAGAAACCGCAAAAAATGCATTTGGTGAAATCGATGTCGTAGCGTGTGGT
Organism: Acidovorax sp. SCN 68-22; assembly: GCA_001724785.1. Taxonomy (GTDB): domain Bacteria; phylum Pseudomonadota; class Gammaproteobacteria; order Burkholderiales; family Burkholderiaceae_C; genus Simplicispira. The sequence continues at coordinate 13,093 of MEDL01000203.1, read as the reverse complement.
GCGGCGCGAACCGTCGTCCCGGATATCGGACTCGATGGTGATGGCCATGGCCGGGCACACCGCCTCGCACAGCTTGCAGGCAATGCAGCGCTCTTCGCCGTTGTCGTAGCGGCGCAGCGCGTGCAGGCCGCGAAAGCGCGGTGAGAGGGGCGTCTTTTCTTCAGGAAACTGCACCGTGACTTTGCGCCGGAAGGTGTACCGGCCGGTCAGCGCCATGCCTTTGACCAGCTCCACCAGCATGAAGCTCTTGAAGAAATCCTTGAGTGAAAACGATGCAGCAGAAACGGCAGCCATACGGTATCTCCGCTTATTTCCAGATGTTCCAGGGCGACAGCAGCCAGCCCGCAATCACGAGCAGCCACACCAGCGTGACCGGAATGAAGATCTTCCACCCCAGACGCATGATCTGGTCGTAGCGGAAGCGCGGGAAGGTGGCGCGGATCCAGATGAACATGGAGACCACGAGGAAGGTCTTGATGCCCAGCCATATCCAGCCGGGTATGAAGTCCAGCGCGGCGAATGGCGACAGCCACCCACCCAGGAACATGACCACCGCGAGGATGGACACCAGCCACATGCTCGCGTATTCCGCGAGGAAGAAGATGGCGAAGCCCATGCCGGAATACTCCACCATGTGGCCGGCGACGATTTCAGCCTCCCCTTCGACCACGTCGAACGGATGCCGGTTCGTTTCGGCCACGGCCGAGACGAGGTAGACAATAAAAATGGGCAGCAAGGGCAACCAGTTCCACGACAGGAAGCCCAAGCCGTTGGCCGCCATCGCGCCGCGACCCTGCCCCATGACCACCTCGGTCAGGTTCATGCTGCCCGACACCATGATCACGACCAGGAAGCAAAAGCCCATGGCGATCTCGTAGCTCACCATCTGCGCCGATGCCCGCATGGCTCCCAGGAAGGCGTACTTAGAATTCGACGCCCAGCCGGCGATGATCACGCCATAGACCTCGATGGAAGTGATGGCCATCAACAGCAGCAAGCCCGCGTTGACATTGGACAAGGCCACTTCGGGGCCGAAGGGAATCACCACCCACGCGGCCAAAGCCGGCATGATGGCCATTACCGGACCGAGAACAAACAAGCCCTTGGACGCCGCCGTGGGTTGAATGATTTCCTTGGTCAGCAGCTTGACCGCGTCGGCAATGGGCTGCAGCAAGCCCAGCGGGCCCACGCGGTTGGGCCCGTGGCGCACCTGCATGAACCCCAGGAGCTTTCGCTCCCAAAGCGTCAGGTAGGCAACGGCGCCCATCAGCGGGAGCACGACCACCACGATCTTGATCAGGATCCAGAGTACCGGCCAACCCGCGGCCGTCCACCACGCCTGGTCCAGCAGATGCAGGCCGCCGTTGTAGATCGCGTCAATCATGGCTGGGCCTCCACCGCAAGCGCTGCGCGGCCATCGCGCGTGGCCTGTAACGACGGTGCACGCCGCACCAGACCATCGAGCTGGTAAATGGCCGCCGTGCAGGGTGCTTCGCCCGCTGCACCAGTCAGGTCCGACACGGGAGCGGCACAGTGGTTGCTCAAGGATTCGGCCGGCACCCCCGACGCGGCCCCTGCCGCCGCCGTGATGTGCGCCAGCACTTCCTGCGAGGAGTCGAAATCAATGCCGGCCACACCCATGAGGTTGGCCAGCACGCGCAAGACTTTCCAGCCGGGGCGCGTCTCGCCCAAGGGACGGACGACAGCATGGAAGCTCTGCAGGCGTCCCTCGGCATTGACAAAGCTGCCCGAGGTTTCGGTGAACGGCGCGATGGGCAGCAGCACGTCGCTGAATGCCATGTTGGTTTTGAACGGGCTCAGCGTCACAACCATGTCCGCGGAGCCCAGGGCCGCTGCGGCGCCCTCCCCCGCAGCGCTGTCGAACTGGGGTTCGGTGTTGAACAAAAGAACACCCTTGAGCCCACCACCCAGCATCTGCCCGGCGTGCAGGCCCGTGGCATCGGGCTGTGCCCCGACCCATTGCGCACCAACGGTATTGGCGGCTTCCGTCAAGTAACCGACGCTGGCGCCGGTGTGCTCGCCAATCCAGTTCGCGAGCGCCAGCAACTGAGAGGCTTGGCTGTGGTGGGCTGCGGCATTGCCGAGCAAGATGGCCTTGTGCTCGCCACCGAGCAAGGCAGCGGCCATGGCCGACGCGGTGTCGCTGGACGCGCCCGTGGCGACCGGAGCGGCCAGTCCGCGCGCCGTTGCCACAGCCTGGGCCACCTCGGCCAGCGTGCGCAGCCATTCGGCAGCGGAAACCGTGATCGCATGCGCGACCGGCATGGCCCAATCGGATTGCACGGCATTGATCGCGGTGACGACCGCGCCCTTGCGCGCTGCCTGACGGATGCGCTGCGCGAACAGCGGATGGTCCTTGCGAAGATTCGAGCCGACCACCAGGACGGAGTCCAGCGTGGAGAGCGAAGCAATCGATCGGCCCAGCCAACGCACGCCGGCCGCCGGCGCAAAGTCGGCGTGGCGCAGGCGGTGGTCGATATTGCCGCTGCCGATGCCGCGCACCAGCGCGCCGGCCAAATACAGCTCTTCGAGGGTGCTGTGCGGGCTCACCAAGGCACCGATGCTGGCCGCACCGTGCTCGGCGTCGATGTCCTGCAATCCGTTCGCGACGTACTCCAGTGCCGTCTGCCAATCGACTTCACGCCATTCGCCACCCTGCTTGAGCATGGGACGCTCCAGCCGGTCCGGGCTGGACAAGGCTTCGTAGGAGAAACGGTCGCGGTCGGCGATCCAGCATTCGTTGACTTCCTCGTTTTCAAAAGGAAGCACCCGCATCACGCGGTGGTTCTTGACCTGCACGACCAGGTTCGCACCGGTCGAATCGTGGGGGCTGATGGACTTGCGGCGCGAGAGCTCCCAGGTGCGGGCGCTGTAGCGGAACGGCTTGCTCGTGAGCGCGCCTACCGGGCACAGATCGATCATGTTGCCCGAGAGCTCGGAGTCGATGGTGTCGCCGGCGACGGTGGTGATTTCGGAGTGCTCGCCACGGTTGATCATGCCGAGCTCCATCACGCCGCCGATCTCCTGGCCGAAGCGGACGCAGCGCGTGCAGTGGATGCAGCGCGTCATCTCCTCCATGGAAATCAATGGCCCGACGTCCTTGTGCAACACGACGCGCTTTTCCTCTTCGTAGCGGGAAGACGAGGCGCCGTAGCCCACCGCCAGATCCTGCAACTGGCACTCGCCGCCCTGGTCGCAGATCGGGCAATCCAGCGGGTGGTTGATGAGCAGGAATTCCATCACCGACTTTTGCGCCGTGATGGCCTTTTCGCTCGTCGTGCGCACCACCATGCCCTGCGTCACCGGGGTGCAGCAGGCCGGCATGGGCTTGGGCGCCTTTTCCACGTCCACCAGGCACATGCGGCAGTTGGCGGCGATCGTGAGTTTCTTGTGGTAGCAGAAGTGCGGGATGTAGGTACCCGCTTTTTCGGCCGCATGCATCACCATGCTGCCTTCAGCGATCTCCACCTTCTTCCCGTCGAGTTCGATTTCAACCATATGCTTTTCTCGTGGTCAGGCCGAGGCCGACGTCCGGGGATTCGTCTTGGGAATCATCGCTTCGAATTCATGGCGGAAGTGCTTGAGCATGGCCCGCACCGGCATCGCGGCCGCGTCTCCCAGCGCACAAATCGTGCGGCCCATGATGTTGGCCGCCACGTCGTCGAGCACGTCCATGTCGGCCTGCCGCCCTTCGCCACGGTGGATGCGGTCGACCAGCCGCCACAGCCACCCCGTACCTTCGCGGCAGGGTGTGCATTGGCCACAGGATTCGTGCATGTAGAAGTAGGACAGGCGCTTGAGCGACTCGACCATGCAGCGGCTGTCGTCCAAGACGATCACCGCACCGGAACCCAGCATGGAGCCCGCCTTGGAAATCGAGTCGTAATCCAGCGTGCACTCCATCATGATGGAGGCCGGGAGCACCGGCGACGACGAGCCCCCAGGAATCACGGCCTTGAGCTGCCGCCCCTTGCGCACACCGCCGGCCAGCTCGAGCAGCTTGGCGAACGGCGTGCCCATGGGCACCTCGTAGTTGCCGGGCAGTTCCACGTCACCAGAGACCGAGAAAATCTTGGTTCCGCCGTTGTTCGGCTTGCCGCAGGCCAGGTACGCGGCGCCGCCATTGCGGATGATCCAGGGAACGGCGGCAAAGGTTTCGGTGTTGTTGATCGTCGTGGGCTTGCCGTACAAGCCAAAGCTCGCGGGGAACGGCGGCTTGAAACGCGGCTGGCCCTTCTTGCCTTCCAGCGATTCCAGCAGGGCGGTTTCCTCGCCGCAGATGTACGCCCCGAAACCGTGGTGCGCGTGGAGCTGGAAGCTGAACTCGCTGCCCAGCAAGCGCTCACCCAGGTAGCCGGCGGCACGCGCCTCTTCCAGCGCCGCCTCGAACCGCTCGTACACCTGGAAGATTTCGCCGTGGATGTAGTTGTAGCCGACGCTGATGCCCATGGCGTACGCCGCGATCGCCATGCCTTCGATGACGCTGTGCGGGTTGTACATGAGGATGTCGCGGTCCTTGCAGGTACCGGGCTCCCCCTCGTCCGAATTGCACACCAGGTACTTCTGCCCGGGGAACTGGCGCGGCATGAAGCTCCACTTGAGCCCCGTCGGGAAGCCGGCACCGCCCCGCCCGCGCAGGCCGGATTCCTTGACCGTGGCGATGACCTGGTCCTGCGTCCAGGCCGTGCCGCCGTCGGCGCCGAGCATGGTGCGCAAGGCCTGGTAGCCGCCGCGCTTGACGTAGGCGTCCAGGCCCCAGTTCGAGCCGTCCAGCCCCGCGTAGATCTGTGGATCGATGTGGCGGCCGTGGAAGCAGGTTTCCAGCCCTGCCGCCTGAAATTGTGAGAGCACCTGATCTGCCTTCATGCCTGCCCCTCGGCCGTGCGCAGGCTGTCCACCAGCTGGTCCAGCTTGTCGTCGGACATGAAGCTGCACATGGAGCGGTCGTTCACCAGCATCACCGGGGCGTCCGCGCAGGCGCCCAGGCATTCGCATTGCTGCAGGGTGAACAGGCCATCCGCCGTGGTTCCGCCCATGGTGATACCGAGCTTCTTCTCCAGGTATTCAAGCGCCTTGCCACCGTCGCGCAGCAGGCACGGCAGGTTGGTGCACACGTTGAGCTTGTACTTGCCCACCGGGTGCTGGTTGTACATGTTGTAGAAGGTCGTCACCTCGTGCACGGCGATCTGCGGCATGCCCAGGTAGGCGGCAATGTCCGCCTCCGCTGCCTCGCTGATATGGCCTTGCTCCTGCTGCACGATGGCCAGGCACGCCATCACCGCGGACTGCTTCTGGTCGGCGGGATACTTGCCGACTTCGCGCGCGAAGCGCGAGAGGGTTGCGTCAGAAATCATCGGTCAATCTCTCCGAACACGATGTCCATGGTGCCGATGATGGCCACGACGTCTGCCAGCATGTGGCCCTTGGCCAACTCGTCCATTGCCGCAAGATGTGCAAAGCCCGGGGCCCGAATCTTGAGCCGGTAGGGCTTGTTGGCACCATCGCTCACCAGGTAAATGCCGAACTCCCCCTTGGGATGTTCCACCGCCGCATACGCCTCGCCCTCGGGCACATGCATGCCCTCGGAAAACAGCTTGAAATGGTGAATCAGGTCTTCCATGCCTGTTTTCATCGCTTCGCGGCTGGGCGGGGCCACCTTGTGGTTGTCGGTGATCACGGGGCCGGGGTTCTGGCGCAACCAGTCCACGCATTGTTTGATGATGCGGTTGGACTCGCGCATCTCCTGCACACGCACCAGGTAGCGGTCGTAGCAATCGCCCGTCACCCCCACCGGCACGTCGAAATCCAGGCGGTCATAGACCTCGTAAGGTTGCGTCTTGCGCAAGTCCCACACGACGCCGGAACCGCGCAGCATGGGCCCCGTCATCCCAAGGTTGAGCGCCCGCTCGGGCGTCACCACGCCGACGCCCACCGTGCGTTGCTTCCAGATGCGGTTGTCGGTGAGCAGTACCTCGTATTCGTCCACGCACTTGGGGAATCGCTGGGTGAAGTCGTCGATGAAATCGAGCAGCGAGCCTTTGCGGTTCTGGTTGCGCGCCTCCAGCGACTTGGCGTTGCGCACCTTGCTCGCCTTGTACTGCGGCATGCTGTCGGGCAGATCCCGGTACACGCCGCCCGGCCGGAAATAGGCCGCGTGCATGCGCGCGCCGGACACAGCTTCGTACATGTCGAAGAGGTCTTCGCGCTCGCGGAACGTGTAGATCAGGATGGTGGAGCTGCCGCAATCGTTGCCGTGGGAACCCAGCCACATCAGGTGGTTCATCAGGCGCGTGATCTCCGAGAACATCACGCGGATGTATTGCGCGCGGATCGGCACGTCGATGCCCAGGAGCTTTTCGATCGCCAGGCAGTAGGCGTGCTCGTTGCACATCATGGACACGTAATCCAGCCGATCCATGTAGGGCAGCGACTGGATGAAGGTCTTGTGTTCGGCCAGCTTTTCCGTGGCGCGGTGCAACAAGCCGATGTGCGGATCCGCCCGCTGGACGACCTCGCCGTCGAGCTCCAGCACCAGGCGCAACACGCCGTGGGCGGCCGGGTGCTGCGGACCCAGGTTCAGGGAGTAGTTCTTGATTTCAGCCATGGCAATCCGTCAGCACACCTCAGTGCAGGCCTCCGTATTTGTCTTCCCGGATGATCCGGGGCGTGATTTCGCGCGGCTCGATGGTGACCGGTTCGTAAATCACGCGGCGCTGATCGGCGTCGTAGCGCATCTCGACGTGGCCCGACAGCGGGAAGTCCTTGCGGAAGGGGTGGCCGATGAATCCGTAGTCGGTCAGGATGCGGCGCAGGTCGCCGTGCCCCTCGAACACCACGCCATACAAATCGAAGGCTTCGCGCTCGTACCAAACAGCGGAGTTCCACACGTCGCTCACCGACGCCACGACCGGGAAATCATCGTCCGGGCAGAACACCTTCACACGCACCCGCTGGTTCAGGCTGACCGAGAGCAGCTGCGAAACCACGCTGTAGCGCGCACCCTCGGTGCCGATGTCCCCGTACGTCGAGTGGTCTACACCGCACAGATCCACCAATTGCTCGAAGCGGCATGTCGGCGCGTCGCGCAGCGTTTGCATGGCTTGGTGGTAATGGGTTGCCGATACTTCGGCAATGACTTGGCCCAACGCGACGTGCACCTTGCGCGCCGCATCCCCCAGGGCACTGGCCACCGCATCACGGACCGCCTCGGGGCGCATAGCAACTGATGTCATCGATAGCCCCTCAAGCGCGCGCGATCGTGTTGGTGCGGCGGATTTTTTGCTGCAACTGGATGATCCCGTAGATCAAAGCCTCCGCAGTCGGCGGGCAGCCTGGAACGTACACGTCCACGGGGACGATGCGGTCGCATCCGCGCACGACGGAATAGCTGTAGTGGTAGTAGCCGCCCCCGTTGGCGCACGAGCCCATGGAGAGCACCCAGCGCGGCTCGCTCATCTGGTCGTACACCTTGCGCAGTGCGGGCGCCATCTTGTTGCACAGCGTCCCGGCGACGATCATCAGATCGGATTGGCGCGGGCTGGCACGAAACACCTCGGCCCCGAAACGCCCGATGTCGTAGCGCGCCGCGGCGGCGTGCATCATCTCGACCGCGCAACAGGCCAGGCCGAAGGTCATCGGCCAGAGAGAACCGGTCTTGGCCCAGTTGACCACCGAGTCGTAGCTCGTGGTCATGAAGCCTTCTTTCATTACGCCTTCAATCATCGCGTCTCATCCTTGTGCGGGGCGTTCATTCCCAATCCAGCGCGCCCTTCTTCCATTCGTAGGCAAAGCCCACTACCAGAATGGCGAGAAATACGGACACGGCGACAAAGCCCGTCATGCCAACCTCCTGGAGCGACACCGCCCACGGGAAGAGGAAGGCGATTTCAAGGTCGAAAAGAATGAACAGAATGGCCACCAGGTAGTAGCGGACATCGAATTTCATGCGCGCGTCCTCGAAGGCCTCGAAGCCGCATTCGTAAGGGGAATTTTTTTCCGGATCGGGGCGGTTGGGCCCCAGGATGTATCCCAGCGCGAGGGGAACGATACCGACCGCGATCCCGACCAGGATGAACAAAAGAACGGGGAGATACTGATCGAGGTTCATCTTGTGGATGCGCTCACCGCTGAGGCCTGCTGTGCACGCAATGCGCGAGGGCATTGCGGTCAGGCTTTGTTTTGTTTGGTGCCGTCGGCGAGACTCGAACTCGCACAGCTTTCGCCACTACCCCCTCAAGATAGCGTGTCTACCAATTTCACCACGACGGCTAAGTCTTGTCTGGGTGGCATGAGGACCAATGGGCTTTGGCTTCCCAGACAATCCAGAATTCTACTCGGGAAAAACCCTGCTTCGAACCAAAGGAAACAGTTTTTGGGGCCTTTATTTGTCCGGAATTTGGGCCGCGCCGGCAGCGCTTGCGCCCGCCGCGGCAGCCGCATCGGGAGCGGCCGAACTGGCCACTGCCGCCGGCGCCACCACCGCGGCGTTTTCCAGTACGCTGCCGGTGCTGGCCGGGCGCAGATTGCCGAAATAGGCCAGGGCCAGGGTGCTGGCAAAGAACACCACCGCCAGCACGGCGGTGGTGCGCGAGAGGAAGTTGGCGCTGCCACTGGCACCGAACAGGCTGCCCGAACTGCCGCTGCCAAAGGCCGCGCCCATGTCGGCACCCTTGCCGTGCTGCACGAGGATGAGGCCAATCATGCCGAGCGCAGACAGCATCTGCAGCGTCAAAACCAGGTTCACAAATACGTTCATTCTTCGTTTACTCCGTTGTCTTTTCTTGCGCCGCGCCCATCAATGCGCGGCTGCGATGATGCTGAGGAAATCGGGCGCCTTCAGCGAGGCGCCGCCCACCAGGCCACCGTCGATGTCGGCCTCGGCCAGCAACTGCGCGGCATTGGCGGCGTTCATGCTTCCGCCGTACAGCAGGCGCACGGCCCCAGCATGCACGGTGGCAGCGGCGAGCTGGGCGCGCAGCGCCGCATGTACCTCCTGCGCCTGCGCGGGGGTCGCGGTTTTGCCGGTGCCAATCGCCCACACGGGCTCGTAGGCGACGACCACCTCGCTGATGCAGCGGCCGTTCACGTGAATGACCGCCGCCAGCTGGCGACGCACCACGGCTTCGGTCTGGCCGGCTTCGCGCTCGGCGAGCGTCTCGCCCACGCAGACGATGGGCGTTATGCCCGCCGCCAGCGCGCGCTGGGCCTTCTCGGCCACGGCCGCGTCGTTCTCGCCATGGAACTGGCGCCGCTCCGAATGCCCGACCAAGACGTAGCGCACGCCGAAATCGCGCAGCATCGCCGCCGCCACTTCGCCGGTGTAAGCACCCGCCTCGTGCTGCGATACGTCCTGGGCCGCGATCTCGATGCAGCTGCCCGCGCACAGCGCCTGCAGCTGCGCGAGGTACGGCGCCGGAGCGGCCAGCGCCACGGAGCAAGCGGCCCCGCCTGACAGGCCGGCGCGCAACGCCTGAACGAGCGATTCGTTCGCCGCCAGGGAGCCGTTCATCTTCCAGTTGCCGACGATCAGTTTCTTTTTCATGGATTCCATGTCAGAACAATCTTCCCCACATGTTGGTTGGATTCCATCAGGGCATGGGCCTCTCCTGCCTGTGCCGCCGGGAACACGCTGTGCACCACGGGCACGACCGCACCCGCGGCGAGCAGCGGCCAGACGCGCGCTTGGAGCGCGCGCGCAATGCCGGCCTTGAACGCCACCGGACGCGCACGCAAGGTCGAGCCGGTGATGGTCAGGCGCCGGCGCAGCACCAGCCCTGCATCGAGGCTGGCCGCCGTGCCGCCCTGCACGGCGATGATGACGAGCCGACCATCTTCGGCCAGGCACGCAACTTCCCGCGCCACGTAGTCGCCGGCGACCATGTCGAGCACCACGTCGGCGCCCCGCCCGTTGGTCAGGCGCAGCACCTCGGCGCTGAAATCCTGTGACCGGTAATCGATGGCGTGGTGCGCCCCGAGCGCCAGGCAAGCGCTGCACTTTTCCGCCGACCCGGCCGTGACGATCACCGTGGCGCCGAACGCGCGTGCCAGCTGAATGGCCGCCACGCCGATGCCGCTGCTACCGCCCTGGACCAGCAGGACTTCGCCCGCCTGGAGCCGGCCCCGGTCGAAGACGTTGCTCCAGACCGTAAAAAAAGTTTCCGGCAGCGACGCCGCCTGCACGTCCGTCAGCCCCGCCGGCACGGGCAGGCACTGCGCGATGGGCGCAACGCACCACTGCGCGTAGCCGCCACCGGCCACCAGCGCGCACACGCGCTGGCCCAGTGCCAGGCCGGCCGCCGCCAAGGCCGCCGCATCGCCCGCCTCGATCACCCCCGCAACTTCCAGGCCAGGGATGTCCGAGGTGCCGGGCGGCGGCGCGTAGTGGCCCTTGCGCTGCAGCACGTCCGGGCGGTTGACGCCGCTGGCGGACACGCGCAGCAGCACCTCGCCCGCGCCCGCCACGGGCACCGGGCGCTCGGCCGGGCGCAAGACGTCCGGGCCGCCGAACGCGGTGATTTCAATGGCTTGCATCAGCTGGGGCACAAAATTCCAATGATTCTGGCTGCTAGCGCTTACTGGGTAAGCGTTAGCAGCTATCAAATCAATAGTTTTTAAGCGTCGTGGCCTGCCGCACCGCCGGGCTGCAGGCCCTGCTGCTGGGGCTCGGCTTCGCGCGGGGCGTGCTCGGGGCGATCCCGGCGCTCGCCGCGCTCGGGGCGGTCGCCACGGTCCTGGCGCTCGCCACCGCCGGTGCGCTCGGCCAGGGCCTTCATGGACAGCTTGACGCGGCCCTTTTCGTCCGTCTCCAGCACCTTGACGCGCACGACCTGGCCTTCGGTGAGGTAGTCGCTCACGCGCTCGACGCGCTCGTGCGCGATCTGGCTGATGTGCAGCAAGCCGTCCTTGCCGGGCAGCAGGTTGATCAGCGCGCCGAAATCGAGGATCTTGGTGACCGGGCCTTCGTAGACCTTGCCGATTTCCACTTCCGCGGTGATCTGCTCGATGCGGCGCTTGGCTTCGTCGGCACGCGCGCTGTCGGTCGAGGCGATGGTGATGACACCGCTTTCGTCGATGTTGATCTGGCAGCCGGTTTCTTCCGTCAGCGCACGGATCACCGCGCCGCCCTTGCCGATCACGTCGCGGATCTTCTCGGGGTTGATCTTCATCGTGTAGAGCTTGGGTGCGAAGCTGCTGATCTCGGTCTTGGCTTCGCCCATGGCCTTTTGCATCTCGCCCAGGATGTGCATGCGGGCTTCCTTGGCTTGCGCCAGGGCGACCTGCATGATTTCCTTGGTGATGCCCTGGATCTTGATGTCCATCTGCAGGGCGGTGATGCCGGCCGTCGTGCCCGCCACCTTGAAATCCATGTCGCCCAGGTGATCTTCATCGCCCAGGATGTCGGTCAGCACGGCAAAGCGGTTGTCTTCCTTGATGAGGCCCATGGCGATACCGGCCACGTGCGCCTTCATGGGAACGCCTGCGTCCATCAGCGACAGGCAGCCGCCGCAGACCGAAGCCATCGACGAGGAGCCGTTCGATTCGGTGATTTCCGACACCACGCGCATGGTGTAGGGGAATTCTTCCTTGCTCGGCAGCACGGCGACCAGCGCACGCTTGGCCAGGCGGCCGTGGCCGATTTCGCGGCGCTTGGTCGAGCCCATGCGGCCCACCTCGCCGGTGGCGAAGGGAGGCATGTTGTAGTGGAACAGGAAGCGGTCTTCGTACTCGCCCATCAGCGCGTCGATGCGCTGCGCATCGCGTTCGGTGCCCAGAGTGGAAAGCACGAGCGCCTGCGTCTCGCCGCGCGTGAACAGCGCCGAGCCGTGCGTGCGGGGCAGCACGCTGGTGCTGATTTCGATGGGGCGCACGGTGCGCGTGTCGCGCCCGTCGATGCGCGGCTCGCCCGAGAGGATCTGGCTGCGTACGATCTTGGCTTCGATGTCGAACAGCATGCTCTCGACCTTGACGGCGTCGAATTCAACACCGGCTTCTTTCAGATCGGCCTTGACCACGGCGTAGGCTTCGCGGCAGGCATGGGTGCGGGCCTGCTTGTTGCGAATCTGGTAAGCGGCGCGCAGCTTGTCTTCGGCCAGCGCGCCGACCTTGGCGATCAGCGCCTCGTCCTTGGCAGGAGCCGCCCAGTCCCACATCGGCTTGCCGGCATCACGCACCAGCTCGTGGATGGCGTTGATGGCGATCTTGCTTTGCTCGTGGCCAAACACCACGGCGCCCAGCATCACGTCTTCGGGCAACTGCTGCGCTTCAGATTCGACCATCAGCACCGCCGCCTCCGTGCCGGCGACCACCAGATCCATCAGGCTGCTCTTGCGTGCCGTCTGCCCAGGGTTGAGCACATATTCGCCATTGATGTAGCCGACGCGCGCCGCGCCGATCGGGCCGTTGAACGGGATGCCGGAGATGGCCAGCGCGGCGCTCGAAGCGATCAGCGCGGCGATGTCGGCATCGACCTCGGGGTTCAGCGACACGGTGTGGATGACCACGTGCACTTCGTTGTAGAAGCCTTCGGGGAACAGCGGGCGGATCGGCCGGTCGATCAGGCGGCTGGTCAGTGTTTCATGCTCGCTGGGCTTGGCTTCGCGCTTGAAGAAGCTGCCGGGAATCTTGCCTGCAGCGTACGTCTTTTCGATGTAATCGACCGTCAGGGGGAAGAAGTCCTGCCCCGGCTTGGCCGACTTGGACGCCACGACGGTGGCCAGCACCACCGTGTCGTCGATGTTGACCAGCACCGCGCCGGAGGCCTGGCGGGCGATCTGGCCCGTTTCCATGACCACCGTCTTGTCGCCCCATTGGAACGTCTTGCTGACCTTGTTGAAAATGCTCATTTTTGCTCCTGTTTATATAGCTGATAACACAGTACCAGCAAGCGCTAGAGCCCTTTTAGAACACGATGCCATTCCAGTGAAGCCGCACGCGGCACTTCAGTGGAATGACACAGCTTCGCTCTGCAAGGACCGCCAGCAAAGTAAAAAACGCCTGAGCTAGCGTGCTAACCCAGGCGTTTTTGCATGGCCTCGCGCTTACTTGCGCAGGCCCAGTTTCGCGATCAGCGCCA
>MEDL01000202.1 GCA_001724785.1 Acidovorax sp. SCN 68-22 | reverse complement strand
CTCACCAAGCGAAACCAGTTCTTGATGAACGTCTGCGTCGATAACGTGATGGTGTGGTTCCGACCCTTCACCCGCAGCCAGAAGTCCTCCAGGCTCCAACCGGCGAATCCGTTCGACTGAACTGAAGTCGCCCATTCGGTGAGTCGGTGGCGATAGGCGTCGACGCCATCGGACCGGTTCCACACCTCGCTTAGCGATAGGTTGTAGACCAGCGCGGCGCCTTCGATGAGCTTGGAGAACTTGCGACCGTGCTCCACCAGCTCGCGCATCTCTTTTGGGAAGCTCGCCTGCCTCGGGTGCAACCAGGGGGCGTCAGCCTCGACCTTGCTGCTCAAGGACTCGGTGTCGAATGCCAGCCAACTCAGCAACGAATCGGGATGGAGCTTGCGCCACTGCTCACGCAGGAACTGGGCTTCGTCACTATTCAATTCGAGCGTCGCCTGGTCGAGCAGCGCCCCCAAGTCGCCTTCTGGCACCAGCTCCCGTAAAGAGGCGTGCCAGGTAGCGCCCTTCAGAGGGTCCAGCCAGTCGTCGTCCTTGCGTTGCTTGCGATGGCGCGCTGCATAGACACTGTCGATGCGCCGGAAATACTCTTGCTGCGTGCCGTTGAACACGCGAAGACCCCAGCGCCCCAACCCCGCCCAGTACACCGAGCTGGCCAACCGCTGCAACTCGTCCCCCGTCACGCGGCCGAAGGCGCCCCGCTCAGCCCTCAGCTGGCTGTTGAGCATGAGCTCGCGGTCACGCGCGAGCTTGGAGAACTTGGCGGCGGGCACGCCTTCGTCTTCCATCTTCATGAAGAGCCAAGGCAGCAGCAGCATGTAGCGCAGACGCGTCTGAATCACCGACGTACCCGGAAACAGCTGATCAGAGATCGAGTCGCGGATGGCACCGATGCCCAACTCGTCGCGCGTCTCGCTCTCCTTGAACATCTGCAGCAATCGGTGGCTGCGCTCCTTGGCCGCGTTGTCGTGATCGAGCCAGGTCAGGCTGGATGGCATTATTTTTATCCTCCCCTTGCCATCCTATTTGAACGCAGACGCAGGCCACCTTCCCCGACCTCCTCGACCGTCCCGCCCGGGCAACTCGGCGCTTGATCTCTGCGACGGCCTGCTGTTGCCTTCAACACTTCCTGCTATTGAGTTCGCGTAAAGCAGTCGTTGGTGAGCGACAGCAATCAGCCTGAAGCTGCCCAAGTGCGGTCAAGTCAGCTCCGCAGCGGGTGCCGTCTGTCGCTGGCGGACGTCAAGTTAACGGTCTTGGAGCCAATGCGGTCATTGAGCCACCCCAACTGTGAGTGCGCGAACAACGTCAGTGGGTGGCGGAAGCAGCCATTCCTGGTCTCCGCCCGCAGGCTTCAATAATTTGAAGCAGAACATTGCTGTACGCCACACCAATGCTTAGGCACGCGCGGGAGGCAAACGAAGCCCCGCACGGCTCCCTAGACCCAGCGGATCCGACCGGCGCGAACGAAAAAGTGTGAACGGCACCCTTCACGCAACCACACTGACGGTGAAAGCGTCGGACGATTTCCGAGGTCGTTTCGCAGCGACCAGCGCGGATTCGCCTCCCGGATCAGGGCCAGTTCCACCTTCTGGCCGCAGCCGCAGGGACAGCGCATTGCCACGCTCCAGTCCTCACCACCGTCGCGAAGAAGCACCAGGTCGCGTCGTGGCAGCCGATCGGGCGGGTCACCACCTTCCACGACGACTAGGACGCGCGGGGGCAAAAGCGCCTCCCAACCATTGCGAAGCCAGTTCGGCCATTTCATTCGATCTCTCCTTCGGACAGGACCGGTAGACCCAGCAGAGGCTGCTCGTCGCCTCGCGCGAGGTGCGGCGAGGCCGAGGCGTGGAACGCATCCTCCGCCTCATGCTCCTCCACGCCTTCTGCGAGCATGAAGCGAGTGCGGGCGTAGCGCGTGTTTGCATCGTGGCGAAACGGGAAACCGCGCGCGATGAACTCCATCACGCAGGCGCTCGCTGCGCGCATGTTCAAGGCGATCACCGAGGGCGCCTGCTCGGGAATCCCGTCGATATATCCGCGGCGAACCTGGTCGGCGTGCGCCTGGGGATCGGCCTCGGCGAGCGCCTCAGCCGCCAGGTTGGCAGCCGTGTAGATGCCGCGGTCGAACAGGCTGCTGGCAGCCGGATGGACGTAGTCGATGCGGCCGGTAGCCTCGTCGATCGCGCGACCATCCCCGGTCGTGGCCCGCGTCGGGATGGCGACGCCGACGTCAAAAAGGGGCAGCAGGAAGGCCTTGCACACCAGATCTGCGATGCTGCGCGCGCGCAGGGTGTCGACGCAACAAAACAAGACATCGGCCTGTCCGGCTGCCACGACGGCCTTGCGCGTCAGGACGTTAGCCTCCACCGGCACCACGTATTCATGCTCGCGGTATTGGTTAGCCCTGCCTGCAAAGACCGCAACCTTGGCCAACGTGTTGTCCGCATCCGTCTTGGTGGTGTTCAGGATACGGTTCAGGTTCTTTGTTTCGACCTTGTCGTGATCAATCAGGATCACGCGGCCGAAGCCGAGCCTGCACAGCTGCTCGGCAACGATGGAGCCGGTGCCGGAGACGCCGATGACGCAGGCCGTCAGCCTGCCCAACTCCGCGGTCATCTGACTGGTGAACGCCATCGGTCGGGAGATCGGCCGGCTCCTCGCGTCGTTCCACCAGAAGCTCAGGTCGGGACCGACGACAGACACCAGATCTACGTCCATCATTTTCATGTTGGGCGTGTATATGCGTGCGAAGATCACTCCGTTGGGCAGCATTACCGCGCTGCCATGCAGGCTTCCACAGGCCTGGAAGATGGCGGGGATGATCTCCTGATCGCTACGATCATCCACGGGAGAAAATTCGGCAAATCCGCCAGGATGCGAGTGCAGCAGAATGAGTGACAGTTGGCCAGGCTCGGCCAGGTCGATTGCTCGTTCGATGTACTCGGACGGCCAAGTGAGGGAGACCGCGTCGCGGCGGATGCACTTGTCGTGGGGCACGGCGATGACGTCCCGCACCAGAAGGCGCAAGCGCGTGCCCGGCACCCGCGTGCAAACGAGCACTGCAGCGGCCTCCTTGCCGTCTCCGGGGAACAAGTGCCGCTGCAGTTGGCCGTGCACTTGCTGCGTCAAACTCAGCGTGCAAGTGGGCATCATTCGCCAAACTCCCGCGCGAGCGAATGTTCCACCAGGCTAAAGTGGGTGCCGACATTGTCGCTGTTTGGATCCCAGGTGTGAGGAGCCTTGCGGTGGCGAGACCATCCCTGGAAGGCGACGCCGCCGATGGTGACGTTGACGTGCGTGTTCGGAATCGCGATGCCGTCGCTACGCGAAACGGCGGGCGCGAAGTAGAACATATCGATCTGCGCTTGCGGATAGTCCTTCGGGATATCCAGCGCGAGGGTGACCTTCGTCGGCTGGTAGCCCGCAAAGACCTCGTAGTCATGGACCACAAGCCAACGGCGCTCGCCGTCCTTAACGGTCTCCCAGCTGAGGCCGGTGCCGTCCAGGAACTTGACGTCCACCGGCAGGACCGCAAACTCGCGCCGCAGCGCCGCGGTCGGCATCTCGCCGTTGTCGACGTTGCGTTGCATCAGACGGATGCGCTCAATACCCGGAGTCCGCAGGTCGACGACGTCGTTGACGCCGATTTCCTTTTTGGGCTCACCGCTGACCAGCAGGAAGATGTTCCAAGCCTTGTTGGGGTCGAAGCCGGCTTGGCGCATAGCATCGGCCACCTTGACGGCCGGCACATCGAATTCCAGGGTCACAGCCTGCACGCGCAGCTTCCACTTACGCGGCCGTGTCGCCAGCCTCTCCACACCCGCGTGGGCCAGATTCACAGTTGCGTCGTCCTCGATCACCTGCGCTTCGGCATCCTCGCGCAGCAGAACCAGTTCGACTTCGTCGGTCAGTCGCGCGAGCTTGCGCAGGACCGCACCGGAAATGCGTACGGAGGGCCACACCATCTGCGCATGGTCCAAGGTAAAGGAGTAGACGCGGTCGCCCGACCCGACAATGAATTCGTTGCCCGCTCGAAGGTCGGGCTTTTCCTGCAGGCGGATGGTCTCCAGTTCGCCGCTGCCCAGGCGTTGCAGGAGCACGGCGTTCGGGTAGCCCATACCCGTCGATTCGAGGATGATCGCCCCACTGATTTCACCGTGAGGCAGCGTGAGCTCGCGAAACTCCAGGGATTCATCAGCGATGCGGATTGCAATTACAGGTTTCATGTGGTTTCCTAACGGGGGACCATTCCCCCTCACCACTAGAAGGCTCTGTTTTCGACCGGTCTTGCCACGGATTCGCCGCACTAAGGGTTTGTACCTACCAATTGGCAAGACCCCTCTGTTTTGGAGTATCAAGGTAGACGCATATGGACAAGGAGAACCACGATGACCACGATCCTGATCTGGACGACCAAGAGGAAGAACCGCATCAAGCCGACGACGTGCTGGCCAGCCTCCCCGAAATAGAACTGGAGATCAAGGCACTGCTGCTCGACCCGGTGCGGGTCAAAAAGCTCACGGGGATGGCTGCGCTGGTGCTGCGCACGAAGCCGAGGCTGCAGCGCGAATATGAGCCCGGAGACCTGCTTCAGGATGCGCTCACACGCCTGGGAATTGGCAAGCGCGCCTGGGCCCGCAACCGTATTGACTTCAACCAGGCGGTGATTGGTGTTATGCGCAGCTGGGCGGACAACCTGGAGAAGCAAAAGCGGCGAAAAAGCGTGCCCCTGCTGCTGGAAAGTGAGTTGTCGCCTGCCTCTGTGGAGGGCGAGGCTCCCAAGCTGGAGGAGCTGGCGGGGCATTCCCAGGGGCCGCTGCAGGAGCTCTTGGCCAATGAGGAAGACACTCAAGGCAGCGCACAGCTCGCATGCGTGCGGGCGAACTTCGGCCCAGACGAACTGCCTGGCCGTATTTTGGATAAATTAAAAGAGACCAGCTTCGACACTCTCTTGGCGCTTCGGCTTGCCGTTGGCGTCGAGGAAGCGGAGTTTCGCAATGCGTGGAAGAACATCATGCGCGTTGCAACCAAGCTGGCTCCCAAGGAGTGATACCGTGAACAAAGGAAATACGCCGGACGAGAAGTTCCTGGATGCGCAGATCGCCCTCCTGATGGACGCAAGCGCGGAAGAATTGGACGAAGTCCTCCAGACAGCGGGCCTAGAGCCACAGGAGATCGAAAAGCAAGGCATGAACGCTGTAAAGGGCGCGCTCACCAGCCTGCAGTTGGCCAAGCAGGCCGTGGTGCTTTCCGATCTCAGCGTGGCGCGCCAGCGCGAGGTCGCAGCTCGTCTGGGGATCAAGCGCAGCGTCTTTGCGGGCTTGGCCGAGCATCGCGTGATCGTTGCTTCCATCCCCACGCGATTCCTGCAGCGGCTTGCCAATGAGATTGGGGCGTCCGTGCAGGCCCTGACAGATGCGCTTTGCGCGCCTGTCGTTGCTGCGCCCGCAGCGCAGTACAGGTCGGATGTGGCACCCAAGGCCCCCGTTCAAGTGCCGTTCGAGCAATTGCTGCGAGAAGCCGGCATGAGCCAAGAGCAGATTGCCGCACTGATGCGCGAAGACGACTGAGTGCCAGATGGACGCAGTTGAACTGGCCCGGCAAAAGGCGGCTGACCTCCATCGCCAAGCGATCGAGCAGGGGTTAGATCCTTGGCACCCGTATGAGTTCGCGGTTGCCATCGCCAATCAGCAGGATTACGACGTCGAGGACGCGTTACCCGGAGCCTCAATCTTGGATGGAGGCCGGGCCAAACTGCTGCCCAGCGGTAGGCTGATCCTGCACGAGAAGAGGGGCACATCTTTCGAGCGTGCGCTGCTCGTCGCGCATGAGGTCGGTCATGCCCTGCTGGGCGACGCCGATGACTCCACGCCCTCGAAGGACATGGACTTCGCGCGACCCGCCGAGGCCGCTCCCGTGGGCGAAGACCGCGTCGTCGACTACGGGCGCAAGCAGCGCCGTGAAGTTCAGATGGACCTGTTTGCGAGGGAACTGCTGATTCCGCGCTATCGTGCGCGCGAGTTGCACCTGGTGCAGGGTTTGGGCGCGCAGGACCTCTCCTCCAAGCTCGATGCGCCCTACGAAGTCATCGCGCAGCAGCTTCTGGACGCCTTGCTGCTGCCGCAGGTCACGCTGACGGACACCGAAGCGAAGGAATACGGGCTCAATCCATCGCAGTTGAAGGCCGCCAGTCACCGTGGACACGCCTTCCTCGTCGCTGCAGGGCCAGGCACGGGCAAGACTCAGACGCTCATCTCCCGGGTCGAGCAACTTCTGCTGAAAGACAAAGTCGATCCGCGACGAATTTTATTGCTCACCTTCTCGAACAAGGCCGCTGGCGAGATGGCCGACCGCATCGGCGCTAAGCAGCCCGAAGCGGCCGCGGCTTTGTGGGTTGGCACCTTCCACGCGTTCGGCCTGGATCTGGTGCGTCGTTTTCACGCAAGTCTGGAGCTGCCCCCAGACCCGCGCATGATCGACCGCACAGAGGCCGTCGAACTGCTGGAGCATGAGTTTCCCCGGTTGCAGTTGCAGCATTACCAGGATCTGTTCGATCCCACGCAGGTCATCTACGACATGCTGGCTGCAATTTCGCGTGCCAAGGATGAAGTTGTCGGGCCAGAGGAGTACCTGCGACTCGCCCAGGACATGCGCACGGCCGCTAGATCGGCCGACGAGGAGCTGGCAGCAGCCAAAGCCTTGGAGGTCGCGCGCGTGTACGCGCGGTACGAGGAGCTCAAGCGAGAGCGCAACTTGGTGGACTTCGGCGACCTTGTGTATCTGCCGGTAAAGCTGCTGGAGGGCGACGAGTCGGTGAGAGCGCGCCTGTCGGGCCTGTACGACCACATTCTGGTGGACGAGTACCAGGACGTGAACCGCAGCAGTGTGCGGCTGCTCAAGGCGTTGCGCCCATCCGGAGAGAACCTATGGGTGGTGGGGGACGCCAAGCAGTCCATCTATCGCTTTCGCGGCGCTTCGTCCTTCAATATTTCTCGCTTTGGAAAGCAAGATTTCGCTGGCGGCAAGACCGGCAAATTGGACACCAACTATCGGTCGGTGCCGGTGATCGTCAAGGCATACTCATCGTTTGCGAAGCAGATGCGATGCGGTGGTGCCGACAGTGCGCTGGAGCCTTTTCGAACCGATGGGGATGCCCATCCTGAACTCAGAATCGCGCCCGACGCTGATGCGCAAACGGTGGCGATTGCCGATGCGATCGAACAGCTGAAGAGCTCGGGGATCGCCTATCGCGACCAAGCCATCCTTTCCACGGGCAACGAAAAGCTGGCGAATCTGGGGCGTGAGCTTGAAAGCCTCGGCATCCCCGTGCTGTTCTTGGGGAGCCTCTTCGAAAGGCCCGAAGTCAAGGACCTATTGTCGCTGGCCTCTCTGCTGGTCGATCCTCGGGCGATGGGACTGGTGCGCGTCGCTTGCATGCCTGGACTTCAGATGTCACTCGAAGACGTGGCGTTGATCCAAAGCACGTTACGCACTGAGCGAATTCAGCCCCTGGGTTTCGTGCAGGCGCAGATTCCCGGGCTGTCGAGCAGCGCGCAGGCGGCGATGAAGACTCTTGGCGCGCTGTTCGCAGTGCTGCAGCCGACCGATTCGGCATGGCGTGTGCTAGTTGCCATCGTCTTAGATCGCACACGCATGGCTGCGGACATTGCAGCTGCACCTACTATTGCGGATCGCGCGCGCGGGATCGCTATTTGGCAGTTCCTGAATTTTGTCCGCGTCCAGCCCGCGGCCGCCGGACTGCCGGTGTCCCGCCTTCTTGAGCGCGTGCGACGGCTGCTGCGACTGGGCGACGATCGCGACCTTCGGCAGCTTCCGGCGGCAGCGCGGGGAATTGACGCGGTGCGGCTGATGACGATCCACGGTGCCAAGGGCCTGGAGTTTCGCGCGGTGCATGTCCCCGGTTTGAACCAGGACACGCTGCCGGGTAACCGCCAGCGCGCACCTACATGTCCGCCACCAGACGGGATGGTGGATGGCACGAGCAGCAGCTACGAGGAGTACCGCGAAAGCAGCCGCCTCGAAGAGCGGGAATGCTTGTTCTACGTGGCCCTTTCACGCGCGGAGGATCGACTTGTCCTCTATGCGGTCGCCGCGAAGAAAGGGGGGACCGCGAGAAAGCTCTCCGAGGAGTACCTTAACCGGCTGGGGCCAGGATTGGATCGCGTTACCGTGACGCCGGCGCGACAGCTACCACTCGCAGCCGAGGACGCGCCGCTTACGCTTCGCGTGCATGGACCGCTTCGATTCGAGGCTCATCAAGTTGAAATGTTCGCCCGCTGCCCGCGCAGATTCTTCTACACCCATGTGCTTCAGACCGGCGGTCGGCGGACGGTCACGCCCTTCATACAGATGCACGATGCGGTGCGCAAGTTGTACAAGGAGGTTGTCAAGGGCAATCTGAGTTCAACCGGAGCGCAACTGGTGGAGGACGTCGCCCTGTCGCTGAAGGAAGAAGGACTGGGCGAGCACGGCTACTTCGACCACTACCGCGACTTTGCGGTCGCAATGATCGAGTTCTTCGCATCCACCCGCAAGGGCTTGCAGCCGCAGGTGCCTCAGGCCCTTCATGTTAGCTATGGCGCAGAGGAGATTGTCGTGACGCCCGACGACGTGCTAATCACCGGTGACGGCCAGATGACCTTGCGCAAGGTTTCCACGGGGCATAGCCGCAGTGACGATGCCAAGTCCATCGGGGCGGCGGCGTTTCTCACGGCCGCCGCCGAAGCATTCCCCGGGGCAACGGTGGAGCTCGTATATTTGGCCGATCAGACCTCTACACCCCTGTTGCTGAAGTCCAGCGCGATTGAAACGCAGAGGCGTCACATGGAGTCTCATCTGCAGTCCATCCGCGCCGGAGAATTTCCGGCCGAACCCTCGGCCTTCAGCTGCCCGAACTGCCCCGCGTTGTTCATTTGTGGCCCCGTCCCTAGAGGTGTCCTCGACGTTCGTCTCGATGGCAGACCTGGACCACCAAAAGCGGCAGCACCAGTAGGGGCCGTATAACGAATGCGTGGCATGGTTCGTTGTCAGGCTTCGCGTGGAGCTTGGCCCATCCCGGCGGCGTCCGCTCCCGGCTGATCGCGGTCGATCAGCCGTACACGCGACCAATGTCTACTATCGGCGACCGCCGTCATTGGACTGCCCAACCCGACCGACCGCCCCCAGCCTTGAAGAGTCAGTCATAGCAGTGAAATTAGCCAAATCTACCCAATGGTCAAAATCGTGATCGGCCAAATCTGCGTGGGCACAAGAAGGGCACAGAATGGGCACAACTAGGGCACAAACAAAAACGCCCACTGAGAAGTGGGCGTTTACTGTTAGCGAGTACCGCTATTTTATTGGTTGCGCGAGAAGGATTTGAACCTCCGACCTTTGGGTTATGAGCCCAACGAGCTACCAGACTGCTCCATCGCGCGGCAAGAGAGAGATTATAGCTTATTTTTCGGCGTCTGCCGGAACCGCAGCGGTTTCCTCGGTGCGTTCGACCAGTTCGACGAAAGCCATGGGCGCGTTGTCGCCAACGCGGTAGCCCATCTTCAGAATGCGGGTGTAACCGCCCGGACGTGCATTGAAGCGCGGGCCCAGCACGGTGAACAGCTTGGTCACGCTGTCGCGGTCGCGCAGGCGGTCGAACGCTAGGCGGCGGTTGGCCACGGTATCGACCTTGGCAAGGGTGATCATGGGTTCGATGACGCGGCGCAGTTCTTTCGACTTGGGCAGCGTGGTCTTGATGGCCTCGTGCTCGATGAGCGAGTTCATCATGTTGCGCAGCATCGCAAGGCGGTGCGAGCTGGTGCGGTTGAGTTTGCGAAGGCCGAGTCCGTGGCGCATGGTGCTTATCCTGATAGTAGTTAAAACGGGCAGCCGTATCAGGTACTGCCCGGGCACTGCCCTTTGCAGGGCGCGAGATTATAGCGTTACCGCTTGTCCAGGCCGGCTGGCGGCCAATTTTCCAACTTCATCCCCAAGGTGAGCCCGCGCGATGCGAGAACTTCCTTGATTTCGTTGAGCGACTTGCGACCCAGGTTGGGGGTCTTGAGCAATTCGTTCTCGGTGCGCTGGATGAGGTCACCGATGTAGTAAATGTTTTCCGCCTTCAGGCAGTTGGCGGAACGGACCGTCAGTTCAAGCTCGTCCACCGGACGCAGCAGGATGGGGTCGAAGCTCGCATTGCTGCGGGCGCCGGCCGGCGCATTGATGGCGTCCATTTCGCCGCCGTCGAGCTGTGCGAACACGGCCAGTTGCTCCACCAGGATGCGTGCCGAAGCGCGCACCGCGTCTTCCGCCGTTACAGCACCATTGGTTTCGATCTCCACCACCAGCTTGTCGAGGTCGGTGCGCTGCTCGACGCGAGCGCTTTCGACCGTGTAACTGACGCGTTTGATGGGCGAGAACGAGGCGTCAAGCACGATGCGACCGATCGACTTCGTGGTTTCGTCCCCATAGCGGCGCTGGTTTCCCGGCACGTAACCGCGGCCCTTTTCCACCTTGATCTGCATGTCCAGCTTGCCGCCTTGCGACAGGTTGGCGATGACGTGGTCGGGGTTGACGATCTCCACGTCGTGGGGCGTCTGGATGTCGCTCGCCGTCACCACGCCTTCGGTGTCCTTGCGCAGGCTCAGCGTGACCTCGTCGCGGTTGTGCAGCTTGAACACCACGCCCTTGAGGTTGAGGAGGATATTGACGACGTCTTCCTGGACACCGTCGACCGACGAGTACTCGTGCAGAACGCCCGCAATGGTGACCTCGGTCACGGCGTAACCCACCAGCGACGACAACAGTACCCTGCGCAGCGCGTTGCCGAGCGTGTGGCCATAGCCACGCTCGAAGGGTTCAAGCGTTACTTTGGCGCGGTTGTGGCCAAGTTGGTCGACGTTGATGGCTTTGGGCTTCAGCAAATTCGTTTGCATGCAGACTTCCTCTCAATACCCCCAGCTCGTTACACCGGTAAGGCTGGTGAAGCGCCCGCGCCACGATGCCTCGTGGAGCAGGAACGATAAATTCAGCAACAGATTTGCCGTGCTTAACGCGAGTACAACTCGACGATCAGCGATTCATTGATGTCGGCGCCGAATTCGTCGCGGTCCGGAACCTTCTTGAACACGCCTTCCGCCTTGTCAGCGTTCACTTCGACCCACGCCGGCATCCCGACCTGTGCGGCCAGCTGCAGGGCCTCGACAATGCGCGTTTGCTTCTTGGATTTTTCACGCACCGCGACGACGTCGCCCACCTTCACCAGATAGGAAGGAATGTTCACCGACTGGCCGTTCACCGTGATGGCCTTGTGCGACACCATCTGGCGCGCCTCGGCGCGGGTGGAGCCAAAGCCCATGCGGTAGACCACATTGTCCAAACGGCATTCCAGCAAGGACAGCAGGTTGGCACCGGTATTGCCCTTGCGGCGGTCGGCCGCTTCGAAGTAGCGGCGGAACTGCTTTTCCAGGATGCCGTACATGCGCTTGACCTTCTGCTTTTCACGCAGTTGCAGGCCGTAGTCGGACGTGCGTTGTCCCGAAGTGCGACCGTGTTGGCCGGGCTTGGAGTCGAACTTGGACTTGTCCGCAATGGAGCGGCGTGCGCTCTTGAGGAACAGGTCGGTGCCTTCGCGGCGGGAGAGTTTGGCCTTGGGGCCGAGGTAACGTGCCACTTGAATGTCCTTCTATGTCATCTGCCGCAATCCAATTGCGGGAGCCGCCTGCGGCGGAGGATCCGGGCGCAGGCGGCGGTGGGCTTGGGTGTTGACTTAAATACGACGGCGCTTTTGCGGGCGGCAGCCGTTGTGGGGAACAGGGGTAACGTCGGAAATGGACGTAATGCGGATGCCCAGGGCACCCAGCGCGCGCACCGAGGATTCGCGACCCGGGCCAGGACCCTTGATCTCGACATCCAGGTTCTTGATGCCTTGTTCGATGGCGGCGCGGCCGGCCATCTCCGATGCGACTTGGGCAGCGAAAGGCGTCGACTTGCGCGAACCCTTGAAGCCCTGGCCACCGGACGACGCCCACGACAGGGCGTTGCCCTGGCGGTCGGTGATCGTGATGATGGTGTTGTTGAACGAAGCGTGAACGTGCGCAATACCGTCCGAGACGTTCTTGCGGACCTTCTTGCGCACACGCTGCGCAGCGTTATTGGCAGGAGACTTGGCCATATTGATCTTTCAATCTCTTTATTTCTTCAGGGCGGCAGCACCCTTGCGCGGGCCCTTGCGGGTACGGGCATTGGTACGCGTGCGCTGACCACGCAGCGGCAGGCCGCGGCGGTGGCGGAAGCCGCGATAGCAGCCGATGTCCATCAAGCGCTTGATGTTCATCGTGGTTTCGCGGCGCAGGTCGCCTTCGATGGTGAACTGGGCGATCTGGTCGCGGATCTTTTCGAGATCGCCGTCCGTCAGATCCTTGATCTTCTTGGAATAAGCGATGTCGCAAGCCTCACAGATCTTGCGTGCGCGGGTGCGTCCAATGCCATAGATGGCGGTCAAGCCAATCTCAGCATGCTGATGCGGCGGAATATTGATGCCAGCGATACGTGCCATGTGCGTCCTCTAATGCTTTCCTGTTCAACCCTGGCGCTGCTTGTGACGCAGGTCCGTGCAGATCACGCGCACCACACCCTTGCGGCGGATGATCTTGCAGTTGCGGCAGATTTTCTTGACCGAAGCCGAAACTCTCATTTCATTCTCCTAAAACCAGTCGTGGTGCGCGGCCATGCCATGTGCACCTTGTTTGCGTTGCGCCTTGGCGCAGAGCGAATGCGAAACCCGAAGGCTTCATCCTGTAGTGCCGCATATCCAAGGATTGCAGCAAGCCTTCGTCATACCCCGGCACCACCCTTGAAGTTCGCCTTCTTGAGTAGCGATTCGTATTGCTGGGACATCAGATAGTTCTGCACCTGGGCCATGAAGTCCATGGTGACCACCACGATAATCAGAAGTGACGTGCCGCCGAAATAGAACGGCACGTTGTACTTGAGAATCATGAATTCCGGCAGCAGGCACACCAGCGTGATGTAGATTGCGCCGGCAAGCGTCAAGCGGACCAGGATTTTATCAATGTACCGTGCGGTCTGATCGCCCGGCCGGATGCCCGGAATAAACGCGCCACTCTTCTTCAGGTTGTCTGCTGTCTCGCGGCTGTTGAATACCAACGCCGTGTAGAAAAAGCAGAAGAACACGATGGCCGTCGCGTACAAAAGCACGTAGATGGGCTGGCCCGGCGTCAATGCCCCCGAGATGTCCTTGAGCCACCGCAGGGAGTCCCCCGCGCTGAACCAGTTCACCACCGTCGCGGGCAGCAAGATGATCGACGACGCGAAGATCGGCGGAATCACACCCGACATGTTGAGCTTGAGCGGCAAGTGCGAGGACTGGCCCCCATAGACCTTGTTGCCCACTTGCCGCCGCGCGTAGTTCACGAGGATCTTGCGTTGGCCGCGTTCGACGAACACGACGAAGTACGTCACCAGGCAGACGACCAGGACAATGAACAGCGCTGCAAGAATGCTCATGGAGCCGGTGCGCACCAGTTCGAGCAAACCGCCCACCGCGCTGGGCAGCCCGGCCGCAATGCCGGCAAAAATGAGGATGGAGATCCCGTTGCCCAGGCCGCGCTCGGTGATTTGCTCACCGAGCCACATCAGGAACATGGTGCCGGCAGTCAAGCTGACCACGGCGGTCATGCGAAAACCGAAACCAGGGCTGAGCACCAGGCCCGCCGAGCTCTCCAGGGCCACCGCGATACCCAGTGACTGGAACAGAGCGAGACCCAGCGTCCCATAACGGGTGTACTGCGTGATCTTGCGCTGACCGGCGGCACCTTCCTTCTTCATCTGTTCGAACGTCGGCACCGCGTAGCTCATGAGCTGCATGATGATGGACGCCGAGATGTACGGCATGATCCCCAGTGCGAATACCGTGAATCGCTCCAGGGCACCTCCCGAGAACATGTTGAACAGGTTCAGGATGCCGCCCTGCTGGCCACCAAAGAGTTGCTTCAGTTGCGCCGGGTCGATGCCGGGGACGGGGATATGCGCCCCGATGCGGTATACGACCAACGCGAGCAGCAGAAACACCAGCCTGCGACGCAAATCGCCGAACTTGCCGGTTTTGGCAATTTGAGCCGCGTTAGTTGCCACAAAGAACCTCTCGTCGGCGCCGTTAAGCGACGCTGCCACCAGCGGCTTCGATGGCCGCGCGTGCGCCCGCCGTGGCACCGATGCCCGTCAGCTTGACGGCCGCAGCCAATTCGCCGCTCTTGACGACCTTGATCACCTTGGCCATCTGACCCACCAGCCCGGCTTGTTTGAGCGCCAGCATGTCGACCTCGGCCAGACCGAGCGCGGCCAGGTCCGACAGACTCACTTCCGCGTTGTACTGGATCGTTTGCGACTTGAAGCCGCGCTTGGGCAGACGGCGCTGCAAAGGCATTTGACCGCCTTCAAAGCCCACCTTGTGGTAGCCGCCGGAACGGGACTTCTGACCCTTGTGGCCACGACCGGCCGTCTTTCCCAGCCCGGAGCCGATGCCGCGGCCAACACGACGCTTCGCGTGCTTGGCGCCTGCTGCCGGCTTGATGCTATTGAGTTCCATCATCAACCTCTCAGAGGATTTTGACCAGATAGCTGATCTTGTTGATCATGCCGCGCACTTCAGGGCTGTCCTGAAGCTCGCTGATGCTGTTGAGCTTGCGCAGGCCCAGGCCGCGCACCGTAGCGCGGTGCGACTGCTGGGTGCCAATCGGGCTGCGAACCAGCTGAATTTTCACGGTTTGTGCTGTAGACATATGGTGCGCTCCTGTCAGGCGAAGAGGTCTTCGACGGACTTGCCGCGCTTGGAAGCAACTTCCGAAGGCGTGGTGGAATTGGTCAATGCGTCGAACGTGGCGCGAACCATGTTGTACGGGTTGGAAGACCCATGGCTCTTGGCCACGATATCGGTCATGCCCATCACTTCGAACACGGCGCGCATCGGGCCGCCAGCGATGATGCCCGTCCCCTTGGGAGCGGGCGCCATCATGACAACAGCGGCGCCGTGGTGGCCGGTGACCTGGTGGTGGATGGTGCCATTCTTGAGGGACACCTTCACCATGTTCCGGCGCGCTTCTTCCATGGCCTTCTGGACTGCCGCAGGCACTTCCTTGGACTTGCCCTTGCCCATGCCGACGCGGCCATCGCCATCGCCGACCACGGTCAGCGCAGCGAAACCAAGAATACGTCCGCCTTTGACGACCTTGGTGACGCGGTTGACCGCAATCATCTTCTCGCGCATGCCGTCGTCGCGGCCGTCGTCTTGCACTCGGGGTTGAAATTTAGCCATTTTTTATCCGTTCCGCTTAGAACTGCAGACCCGCTTCGCGGGCAGCATCGGCAAGCGCCTTGACGCGGCCGTGGTACGCAAAACCTGCGCGATCGAACGCCACCTTCTCGACGCCAGCGGCCTTGGCACGCTCGGCGATGCGCTTGCCGATGACCTCTGCGGCGGCGGCATTGCCACCCTTGCCGGAGCCGCCCAGGGCGGTACGGACTTCGGCTTCCACGGTGGAGGCGCTTGCGAGAACCTTGCCCCCGTCGCTCGAAATGACTGCGGCGTAGATGTGAAGATTGGTACGGTTCACGGTCAGACGCGCCACACCTTGCTGGGCAATGCGGATGCGCGTCTGGCGGGCCCGACGAAGGCGCTGCTCTTTTTTGGTCAACATGGTGCAGCTCCTTACTTCTTCTTGGTTTCTTTGATCACGACGCGTTCGTCCGCGTAGCGGATGCCCTTGCCCTTGTAGGGCTCAGGCGGACGAATCGCACGAATCTCGGCGGCGATCTGTCCCACGCGCTGGCGGTCGGCACCCTTGATCACGACTTCCGTCGGGGTCGGGGTGGCGACGGTGATGCCATCGGGCATCTCCTTGTTCACGGGGTGGGAGTAACCCACCGACAGATTCAGCTTCGAACCGGACGCTTGGGCCTTGTAGCCCACGCCGACCAGGCTGAGCTTGCGCTCGAACCCGGCGCTGACGCCAACCACCATGTTGTTCACGAGCTGGCGCAAGGTACCGCTCATGGCATTGGCTTCACGACTCTCATCCACAGGCGCAAAGCGGAGCTTGCCATCCTGGCTGGCCACGTTGACCAGGGCATTCTGGGCCAGCGACAATGCGCCGCCCGAACCTTTGACGCTGATCAGGCCGTTGGCGATCGATACATCCACACCCGCGGGGATGGTGACCGGCATTTTTCCTACTCGGGACATTCAGTTTCTCCTCAATGCCACGGCTTAAGCCACGTAGCAAAGCACTTCGCCACCGACACCGGTAGCGCGCGCCTTGCGGTCGGTCATCACACCCTTGGGCGTGGTGACAATGGCGACACCGAGGCCATTCATGACCTGGGGAATGGCGTCGCATCCCTTGTAGATACGCAGACCGGGGCGGCTGACGCGCTCGATGCGCTCAATCACCGGACGACCGGCGTAGTACTTGAGGGCGATTTCGATTTGCGATTTGCCGCCTTCGGTCTTGACTTCAAAACCGTCGATGTAGCCTTCGTCCTTGAGGACTTGGGCAATGGCCACCTTCACCTTGGAAGAGGGTACGGCGACACTGGCTTTGGAGACCATCTGCGCATTGCGGATGCGGGTCAGCAGGTCGGCAATGGGATCACTCATGCTCATGTTGTATCTCTCCTACCGGCTTACCAGCTGGCCTTGGTGACACCGGGGATGTCGCCTGCAAAAGCCAGTTCACGGATCTTGGCGCGGCCCAGACCGAATTGACGGAACGTGCCACGCGGACGACCGGTGATCTCGCAGCGGTTGCGTTGGCGCGTGGGATTGGCATTGCGCGGGAGCTTTTGCAAGCCCAGGCGCGCTGCTTCGCGCTCTTCTTCGCTCGACTTCATGTTGGAAGCCGCGGCCTTCAGTTCTGCGTGCTTGGCTGCGTACTTCGCAGCAAGTTTTTCGCGCTTGAGTTCGCGCTGGATCAAAGCTACTTTTGCCATACGCTGCCTCAGTTCTTGAACGGAAAACGAAAACCGGAGAGCAGCGCCTTGCACTCTTCGTCGGTCTTGGCCGTGGTGGTGATGCTGATGTTGAGGCCGCGCAAGGCATCCACCTTGTCGTACTCGATCTCAGGAAAAATGATCTGCTCTTTGACGCCGACGTTGTAGTTGCCGCGGCCATCGAAAGCACGACCGGAAATACCCCGGAAGTCGCGCACGCGGGGCAGCGCCACCGTCACGAAACGGTCGAGAAATTCGTACATCTTGACGCCGCGCAGCGTGACCATGCAGCCGATGGCCTGGCCTTCGCGGATCTTGAAACCGGCGATGGCCTTCTTGGCCTTGGTCACCACGGGCTTCTGGCCGGCGATCTTGGTCAGGTCTGCAACCGCGCTGTCCATCACCTTCTTGTCGGCGACGGCCTCGCTCACACCCATATTGAGCGTGATCTTGGTCAGGCGCGGAACCTGCATGGGCGACGTATAGCCGAACTGCTTCATGAGCTCGGGCGCCACTTTGTCGCGGTAGTGTTCTTGAAGTCGTGCCATTTCTATTTCCTCAGGCCGTCTTGATTTCAGCGCCGCTGGACTTGAACACGCGAACGCGCGTGCCGTCGGCCTGCAGCTTGATCCCAACGCGATCGCCCTTACCCGTGGCCGCGTTGTAGATCGCCACGTTGGACTGATGGATCGGCATGGCCTTTTCCACGATGCCGCCCGTGGAACCCTTCATGGGGTTGGGTTTGACGTGCTTCTTGACCAGGTTCACACCCTCGACCACCAGATGGGAATCGTCGGCACGCAGCACCACCGTGCCGCGCTTGCCCTTGTCACGCCCCGTGAGTACGACGATTTCGTCGCCCTTGCGAATCTTGTTCATCGCCTGTCCTTAGAGAACTTCGGGAGCCAGGGACACGATCTTCATGAAACGCTCGGTGCGCAGTTCGCGCGTGACCGGGCCGAAGATGCGGGTGCCGATCGGCTCCAGCTTTGCATTGAGCAACACCGCAGCATTGCCGTCGAATTTCACGAGCGAGCCGTCGCCGCGGCGAATGCCCTTGGCGGTACGCACCACCACGGCACTGTAAATTTCGCCCTTCTTGACGCGACCGCGAGGCGCAGCCTCCTTGACGCTCACCTTGATGATGTCGCCCACGCTGGCGTAGCGGCGCTTGGAGCCGCCCAGCACCTTGATGCACAGGACGGACTTCGCGCCGGTGTTGTCGGCAACGTCTAACCGAGTTTCAGTCTGGATCATTTCTATATTCCCAACTTGCACCAGCAAAGCGCCGACCCGGAAAGCTCCGGGAAACCGCATCAGCCAGTCAGTCTTGGGCCCGCCGTCCACGCCGCAAACCATTTGCAGCACTTCCGCTGGGCAGAGATTCCGCTAATTTCTCAGCGAAGCCGGCTATTCTCACTGGAATGCGGCCGCGCGTCAAGAGGTTGCAGCGGGTTTCTTAGGTCGGGAGGCTGGCGTACTGGCGCGCCAGCTGCTCGAAGGGCTCGAGTTGGGGGTCCAGGCCGGTTTCTTCCTGAACGATCTGCGCGACGCGCGCGCCCATCTCGCCCGCGTGGCGGGCATCAAGGAACAGGGCGCGCCAGCGGCGCGCCAGCACGTCCTCCACCGTGCGTGCGTATTCGTGGCGCACGGCGAACCGCACCATGGCCTCGGTCAGATTCATGCCCAGGTGCGCGTCGGCGCCGGGGAGCTGGCGCACCGCGGCCGCTTCGCTGCCAAAACTGTGCCAGCCCGGCGCATCGCACAAACGGTGGTGGACGCCGGCACCGCCCGCGCCCACCAGCGCGAGGTGGTTGGTCGCCCCGCCCTTGCGCGCTTCCAGAAGCCCCGCACTGAAGCATTTTTGCAACACATCTTCCGCCATGGCACGGTAGGTAGTCCATTTTCCTCCCGTGACCGTGACCAGCCCGCTGCGGCTGGCCAGCACGGTGTGCTCTCGGCTCAGGCTCTTCGTGTTGTCGCCGTTTTCGTCCTGCGGCTTGACCAGCGGACGCAAGCCAACCCATACGCTGCGCACCTCGCTGCGGGCCGGAGCGCGGCGCAGGTAGCGCGCGGATTCGCCGAGGATGAAATCCACCTCCTCTGCAAAAGGCGTGGGCTCGCGGTCCAGGTCGTGCCGCGGGGTATCGGTGGTTCCCAGAATGACCTTGCCCAGCCAGGGCACGGCGAAAAGCACGCGCCCATCCGCGGTCTTGGGCACCATCAGCGCGTGGTCGGAGCCAAGAAAGTCGCGGTCCACCACCAGGTGCACGCCCTGGCTGGGCGCGACCAGGGGCGCCACCGTCCGGCCCATGGCCTGGGCGTCCTTTTCCCGCAGGGCATCGACCCAGACCCCGGTCGCGTTGACCACGCAGCGCGCGCGCAGCGTCAGGGGGCGACCCGATTCCACGTCACGGCACACCACGCCGGCCACGCGGCCGTCTTCGTTCAGCAGATCGGTGGCCTCCACGTAGTTGGCCACCACGGCACCGCTGCGCGCTGCGCTGCGCGCCAGCGCCAGCGCCAGCCGGGCGTCATCGAACTGGCCGTCCCAGTACTTCACGCTGCCTTTGAGCCCCTGGCGTTGCACGGTGGGCAGGCATTGCAGCGTGCGTGCCGGGCCGAGGAATTCCGTCGCGCCCAGCCCCGCCTTGCCGGCCAGGGCGTCGTACATCTTGAGCCCCGCTCCGTAGAACGGCGCCTCCCAGCACCGATAGGACGGCATGACGAAGGGCAGCGGTTGCGCCAGGTGCGGGGCGTTGTGCAACAGGGTGGCCCGCTCATGCAGCGCCTCCCGCACCAGGGCGATGTTGCCCTGGGCGAGGTAGCGCACCCCGCCGTGCACCAGCTTGGTGGCGCGCGACGAAGTGCCCTTGGCGAAATCCGCGCGCTCCACCAGCGCCACGCGAAAGCCACGCGTCGCAGCGTCCAGCGCCACGCCCAACCCGGTCGCACCCCCGCCGATCACCACCAGGTCGTACTGCGCCGCCCGCGCCAGGCGTTCAACCAGTTCGGCACGGGGTGTGGGCAATGGAGAAGGGTCTGGGGTCATGAAACACTGCGCCTGATAAGGGTTAACCCTTGGATTTCATTGTGCCGCATGTCGGGCTTGACCGCTGGGACCGGCGTCTGGCGGCGGGAGGCAGTGCAAGCCGCCTCCCATCCACCGCGGTCAGCGGACCTTGCCATCCTTCCAGGCCTGCAGCAGCGTGCCGTAGGCGATGGTTTCGCCCTTGGGCTTTTCATTGCCCAGCTTGGCCCACGGTGCGTGCTTGTCGCTCAGCCACTTCTTGGGGTCTTCCTTCTTGTTGAGCTTGGGCGCGCAGCGCTCCATGCCCGCGCGCTCCAGCCGGGCCATGACCTGGTCCATCTCGTCGGCCAACGTGTCCATGGCGCCCTGGGGCGTCTTCTCACCCGTCACGGCCTGGGCCACGTTCTTCCACCACAGCTGGGCCAGCTTGGGGTAATCGGGGACGTTGGTGCCGGTGGGCGACCACGCCACGCGCGCCGGGCTGCGGTAGAACTCGACCAGGCCGCCCAGCTTGGGCGCCATGTCGGTCATGGCCTTGGACTGGATGTCCGACTCGCGGATCGGCGTCAGGCCGACCATGGTCTTCTTCAGCGAGGTGGTCTTGGCGGTCACGAACTGGGCATAGAGCCAGGCGGCGGCCGTCCGGTCGGCATCGTGGTTCTTGAAGAAGGTCCACGAGCCCACGTCCTGGTAGCCGTTTTGCATGCCCTGCTTCCAGTAGGGGCCGTTCGGTCCGGGGGCCATGCGCCACTTGGGCGTGCCATCGGCATTCACCACCGGCAGGCCGGGCTTGTTCATGTCGGCCGTGAAGGCGGTGTACCAGAAGATCTGCTGGGCGATCTGGCCCTGCGCCGGCACCGGGCCGGCTTCACCGAAGGTCATGCCGGTGGCTTCCTTGGGCGCGTACTTCTTCATCCAGTCCACGTACTTGGTCAGCGCATAGACGGCCGCCGGCGAATTGGTCGCGCCGCCACGGGCCACCGAGGCGCCCACGGGCGTGCACTTGTCGTCCGCCACGCGGATGCCCCATTCGTCGATCGGCAGGCCATTGGGCGCGCCGATGTCCGCCGTGCCGGCCATCGACAGCCAGGCATCGGTAAAGCGCCAGCCGAGCGACGGGTCCTTCTTGCCGTAGTCCATGTGACCGTAGATGGCCTTGCCGTCGATCTGCTTGATGTCGTTCGTGAAGAACTCGGCGATGTCCTCATAGGCGCTCCAGTTGAGCGGCACGCCCAGGTCGTAGCCGTACTTGGCCTTGAACTTGTCCTTGATGTCCTTGCGGTCGAACAGGTCGGCGCGGAACCAGTAGAGGTTGGCGAACTGCTGGTCGGGCAACTGGTACAGCTTGCCGTCCGGGCCGGTGGTGAACTTGGTGCCGATGAAGTCCTTCAGGTCCAGACCGGGGTTGGTGTAGTCCTTGCCCGCGCCGGCCATGTAGTCGGTCAGGCTCATGATCTTGCCGTAGCGGTAGTGCGTGCCGATCAGGTCGGAGTCGGAAATCCAGCCGTCGTAGATGCTCTTGCCCGACTGCATCGAGGTCTGCAGCTTCTCGACCACGTCGCCTTCCTGGATCAGGTCGTGCTTGACCTGGATGCCGGTGATCTCGCTGAAGGCCTTGGCCAGGGTCTTGGATTCGTACTCGTGCGTGGTGATGGTCTCGGACACCACCGAGATTTCCTTCACACCCTTGGCCTGCAGCTTCTTGGCGGCTTCGATGAACCATTTCATCTCCGCCATCTGCTGGTCCTTGCTGAGCGTCGAGGGCTGGAATTCGCTGTCGACCCACTTCTTGGCCTCTGCCTCCCCGGCCCAAGCGGCCTGGCCCAGCGCCAGCGCGGCGGCAGCGAATGCGACGGCCTTCAGTTGCATGTTCATCACTTGTCTCCTCATTGGGACTCCCCTCCTTACAAATGAACCCCGGCCGCAGGGGGAGGAACTGGCCGGATTTCCCGAAAACCGGTAAGCCCTAGGCCTTGCGCATGACGAGCACCAGAGCCGCCATGGACAGGAACAGGCTGATCCACACCGAAGGCGCCGCCTCCAGAGAGAACCACTGCGCCATCTTCTCGCCCAGGCCGACCCAGGCCAGGTTGATGTAGGCCGCTGTCAGCAGGCCGATGAAGAGCCGGTCGCCGCGCGTCGTCGCGATGGGCAGGAAGCCCTTGCGCAGCACCGTGGGCGACTTGATTTCCCACACCGTCATGCCGATCAGCAGGAGCACGATGCAGGTAAAGAAAACGGCCACCGGCGTGGTCCAGGCCATCCAGTCAAACATGGGTGCCCCCCTGAGCGCCTGCGGCGCTTCCCCCCCGGGGGACGCAGCCAGTGGCCGGGCGAAGCCCGTTCCACGGCTGCCGCTGGTATTGGACGCATCGCGCGCGCCGCTGCGAGTTGCTGTGGTGCATGTGTTTGCTTCCCTTCACGTCAGACGCGGCCCATCGCGAAACCCTTCGCGATGTAGTGCCGCACGAACCAGATGACGATGGCGCCGGGCACGATGGTCAGCACGCCGGCGGCGGCGAGCGTGGCCCAGTCCATGCCCGAGGCGCTCACGGTGCGCGTCATGGTGGCGACGATGGGCTTGGCGTTCACGCTGGTCAGCGTGCGCGCGAGCAGCAGTTCGACCCAGCTGAACATGAAGCAGAAGAACGCCGCCACGCCCACGCCGGCCTTGATGAGCGGCAGGAAGATGGTGAGGAAAAAGCGCGGGAAGCTGTAGCCGTCGATGTAGGCCGTCTCGTCGATCTCGCGCGGGATGCCGCTCATGAAGCCTTCCAGGATCCACACCGCCAGCGGCACGTTGAACAAGAGGTGCGCCAGGGCGACGGCGATGTGCGTGTCCATCAGCCCCACGGTGGTGTAGAGCTGGAAGAACGGCAGCAGGAACACGGCCGGCGGCGTCATGCGGTTGGTCAGCAGCCAGAAGAACACGTGCTTGTCGCCCAGGAACTGGTAGCGGCTGAAGGCGTAGGCCGCCGGCAGCGCCACGGTGAGCGAGATCACCGTGTTGATGGCCACGTAGATCAGGCTGTTGATGTAGCCCGAGTACCACGACGGGTCGGTGAAGATGGTCTGGTAGTTGGCCCAGGTGAAATGCTGCGGCCAGAACGAGAAGCTCGACAGGATCTCCTCGTTCGTCTTGAAGCTCATGTTGAGCATCCAGTAGATCGGCAGGAGGGCGAACACGAGGTACAGCACCAGGAAGATGCTGCGCTTCTGAAAGCGCTGGTCCGGCTTAGCCATGGCGCGCTCCTTCGTAGGAAAAACTACTGTATTGATAGCTATAAACGCTTACCAGATAAGCGCTGGAGGCCAATTGGATGCCTATTTTTCGGCCTGGCCCGGGCGCCTGCCGCGCGCTCATGCCACGGGCTCCTGGGCGGCCTGGGTGCCCACGCGCTGCATCCAGTTGTAGAGCACGAAGCACAGCAGCAGGATGATCAGGAAGTAGATCAGCGAGAACGCCGCCGCCGGGCCCAGGTCGAACTGGCCCACGGCCTTTTGCGTCAGGTACTGGCTGAGGAACGTGGTCGCATTGCCCGGCCCGCCGCCGGTGAGCACGAAGGGCTCGGTGTAGATCATGAAGCTGTCCATGAAGCGCAGCAGCACGGCGATCATCAGCACGCCGCGCATCTTGGGCAGCTGGATGTAGCGAAACACGGCGAACTTGCTCGCGCCGTCGATGCGCGCGGCCTGGTAGTAGGCGTCCGGGATGCTGCGCAGCCCGGCGAAGCACAACAGTGCGACCAGCGGCGTCCAGTGCCACACGTCCATCACCAGCACCGTGATCCAGGCGTGCGTGGCGTTGCCGGTGTAGCTGTAGTCGATGCCGGCGGCGTTCAGCGCTGCGCCGAGCAGGCCGATGTCCGAACGGCCATAGATCTGCCAGATGGTGCCGACCACGTTCCACGGGATGAGCAGCGAGAGCGCCACCGTCACCAGCACGGCCGAGGACTTCCAGCCGCTCGCCGGCATGGACAGCGCCAGCGCGATGCCCAGGGGGATCTCCACCAGCAGCACCGCGCCGGAGAAGGTCAGCTGGCGCAGCAGCGCCTGGTGCAGCTCCTCGTCGCGCATGACGGCGGCGAACCACTCGGTGCCGACGAACACGCGCCGCTCGGGCGAAATGATGTCCTGCACCGAGTAGTTGACCACCGTCATCAGCGGCACGATGGCCGAGAAGGCAACGCAGATCAGCACCGGCAGGATCAGGAACCAGGCCTTCTGGTTCACGGGCTTGGTGGTCGTGCTCACAGGAGCTCCTCGTTTTGGTAGAAGCAGGTGTGCTCGCCCAGCACCTGCAGCCAGACCGTCTCGCCCGGCGCCGGCAGGCGCGCGTCCGGGTCGAAGCGCGCGCGCAGCACCTGCCCCGCGACTTCGGCCGTGAGCATCAGCGAGGTGCCGAGGTCCTGCACGCGCAGCACCTGGCACGTCAGGGCGCCGGCCGCGCCGGGCTCGGCGCGCGCCAGGTATTCGGGCCGGACGCCAACCAGCAGCGGCCCGGCCGGCAGCGTGCGCGCGCCCGGCGCGGGCAGCCGGTGCTCGGCCAGCTGCAGGTGGCCTTCGGCGTGCTCCACGGGCAGGAAGTTCATGCCGGGCGAGCCGATGAAGTGGCCGACGAAGACATGCTGCGGCCGCTCGAACAGCGCATCCGCGGCGCCCACCTGCACGGCGCGGCCGCGCGTCATGACCACCACCTGGTCGGCAAAGGTCAGCGCCTCGATCTGGTCGTGCGTGACGTAGATCAGCGTGAGCTTGAGTTCGTGGTGGATCTGCTTGAGCTTGCGCCGCAGCTGCCACTTGAGGTGCGGGTCGATCACCGTGAGCGGCTCGTCGAACAGCACCGCCGCCACGTCCGGCCGCACCAGGCCCCGGCCGAGCGATATCTTCTGCTTGGCATCGGCCGCCAGGCCGGCCGCGCGCTGGTCGAGCTGGCCGCTCAGCTCCAGCATCTCGGCGATGGCGCCGACGCGCTCGCGGATCTGCGCCTCGGGCACCTTGCGGTTCTTCAGCGGGAAGGCCAGGTTCTGCGCCACCGTCATGGTGTCGTAGATCACCGGAAACTGGAACACCTGGGCGATGTTGCGCTCCTGCGGGCTGGCGCGCGTCACGTCGCGCCCGTCGAACAGCACGCTGCCGTGCGACGGCACGAGCAGGCCCGACATGATGTTGAGCATGGTCGTCTTGCCGCAGCCCGAAGGCCCGAGCAGCGCGTAGGCGCCGCCGTCCTCAAACTCCATCTTCAGCGGCAGCAGCGCGTAGTCGCTGTCGGCCACCGGCTGGGGTTTGTAGGAATGCGCCAGGTCGAGGGTGATGCGTGCCA
The DNA here is from genome assembly GCA_001724785.1 of Acidovorax sp. SCN 68-22. Taxonomy (GTDB): domain Bacteria; phylum Pseudomonadota; class Gammaproteobacteria; order Burkholderiales; family Burkholderiaceae_C; genus Simplicispira. The sequence continues at coordinate 13,353 of MEDL01000202.1, read as the reverse complement.
TGTCAGATTCCCCGCCGGTCCGGGGCGTGCAGCAAGGCCCCGTCCGCGCCGAACACATACAGCTGGCCGGGTTGCACGTACAGCGCCACCGCCTGGCCCAGGTCGAAGTAATGCACGCCCGGCACCTGCGCCACCAGGCTGCCCATGGGCGAAGCCAGGTGCACGTAGGTGTCCGAGCCGGAGATTTCTGCCAGTTCGACCACGCCGTGCATGCTCAGGTCGCCAGCGCGCTCCTGCAGGCGCAGCGCACTGGCGCGCACGCCCACGGTGTACTGCGCTTGCCCGCCGAGCGCCACGCCGGCCGGCAGCGGCAGTTCGGGACCGGCGGCGATCGCCAGGCCGGCGCCGCTCGGCCGCGCGGCGAGCAGGTTCATGGGCGGGTCGCTGAAGGCGCGCGCCACGGCCAGCGAGGCCGGCGCATGGAACACCTCGGCCGTGGGCCCGTACTGCAGCAAGCGCCCTTCTCCCAGCACCGCTGTGTAGCCGCCGAGCAGCAGCGCCTCGGCCGGCTCGGTGGTGGCGTACACCACGGTGGAGTCGCCGGCCGCGAACAGCTGCGTCAGCTCTTCGCGCAGTTCCTCGCGCAGCTTGTAGTCCAGGTTGACCAGGGGCTCGTCGAGGAGCATCAGCGGCGCGCCCTTGGCGAGCGCGCGCGCCAGGGCCACGCGTTGCTGCTGGCCGCCGGACAGCTCGGCCGGCAGGCGGTCGAGGAACATCTCGATGTGCAGCCGCTCGGCCAGGTCGCGCACGCGGCGCTCGATGTTCGTCTCCCTGCGCAGCTTGAGCGGCGAGGCGATGTTCTGCGCCACCGTCATCGACGGGTAATTGATGAACTGCTGGTAGACCATGGCGACATTGCGCTCACGCACCGGCGTTCCGGTGACGTCCCGGCCGCCGACCAGCACGCGGCCCGCGGAGGGCGCGTCCAGCCCGGCCATGATGCGCATCAGGCTGGTCTTGCCCGCCTGCGTGGCACCCAGCAGCACCGTCACGGCGCCGCTGTGCAACTCCAGGTCCATGGGGTAGAGCCAGGTCTCGGGCCCCACCGTCTTCTCCACGGCCGCCAGCGCGAGTTCCATCACCACGCCCCCACTCCGCCGGCACCGCGCCGCACTCCCGGGAGCGGCGACCAAAACGCGCAATTCATACTTCGCATTTCTTCATTTTTGTTCTTTTCAATTCGTTTTGTCCCCCAGGTTTACCCTGAATCGATTCCTTTTTGTTCGTTTTAAAGTCGGGGCGTGAACACCAACCCCCGTCAGCTGCAGTTGCTCAAGGAAGTGCAGGCCCGCCGCAGCGCCACCGTCGAACAGTTGGCCGAGACCTTGGGCGTGACCCTGCAAACGGTGCGCCGCGACGTGCAGCGCCTGGCGGACGAAGGCCTGCTCACGCGTTTCCACGGCGGCGTGCGCGTGCCCGGCTCCACGGTGGAAAACATCGCCCACACGCAGCGCGAAGCGCTCAACGCCGGCGCCAAGGCGCGCATCGCGCAGCGCGTGGCGCGCGAAATCCCGAACAACTGCTCGCTGATCCTGAACATCGGCACCACCACCGAAGCGGTGGCGCGCGCGCTGCTGCACCACCGGGGGCTGCGCGTCATCACCAACAACCTGAACGTCGCCGCCACGCTCAGCAGCAACCCGGACTGCGAAGTGATCGTCGCCGGCGGCGTGCTGCGCTCGCGCGACCGCGGCATCGTCGGCGAGACGGCGGTGGATTTCATGCGCCAGTTCAAGGTGGACATCGCCGTCATCGGCATCTCGGGCATCGAGGCCGACGGTTCGCTGCGCGACTTCGACTACCGCGAAGTCAAGGTTGCGCAGACCATCATTGCCCAGTCGCGCCAGGTCTGGCTGGCGGCCGACCACAGCAAGTTCAACCGTCCGGCCATGGTGCAATTGGCGCAGCTGGCACAGATCGACCGGCTGTTCACCGACGCACCGCCGCCGGAACCCTTCCCGGCGCTGCTCGCCGACGCCAGCGTGGTCTGCGACATCGCGCCCTGAGAGCCCCACCATGACCTACCTGCTCGCCCTCGACCAAGGCACTTCCAGTTCGCGCAGCATCGTCTTCGACCACCGCGGCCACATTGCGGCGCAGGCACAGCGCGAACTCACCCAGATCTACCCACGCCCGGGCTGGGTCGAGCACGACCCGCGCGAGATCTGGCGCACGCAGCTCGAAACGGCGCGCGAGGCCCTGCAAAAGGCCGGCATTGGCGCCCACCAGGTGCGCGCGCTCGGCATCACCAACCAGCGCGAGACCACCGTGCTGTGGAACCGCGCGACCGGCGAGCCGGTGCACCACGCCATCGTCTGGCAGGACCGGCGCGCCGAGCCGGCCTGCGCCCAGCTGCGCGAGCAAGGCCATGCGGACACCATCGCGGCCAAGACGGGCCTCTTGATCGACGCCTATTTCTCCGGCACCAAGCTGCAGTGGCTGCTCGACAACGTGCCCGGCGCACGCGCCGCGGCCGAGCGCGGCGAACTCGCCTTCGGCACGGTGGACAGCTGGCTGATCTGGCAGCTCACCGGCGGTGCGGAGCACGTCACCGACGTGACCAATGCCGCGCGCACCATGCTGTTCAACGTGCGCACCAACCAGTGGGACGAGGAGCTCCTGGCCCTGCTGCGCATTCCCGCCGCGCTGATGCCGCGCGTCCAGCCTTCGGCCAGTGTGTTCGGCGAGGTGCGCCCGGAGCTGCTCGGCCACGGCCTGCGCATCGGCGGCGTGGCCGGCGACCAGCAGAGCGCCCTCTTCGGCCAGGCGTGCTTTTCCCCCGGCATGGCCAAGAACACCTACGGCACCGGCTGCTTCCTGCTGATGCACACCGGCCAGGCCTTCCGCCGGTCGGAAAACGGCCTGCTCACCACCAGCGCGGCGCAGGTGGCCCCCACGCTTGCCGCTGCGCGTGCTGCGCTGCCCCCCGAGGGGGCCCTGCACGGCTTGGGGCGGCCCGGCGCCGTGCAGATTGCCCCCACGCTTGCCGCCCCCGAGTTCGCCATGGAAGGCAGCGTGTTCGTCGGCGGTGCCGTCGTGCAGTGGCTGCGCGACGGCCTGCGCGCGATCGAGAGCAGCAGCGAAGTGCAGGCGCTGGCGCAAAGCGTGCCGGACGCCGGCGGCGTGATGATGGTGCCGGCCTTCACCGGCCTGGGCGCGCCCTACTGGCAGCCCGAGGCGCGCGGCACCATCACCGGCCTGACGCGCGGCAGCACGTTGGCGCACATTGCGCGCGCGGCGCTCGAGAGCATCGCCTACCAGAGCGCGGCGCTGCTGCACGCCATGTCGCGCGACGCCGTGGCCGCCGGCAGCGCGCCGGTGGCCGAGCTGCGCGTCGACGGCGGCGCCTGCGTCAACGACCTGCTGATGCAGTTCCAGTCCGACCTGCTGGGCATTCCCGTGGTGCGCCCGGCCGTGGTCGAAACCACCGCCCTGGGCGCGGCCTACCTGGCCGGCCTGTCGAGCGGCGTGTACGCCGGCACCGAGGAGCTCTCGCGCCTGTGGCGCGCAGAGCGGCGCTTCGAGCCGACGCTGCCTCCGGCGCGCGCCGAAGAGCTGATGGCGCGCTGGGAGCACGCGGTGCGCCAGGCCACGCTCGCGCCCTGAGACGGGATTTGGAACGCCGCAGGCAGGCCCAAAGCGGAACAACCCTGCTGGCTGCCTTGCGGGCTCCATGAAAAGATGGTGAACACGTTCTAGGAACAGGCGCCGCCGGCAGCGGCGACAATGGCCGCGAACTTTTGCCACGGCCCGCACACCATGTCCGATTCTGCTTCTCCGGCGCCCGCCGCCACCGCACCGTCCATCGCCTTCATCGGAGGCGGCAACATGGCCAGCGCCATCATCGGCGGGCTGGTCGCCGAGGGCCTGGCGCCCGAGCGCATCGAAGTCGTCGAGCCCGCCGAGGCGGCGCGCGCGGCGCTGCAGGCGCGCTGGGGCATCGCGGCGCAGGCGCTGCCCGGCCCGCAGCTGCGCGGCGCCGACCTGGTGGTCTGGGCGGTCAAGCCCCAGGTCTTCCGCGAGGCGGCGCTGCAGGTCCGCCCGCTCACCGCCGAGGCCCTGCACCTGAGCGTGGCCGCCGGCATCCGCAGCAGCAGCATTGCCCAGTGGTTGGGCACCGAGCGCGTGGTGCGCGCCATGCCGAACACGCCGGCGCTCATCGGCCGGGGCATCAGCGCGCTGTTTGCGCGCACCGCCGTGGGGGCGCAGGAGCGCCAGCGCATCGAGCAACTGCTGGCGCCAACCGGTGAAACCCTGTGGGTGGAGCGCGAGCAGGACCTGGACGCCGTCACCGCGCTCTCCGGCTCGGGCCCGGCGTACGTGTTCTACCTGCTCGAAGCCATGACCGAGGCCGGCGTGCACCTGGGCCTCGGCCCGGCCCAGGCGCACCGCCTGGCGCTCGCCACGGTGGCGGGCGCCGCCGAACTGGCACGGCGTTCCGACGAACCGCCCCAGGTGCTGCGCCAGCGCGTCACCTCCAAGGGCGGCACCACGCACGCCGCCATCGAGGTGCTGGAGCGCGCCGGGGTCGTAGGCCATTTCGGCCACGCCATCGCCGCGGCCGGGGAACGGGCGCGCGAACTCGGCGATGAATTCGGCACCTCGCACTGAACAGCGGCCAAAAATATTGGTCTTTTTTGGCCTCCAGCGCTTATTCCATAAGCACTAGCAGCTATTCATTTAGAAGCAATCAGCGCATCGCGTAGCCCGCGGCGATGCCCACGAACAGGGTGCAGCCGATCCAGTGGTTCATGCGGAAGGCACGGAAGCACCCGGCGCGCGTGCGCCCGCGGATCAGCCACCCGTGCCAGGCCACCTGCGCCAGCACCGCCGCGATAGCTACATAAAAAATAGCGCCCAGCTGAAGCGGGACAAGCGCCAGGACCCATATCAGCACAAAAACCAGGTAGAACACCACGATCGCCGCCACGTCGAACCGGCCCAGCGTGATGGCCGAGGTCTTCATGCCGATCTTCAGGTCGTCGTCGCGGTCGACCATGGCGTACTCGGTGTCGTAGGCCAGCACCCAGAACAGGTTGCCCAGCAGCAACCCCCAGGCCAGCAGCGGCACTTCGCCGCGCACGGCGGCGAAGGCCATCGGGATGCCGAAGCTGAAGGCCACGCCCAGCACCGCCTGCGGCATGGCCAGCACGCGCTTGGCGAAGGGGTAGGCCACGGCGATGGCGAGCGCCGCGAAGGACAGCGCCACGGTCAGCGCGTTGGTCAGCAGCACCAGGCCGAAGGCGGCCAGCGCCAGCACCGCCCCCACGGCGAGCGCCTCGCGCACCGACAGCGCGCCGGTGGTCACCGGGCGGGCGGCCGTGCGCGCGACATGGCGGTCGAAATCCCGGTCCGCCACGTCGTTCACGCAGCAGCCGGCGCTGCGCATGAGGATGGTGCCGAGCGTGAAGATGGTGAGCAGCGGCCAGCCGGGAAAGCCCCCCGCGGCGACCCACAGCGCCGAGAGCGTGGGCCACAGCAGCAGCAGCCAGCCGGCGGGGCGGTTCCAGCGGATCAGGTCGAGGTAGAGGGCAAGGCGCGAACGGACAGGTGGCATGGCGGTGGCGGCGAGGGCGCGGCGAGCGGCGGGACTGTAGCAGGCCGGGGCTGCGCCAAATCGCAAGCCTCGTCACAATAGCCGGTCCTGTGCCGCACGCACTGCCCCGCCTGCCATGAAACCGCCCCACGACACCCCCCCGACCAGCACCCCGCCCGAGCCCGGCAAGCCCGGCGCCACGCAGTTGTTCGACCCGTCCGTGTCGCGGCGCGTGCTGCTCGGCTTTCTGCTCGCGGCGCTTGCCACCCTGCTGATCGGCGCCATGACCTACCTGGCCGCCACGCAGCGCAGTTCCGCCGTGGAACGCCTGAACGACACCACGATGTCCATCCAGTACCTGCAGCGCGTGCTGCGCCAGGTGGCCGACGCCGAGACCGGCGAACGCGGCCTGCTGCTCACCGGCGACACCAGCTACCTGGCGCCGTACGAGCTGGCCGTGGCCAACGCGCGGCACGACATGGAGTCGCTGCGCGCCGCTCTTGACGGCGAGGAGGGCCTGGCGCGCGAAGGGCGCCAGTTCGCCACCTTGGTGGATGCCAGGCTGGTCGAACTCGCCGGCGTGGTGGCCTTGCACCGCCAGGGCGATACGCTCGGCGCACTCCAGAAGATGCGCAGCGGGCTCGGCCAGACCGCCATGGTGCAGGTGCGCGCACTCGGCACCAACCTGCTGGAGCGTCTGATGCAGCTGCAGCGCGATCGGCGCCAGGCCTGGGAGGACACCGCCGGCTGGTCGACCTGGGTGATCGGGGGCGGCGCGGTGACCCTGCTCGTGCTGATCTCGCTCGCGGCGTCCATGACCGCGCGCGAACAGCGCGCCAAGGCGCGCCAGGCGTGGGTGGACCGCGGCCTGATGGGCCTGGGCCTGGAACTGCAGGGCGACCACACGCTGGCAACCCTGGGGGAAATTGCCCTGCAGCAGCTCGCCCGCTACATGCACGCCCAGGTGGCCGCCGCCTACCTGGTGACCGATGCCGGCCGGCTGGAGCTCTTCGCCGGCTACGCCCTGGAGCCGCACCCCGGCGCCGAGACGCTGCGCAGCGGCGAAAGCCTGGTCGGGCAGGCCGTGCGCACACGCTCGGTGCACTGGGTACGCGAAGTGCCCGAGGGCTATCTGAGCGTTTCTTCCGCCACCGGCACGGCGCAGCCGAGCGAGCTGTTGATCGCACCCGCCCTCTACGCCGGACGTGCGTACGCCGTCATCGAACTGGGATTTTTCCGCACCCTCTCGGCCGCCGACCAGGAACTTCTGGAGCGCGCCTCGGAGATGCTGGCGCTGGCCGTCCGCGCGGCGCGCGACCGCTCCGAACTCGAACGCCTGCTGCGCGAGACGCAGCGCCAGGCCGAGGAACTGCAGACCCAGCAGGAAGAACTGCGCGTGAGCAACGAGGAGCTGGAGCAGCAGAGCCGCACCTTGCAGGCCTCGCAGGCGCAGATGGAGCTGCAGCAGACCGAGCTGGAGCAAACCAATGCACAGCTCGAAGAGCAGACCAGCCAGCTCGAAGAACAGCGCGAGCGGCTGCTCGACGCACAGGATGTGCTGAGCGCCAAGGCCGCCGAACTGGAACTCGCCAGCCAGTACAAGAGCGAGTTCCTGGCCAACATGAGCCACGAGCTGCGCACGCCGCTCAATTCCACGCTGATCCTGGCCAAGCTGCTCGCCGACAACAGGAACGGCAACCTCGACGCCGAACAGGTGAAGTACGCGCAGACGATCTACGCCGCCGGCAACGACCTGCTGGCCTTGATCAACGACATCCTGGACCTGGCGAAGATCGAATCCGGCCAGGCCGATGTGGAACCGCAGGCCGTTCCCATCGCCAAGACGCTGGCCGCGCTGCTCGAGCCCTTGCAACCGATCGCCCGGGAAAAGGGCCTGGAACTCACCAGCTCGATCGCACCCGGCGTACCCGAAACGCTGCACACCGACCCGCGGCGCCTGGGGCAGATCCTCAAGAACCTGCTCTCCAACGCGCTCAAGTTCACGGAGAAGGGTTCGGTGCACGTGCACGTGGCCATGCAGGCCGACGGCCGCGTTGCCTTCGCCGTCCAGGATACGGGCATCGGTATTGCGCCGCACCAGCATGCGCTGGTGTTCGAGGCGTTCCGCCAGGCCGACGGCAGCACGCACCGCAAGTACGGCGGCACCGGCCTGGGGCTGTCGATTTCGCGCAGCCTGGCGCAGCGCCTGGGCGGCGATGTGGCGCTGTCGAGCGCCCCCGGCAAGGGCAGCACCTTCACGCTCACCCTCGGGCGCGCACCGGACGCCGAGCCCGCGCGCCCCCCCCAGCTACCGCTCGCACGGCCCGCGGCTGTGGCGCAGGCACCCGCCGCACCTTCCGCCCCGCCGTGGGCCAAGGGCTCGCGCAGCATCCTGATCATCGAGGACGACCCGCGCTTTGCCCAAATTCTGCAGGACCTGGCGCAGGACATGGGGTTCGAATGTGCCTGGGCGGCCACCGCCGGCGAAGGCCTGGACGCCGCCCGGCAGCGCCAGCCGAGCGCCATCGTGCTCGACATGAACCTGCCCGATTTTTCGGGCCTGGGCGTGCTCGACCAGCTCAAGCGCAACCCCGCCACGCGCCACATCCCGGTGCACGTCGTCTCGGTCGCCGACTACAGCCAGGAGGCCATGGAGCGCGGCGCCGTCGGCTACGCGCTCAAGCCCGTTCAGCGCGAAGCGCTGGTCGAGGCACTGCAGCGCCTGGAGGGCAAGTTCAGCCAGGACATGCGCCGCGTCCTGGTGGTGGAAGACGACGACGTGCAGCGCGAAAGCCTGCGCGCCCTGCTGGCCACCGACGGCGTGGAGATCACCGGCGCCGACACCGCGGGCAAGGCGCTGGAGCTGCTGCGCGCCAACAGCTTCGATTGCATGGTGATGGACGTCAACCTGCCCGACTTGAGCGGCTACGAGCTGCTGGAGAAAATGACCGAGCAGGACGGGGTGTCCTTTCCGCCCGTCATCGTCTACACCGGGCGCACCCTGACGCCGGCCGAGGAGCAGCAGCTGCGGCGCTTCTCGCGCTCCATCATCCTGAAGGACGCACACTCCCCCGAGCGCCTGCTGGACGAAGTGACCCTGTTCCTGCACCAGGTCGAGTCCGAGCTTCCCGAAGAACGCCAGCAGATGCTGCGCAGCGCGCGCAACCGCGAGCAGGCCTTCGAAGGCCGCACGGTGCTGGTGGTGGAGGACGACGTGCGCAATGTCTTTGCGCTCTCCAGCGTGCTCGAACCCACCGGCCTGCAGGTGGCCATCGCGCGCAACGGCCGCGAGGCCCTGGAGTGGCTGGACGCACACCGCACGCCCGGCGCGGTGGACCTGATCCTGATGGACATCATGATGCCCGAGATGGACGGCTACGCCGCCATGCGGGAGATCCGCCTGCGCCCCGAATGGCGGCGCATTCCCATCATCGCGCTGACCGCCAAGGCCATGAAGAACGACCAGGAAAAATGCCTGGCCGCCGGGGCGAACGACTACATCGCCAAGCCGCTGGACGTGGACAAGCTGATGTCGCTGGTGCGCGTCTGGATGCCCAAGTAGGCCGCGAGACGACCGTGCCGCACCGCCGACTCGCCCAGATCGCCGACATCGAGCAGCGCCTGCTCATCGAGGCCATCTACCAGCGCTACCACTACGACTTCCGCTCGTACGCCCGCGCCTCGCTCAAGCGCCGCCTGCTTGCCGCGCAGACGCACTTCCAATGCAAGACCCTCTCGCAGTTGCAGGACCGTGTGCTGCACGAGCCCGACGTGTTCGCCGGCATGCTCGACTACCTCACCGTGCAGGTGAGCGACATGTTCCGCGACCCCGAGTATTTCCGCGCGCTGCGCGTGCGTGTGCTGCCGCTGCTGCGCACCTATCCCTCGCTCAAGGTGTGGGTCGCGGGCTGCAGCGCGGGCGAGGAGGCCTATTCCATCGCCATCCTGCTGCACGAGGCCGGGCTCCTCGAACGCACCCTGGTGTACGCCACGGACATCAACCCGCAGGCGCTCCAGTCGGCCGCCAGCGGCGTCTTCGATGCGGCGCGCGTGCCGGCCTTCACACAGAACCATGCGGCCTCGGGCGCCACCACCTCGCTGTCGGACTACTACACGGCCGCCTATGGCCGTGCGGTGTTCCACAAATCGCTGCGCGAGCGCATGGTGTTCTCCGACCACAGCCTGGCGACCGACCACGTGTTCGCCGAAGTGCAGCTGGTGTCGTGCCGCAACGTGCTGATCTACTTCGAGCGCGATCTGCAGGACCGGGCGCTCGGGCTGTTCCACGACGCGCTGTGCCACCGCGGCTTTCTCGGCCTGGGGAGCAAGGAATCGCTGCGCTTCTCCGGCCGCTCGGGCGATTTCGACGATTTCGCACCCGAGCAGCGCATCTACCGAAAGGCGGCGCCATGAGCGCGCTGGCGAGCACCCCCGCTGCGCCGCCCGCGCGCCCCGGACGGCGCGCACCGGTGGACGCCGTGGTCGTGGGCGGCTCCGCCGGCGCACTGGAGGCCCTGCAGACGCTGCTGCCCGCCCTGCCGGCGGGCTACGCCGCCGCCGTGGTGGTGGTGGTGCACATGCAGCGCCAGCGGCCCAGTCTGCTGACGGAAGTGTTCGCCCCACGCTGCGCCTTGCCGGTGCGCGAAGCCCAGCACGGCGCACCGGTCGAAGCCGGCGCCATCGTGTTCGCGCCGCCCGACTACCACCTGCTGATCGACGCCGGGCCGCGCCTGTGCTTGTCGGTGGACGCGCCGCTGCATTTCTCGCGCCCCGCCATCGACGTGCTGTTCGAGTCGGCCGCCGACCAGTTCGGCGAGCGCCTCATCGGCGTACTGCTCTCCGGCGCCAATGCCGACGGCGCGGCGGGCCTCGCCACCATTGGCCGCCTGGGGGGCCTGACCATGGTGCAATCGCCGGCCAGCGCCCAGGCGCCGACCATGCCACAGGCCGGCCTGGCGGCGTGGGGCGTGGATTACGTGCTGCCGCCCGCCGGGCTGGCAGCAGCATTGGTGCAACAAGTACAAAGGGCGCCATGAATCACCCTATCAGCGCGGACGGGGCACCCATCAAATGCCTGGTGGTGGACGACGTCCCCGAAAACCTGGTGGCGCTGCATGCCCTGCTGGCGCGTGAGGGCGTGTGCGTCCTGGAGGCCCGCTCGGGCCCGGAAGCCCTGGAACTGCTGCTCCTGCACGACGACATCGCCCTGGCACTGCTGGATGTGCAGATGCCGGAGATGAATGGGTTCGAGCTGGCCGAACTGATCCGTGGCCGCGAGCGCTCGCGCCACATCCCCCTGATCTTCATCACCGCGGGCACGCACAACCTCGATTGGCAATTCAAGGGCTACGAAAGCGGCGCGGTCGATTTCCTCTACAAGCCCGTGCACCCGCAGGTGCTGACCAGCAAGGCCGAGGTGTTTTTCACGCTGCACCGCCAGAAGGCCGCGCTGGCCCGCGAACTGGCGGCACGCACCGAGGCGCTGCGCATCAACGACATGTTCGTGGCCGTGCTCGGCCACGACTTGCGCACCCCTCTGGCGGCCGTCACCGCGTCCGCCAGCGCATTGGTGCGCGACCTCCCCGAGGGGCGGCCCGCCGCGCTGGCGCAGCGCATGCTGGCCAGCGCACGCCGCATGGGCAGCATGATCGAAGACCTGCTGGACGTGACGCGCATCCGCCAGCACGGGGGTCTCGTCCTGCGCCCGGTGCCGCTGCAACTCGACGCGGTGTGCACCCGCGCCCTGGCCGAACTGGGCGAGGCGCAGGCCGGGCGCGTGGAACTGGTCGCGCAGGGTGACCTGCACGGCGAATGGGACGCCGAGCGTCTGGGGCAGGTCCTGTCCAACCTGCTGGGCAATGCACTGCGCCACGGCAGCCCCGACCAGGCGGTGCGCCTGGTACTCGACGGCGCGCGGCCCGATTGCGTCCGCCTGGAGGTGCGCAACGGCGGCTGCATTCCCCCCGAGTTGCTGCCCGTGCTGTTCCAGCCATTTCGCGGCCGGGAGGCGCACGCCGGGCGCCAGGACGGCCTCGGCCTGGGCCTGTTCATCGTGCAGAGCATCGTGCAGAGCCACCATGGCTCGGTGGAAGTGCACAGCGCGGACGGGCACACCGTGTTCGCCGTCACGCTGCCGCGCCACGCGGCGGCTACACCCGCTGCGGTTGCCTGAGCGACTCGGCCACCTCGTTCAGCAGCGCGTCCAGCGCTTCGATTTCAAAGGGCTTGAGCAGCGTACGCACGCGGGCACCCCAGGCGTGCGCGTGGGCGCCGAGTTCGTAGCCCGAGCAAAGAATGACCCAGCGCCCGCGGTTCGCGGCCAGCAGGGCGTGCGCCAGATCGGTGCCCGACATGCCGGGCAGGCTCACATCGGTGACGACCACGTCGAACGGTGCCCCGCGCTCGTGCGCCAACCGGTCCTGCTCCAGCGCCTGCTCGCCGGTTTCGCACTGCACCACGGTCCGGCCTTCGGCTTCCATGAGCAGGGCGATGGTTTCGCGCACTTCGCGGTGGTCTTCGACGTACAGAATTCGCATGAATGGCAGCGCTGCTTCGGGTCAAGGCGCCGGGTGGCGCCCAAAAATGGCCATCATCCCGGCGCCCCGCACCGCCGCCTGTAGGACAAGCCCTGAAGACTTAGTCTTCGAGCAGCGAGCGCAGCATCCAGGCGGTCTGCTCGTGCACCGTCAGGCGCTGGGTCAACAGATCGGCGGTGGGCTCGTCGCCCGCCTTGTCGGCCAGCGGGAACAGCTCGCGCGCGGTGCGTGCCACGGCCTCGTGGCCGGACACCAGCACGCCCACCATTTCCAGGGCGCGCGGCGGCTCGGCCGGGGCGTCGGGCAGGCTGGCGAGCCGGCCGAACTGCGCGTAGGAACCTGGCGCCGTGTGGCCAAGCGAGCGGATGCGCTCGGCGATCGGGTCCACGGCGTTCCACAGTTCGGTGTACTGCGCCATGAACATGGTGTGCAGCGTATTGAACATCGGGCCGGTGACGTTCCAGTGGAAGTTGTGCGTAGTCAGGTAGAGCGTGTAGGTGTCCGCCAGCAGGCGCGCGAGACCTTGCGCAATCGACGCGCGGTCCTTCTCGGAGATGCCGATGTTGATGCGCGGTACGGCCGGGGACGGACGGGAGGTCGGTTTGGCGGCGGTTTTGGCTTTTGCCATGAATTACTCCTTCAAAGGTTGAGAGCAGACACACCCGATCCACTATAGAACGCATTCAATTCACGCGTTTGACCCCCGGCAAGGCGCAGGCCACGATGGCGTTGCGCAGCGCCGCGATCGCCTCGAAGCGCGTGAAGCTGCGCCGCCACGCCAGCACCACGCGGCGCGTGGGCGCGGGCGCGCCGTCCGGGTCGGCGATCGGCAGGTAACGGATATGCCCGGCATGGATATGCCCCTCGTCGGCCCCGCGCCGGCGCGGGCTGCTGGCCAGCGCGGCTTCGGGCACCGCCAGGCGGGGCACCAGGGTCACGCCCATGCCGGCGGCCACCATGTGCTTGATGGTCTCGAGGGACGAGCCCTCGAAGCGCTTGTGGATGCCGTCGCCCTGCGGCGCCACGCGCGCGAATTCGGGGCACACCTCGAGCACGTGGTCGCGAAAGCAGTGGCCGGCCCCGAGCAGCAGAACGTGTTCGTTGCGCAGCTGCTCGGCGCTGACCGATGCCTGGACGGCGAGCGGGTGGTTGCTCGGCACCGCCGCCACGAAGGGCTCGTCGTACAAGGGCGCGACCGCCAGGCCCGCATCGGGGAATGGCTCGGCCATGATGGCGCAATCGATCTCGCCGTTGCGCAGCATTTCCAGCAGGCGCACGGTG
>MEDL01000201.1 GCA_001724785.1 Acidovorax sp. SCN 68-22 | reverse complement strand
CGGGCAGGGCGGTGGATCCGGGCGTGCCACCACTCGATCCCATGACATCGACCAGCAGGTCGGCCAGGCGCGAATAGGTTTCGGTGCCGAACAGCTTGAGCATGGAGACATCGGGGCCCAGGGTTTCGCCACGTTTGACCTGCTCGATGAAGCGGCCATAGAGCGCGCCCAGGTCGGCCACGTCCAGCGCCAGCTTGGTGTAGCGGTCCACGAAGCCGGTGTCTTCGAACAGGCCGAGCCGCTGCGCGGCTTCCTGCACGCGCGCCAGCGCGTACTGGCTTTGCTTGGGGCTGCCCAGGAAGATGCGTTCGAAGCCGAGCAGCGCCTTGGCGATGGTCCAGCCCTTGTTGAGCTCGCCCACGATGTTGCTGCGCGGCACGCGCACGTTTTCCAGGAAGACCTCGCAGAAGTCTTCGCTGCCCGCGATGTTGCGGATGGGGCGCACCGTGATGCCCGGCGTTTTCATGTCGGCCAGCAGGAAACTGATGCCTTCCTGCTTCTTGGCCGTTTTGTCGGTGCGCACCAGCAGGAAGATGTGGGTGGCGTCCTGCGCCAGCGTGGTCCAGGTCTTTTGCCCGTTGACGATGAAGTCGTCGCCGTCGACCACCGCTTCGGTGCGCAGGCTGGCCAGGTCGGAGCCCGAATTGGGTTCCGAGTAACCCTGGCACCAGATGTGCTCGCCGGCAATGATTTTGGGCAGGTAGTAGGCGCGCTGGGTCTGGTTGCCGTGGTTGATCAGCAGCGGGCCGACCATGGTGATGCCCATGTCGGGCGCGCGCGCCACGCCCCAGCGCTCCTGCTCTTCGATGAAGATGATGAGTTTCTCGGGGCTCAGGCCCATGCCGCCGTACTGCGTGGGCCAGCTCGGCGCGACCCAGCCTCTTTCCGACAGCTTCAGGTACCAAGGGCCGATTTCGGACCAGCGCAGGCGCCGTTGCGGGTAGCGCCATTCGCTGGGGAAATGTTTTTCAAAAAATTCGCGCAGGGCGGCGCGGAAGCTGGCGTTGTCGAGTGCATTCCAGTCGGTGGCCCTGGAGGCGGTGGTGTTCATGCGTGCTCCTGCGCGGTGGCGTTTTGGGTGAGGTTGGCGTAGCGGCGGCGCTGCTGGGTGCCATTGCCCAGCCAGGCGGACAGCACCAGGGCACGCTGCAGGTACAGACCGATGTCGTTTTCATCAGTGACGCCAATGGCGCCGTGCAGTTGCACCGCTTCGCGCGCCACTTGCAAGCCGGCGTCCGACGCGCGCGACTTGACGCGGCTGGCCATGGCCGAGCGGGCGCTGGCGTCGCCGTCCGGGTCATCGAGCAGGGCCAGGGCCTGGGTCACCACGCTGGCGGTCAGTTCCTGCTGAATCAACAGGTCGACGGCGCGGTGCTGCAGCGACTGGAAGCTGCCGATCGGCTTGCCGAACTGGATCCGCGTGCGCAGGTAGTCTTGCGTCATGGACAGCATGCCGCGCGCCAGGGCCAGCAGTTCAACACTGGTCAATACCAGGGTTTCATCGTAGGCGCGGGTCAGCGCGGCCTCGGCGGCGGCCCCTTCGGCCAGCAGGTGGCTGGCGGGCAGGCGAACGCTGTTCAAGTCGATCTGTGCCGCATAGCTGCCGTCGGCCAGCGACTGGCTCGACAGGGTCAGGCCGGCCGCATCGGCCTGCACCCACACCAGGGCCAGACCTTGGGGGCCGGTGGCGCTGACGATGTAGCCGTCGGCCCCGGCGCCGGGGCGCACATGGCGCTTGCAGCCATTGAGCAGCAGGGCGTCGGCCTGGCGCTCCAGCCTGGTCGCCGCCTGGCCCGGCCGGTCTTTCGTGCCGGTGACGTCTTCCTGCCAGGCCACAGCGGGCAGGGTGCGACCCTCGGCGAGCTCGGTCAGCAGACGTGTTGAGAGCTCGTTGGCACCCGCATGGGCCAGCAGCCGACCGGCAAACACCAGCACCGGCACCACCGGTTCCGGCGCGACCTGCGTGGCGAGCGCGGCGACGACCTCGGCCATCTCAGTGAAGCCTTGCGCGTATCCGCCCAGTTGTTCGGGCACCAGCAGCCCGGTCCAACCCTGTTCGGCCAGGGCGCCCCAGAAGCGGCGGTCGTAGCCCGGCATCTGCTGGCGCAGGGCGCGGGCGCGGTTGAGTGGTGATTCTTTGGTGACGAAACTGAGCGCGCTTTCGCGCAGCATGGTCAGTTGTTCAGCGCGTTCGCTGTTGTGGGTGGTGGTCATGATGGGGTGGTTGCTGGTCGTGAATGTCAATAGGATTTGGGCAGCCCCAGCACCTTCTCGGCGATGAAGCACAGGATGAGTTGCGGGCTGATCGGCGCGATGCGCGGAATCATCATCTCGCGCAGGTAGCGTTCGACGTGGTATTCCTTGGCGTAGCCATAGCCACCCAGCGTGGCCATGGCGCGCTGGCAGGCGTTGAAACCAGCCTCGGCCGCCATGTACTTGGCGGCATTGGCATCGGCGCCGCAGGGCAGGCCGTTGTCGTATTTCCAGGCCGCGCGCATCGCCATCATTTCGGCGGCTTCCAGCTCCATCCATGATTGCGCCAGCGGATGCTGGATCGACTGGTTCTGCCCGATAGGCCTGTCGAAGACCACGCGCTCGCGGGCGTAGTTGACGGCCACCTGCAGCGCCGCCCGACCCAGGCCGATCGCCTCGCCCGCGATCAGCACCCGCTCCGGGTTCATGCCATGCAGGATGTACTCAAAGCCGCGGCCCTCTTCGCCGATGCGGTCCTCCACCGGCACCCGCAGGCAGTCGATGAAGAGTTCGTTCGAGTCGACCGCCTTGCGCCCCATCTTTTCGATTTCGCGCACCTCGACAAAACGGCGGTCGAGGTCGGTGTAGAACAGGCTCAGGCCGAAGGTCGGTTTCTTGCAGTCCTCGATCGGCGTGGTGCGCGCCAGAATGAGCATCTTCTCGGCCACCTGGGCGGTCGATATCCAGACCTTTTGGCCGGACAGCACATAGTGGTCGCCAACCCGCTCGGCACGGGTTTTCAGGCGGGTGGTGTTCAGGCCGGTGTTGGGTTCGGTGACGGCGAAGCAGGCTTTCTCCTTGCCCTGGATCAGCGGAGGCAGCATGCGGCGTTTTTGCTCCTCGTTGCCAAACACGGCCACGGGCTGCAAACCGAAAATATTCATGTGCACGGCCGATGCGCCAGACAGTCCGGCACCCGACTGCGAGATGGCCTGCATCATCACGGTCGCTTCACTGATGCCCAGGCCGCCGCCGCCATATTCCTGCGGCAGGCAAACACCGAGCCAGCCGCCGTCGGCCAGGGCGCGGTGCAGCTCGTGCGGAAAGCCGCCAACCTTGTCGCGTTCGAGCCAGTAGCTGTCGTCGAAGCGGGCGCAGATTTTGCCGATCGCTTCGCGGATGGTTTCGTGTTCTGGGTTGGGTGTGAAATTCATGGATGAGAACGCTGTTCAACGCCCGCTGAAACGTGGGGCGCGCTTTTCCAGAAAGGCCTGCACGCCTTCACTTGCATCGCTACTTCGGGCGCGAGCTTCAATCAGAGACTTCTCGAGCGCCATTTGCTCGTGCAGGTTGCGTCGCGCGGCGCCTTCGCACAGTTGCTTGATGCCAGCCATCGAGGCGGTGGGCGCACGGGCCAGTCGTTCGCACAGGGTTTGGGCGCGAGCGCCCAACTCGGCGTCAGGCACGACTTCGTCCACCAAGCCGAAGTCGAGGCATCGGCGAGCGTCGATGGGGTCACTGAGCATGAGAAGCTGGCGCGCGCGCAGCGAGCCGATGCGTCGGGTGATGAAGTGGGATGCGCCCATGTCAGGGGACAAGCCGATGGCTGCGTACCCTGTGCGCAGCTTCATTGATGCTGCCGCCAGAGCGAAGTCGCCGCAAAGTGCCCAGCCGATGCCGCCACCGCCGACCGAGCCGTTGATGGCTGTCACCACCGGCACCGGCAGTTCCGACAGTCGCAGTAGCGCCGGGTGCGCGATGCCCACGAGCTCGTCAATATAGACGTCGAGCGTTCCAGCGTGTTGGCGCATCTCGGCGATATCCCCGCCGGCGCAGAATATCGTTCCGCTGCCGGTCAGCAATACGACCCGCGGCTTTGCTGCGGCAATCTCGGCAACTGCGCGGGCCAGTGCAGCAGTGGACGCGAGAGAGATCGTGTGAGGGCCGTTGCTGCGGTCGAGCACGATCCGGCCAATGTCCCTGGCCACACTCCAACGTACGTTGTCAGCAGTTTGTTCTTCCATCAGTTGCTCCAGTTTTGAACCCGGCGCGAGAATGCGGTGTTGTCGCATTCGAAATGAAGTGGTTTCAGATGATCGCCAGACCGAGGCGTGTGCCCTGGTCAATGGCGCGCAAGGCGTCGAGTTCGGCGGCCAGCTCGGCGCCGCCGATGACATCGGGCGCGAGGCCGAGCGCACGCAGTTCGGCAACCAGTGCGTTCTCGCTGTCCTGGCCGGCACACAGGACGATGGTGTCCACGGCCAGCGTTTGCGGCATGCCGTTGATGCTCAGGTGCAGGCCGGCATCGTCGATGCGTTCATAGGTGCAGCCCGAGAGCGTGCGCAGGCCGCGCCGCGCCAACTCGGCCTTGAGCGCCCAGCCGGTGGTCATGCCCAGGCTGCGTCCGGGTTTTTCCGGCTTGCGCTGCAACAGGGTAACTTCGCGTGGCGAGCTGACCGGCTGCATCGGTTTCAGGCCGCCAGCGGCTGAGGGCGAGGTGTCGACACCCCATTCAGCGTGAAACTGCTCGACCGCCTGGGGCGCGTTGGTCGCCTTACCCGCATGCTCGTCATGCAGCAGGAAGGTGGACACGTCGAAGCCGATGCCCCCGGCACCGATGACCGCGACTCGGTGGCCCGCCTGCGCCCGGCCCGATAGCAGGTCGGCATAGCTCACCACCTTGGGGTGGGTGACGCCCGGGATTTGCGGCAGGCGCGGGCGCACGCCAGCGGCGATCACGATGCGGTCGTAGTGACCGGCAGCGAGAGAGGGGGCGTCCGCTCGGTTGTTGAGCTTGAGCGTCACACCGTGCCGCGCCACGCCCTGCTTGAAGTAGCGAAGCAGTTCATTGAACTCCTGCTTGCCTGGCACGGCCCGGGCCAGGTTCAACTGGCCGCCGATCTCGGGTCCGGCCTCGAACAGGGTGACCGCATGACCGCGTTCGGCCGCGGTCAGCGCGCAGGCCAGCCCG
>MEDL01000200.1 GCA_001724785.1 Acidovorax sp. SCN 68-22 | reverse complement strand
GGCGAGCCTGGATGATCTGGCTCGCCGCCCAGATCAGCACGTCGGCATCCCATATGGTGGCGATGCCATGTTCGGGAACCCCTTCCACTGTAAGAGCAACGGCACCCGCCTCGAAACGGATCGGCACCGTGCGCCGCGACTTACCCAAGCTGAAAAACGGATAGGCCATTAGATCCTGCGCATCGCGCAGCGCCATGTCGTCACCCGGCAGGGCACGGAACAGCGGCAGCTGCTCACATTCACCGCGTCGCAGTGGCATGTCCAAGGTCCTCGCCCTGTGCGACGGTCAACGCACGCTCTCGCGCTGCACGTAGCCCGGATCGGAAGTCATGCCAAAAGTGTTCTCATCGGCCCAGGCACGCAGGTCGGCCATGGCGTAGACCACGCGGGCCCCGAACTTGCGGAACTGCGGGCCACCGCCCAGCACCCGCTGCTTCTCCAGTGTGCGTGGAGACAGCCGCAGGAGCTCGGCAGCTTCAACCGTGGTCAGAAATTGCGGGGACGCCGCTGATATCGCCGAAGCGACTGAAGAGGCGGGTTGCTGCGCAACATCAGGCGCGCCAAACGATGCCATCGAAGTTCCTGCTGCCATGGAGATCTCCATCGGGGTGGATGAGCAGCGAACCATTCGCAGCCCGATAGAGGGAGTCTGGGCAAAGGTGGGAGCAGCGCGAAGGGAGATTCGGTGGACTAGCTTCGTCTCCGGGGAGCGGTGCTAAACGGGGCGTACGCCAGCGAGCCGGAGATAGCCCTCTGTCATCAAGACCCGGGCACGCATCAGGATGTGGCGCATCTGGGCGCGCAGCTCGCTGTCGGCATGCCAGGATTGGGCAACAGCCAGTGCACCAAAGATTCCGACTGCGGTCTCCCGCTGGGTCTTGCCAGCTTGCTGTGCATCGAGCGCCTGCAGGCAGCGCATGTGCAGCAGGTTGATGCGCGAGACCGACTGTGGAATGCAGGGTTTGGGATCACGCACCAACGCCTCGTGTACCGCCCGGCAAGCGCTACAGTGTGCGTCCCCGGGCGCCGTGATGCGGCAGGCAATGTCGCTCCCCATGTTCGGAGCAAGACAGGCCCGCAGCACCTCACTTCCCTGCCCCGCGCTCAGGATCAGGTCGTCACCCGTATGCAGCAACTGCTTGCGGCCAGGAAGGGACCAGAGTCGGAAGACCGGGTGTTGGGCGATGTCACGAGACCCCGCAGGGCGCACATGGGGCAAGGCATCTTCTGAGCCCATCCAGACCGGGTGGACTTCTAGGGCGTCCAGCTTCGGGTCCACACCAAACCTCAACCCCCATCGGGCGGCGGCCGCATCACGGCGAGGGCCTGCACCCTTCTGCCAGTCCGCGCCGTAGCCGGGATTGCGCCGCAGAAACTCCCATGCCAGGGCCGGGCCATCGAGGTCCAGCACGTAAAGATAGGCAGCCGTGGCGCAGCAAGGCGCGGGTGCGGGCAGGAAATCAACGTCGGTCGTCATGGCGGCAAGCAGTTGCGGAAAACCTCGCACGCTGCCATGCACTGCTCACGAGATGGTCACCTTCGGATCGGAGACCGTGGCTTTCGACCTCGCCCGTCGTAACTTGTGCGTCCCTCCGTTGCAGACTGTATCATCCGGTAACCATGCCGTCCCGCTGGGCATCGGCCACATAGGCCGACAGCGTCTTGCGCGGTTGGTAGCCGGGCTCCATTGCCACCGCCAAGCCGCGTGGCCCCCGAAGGCCCTCCAGCATGGCCAGGCTCACTTCGCCCAGTTCGGGAAACCCGGTCCCTACATCAATCAGGCCATAGGCCAGATCGCCATCGGAAGCAAGCGACACCAGGATCCAACAGGCCCCGGCGTCCGGCGTGTAGAGCTTGGCCACGGGATACGGATCGATGGCATCGCCGCGCGCCCGTACCTCGCCATGGGCGAGCNCCTCGCCATGGGCGAGCATCTGGCGACGCTGCACGCCGGTGAGTAAGGCCATCATGTCTCCTGGGAATACCTGCGCCGCCAGCCGATCACCATGCCAGCGGCAGGTAGCGCTGGCACCGGACTGAGCAGTCCAGGAATTCTAGAACCTATCCCTACTGCAATGGTGAAAAAGAGTTTTATTTAACGTGGTTTAAATATGCTTGAGACGAGACGCTCGGAGCCATGCAAGCCAAGCAAGGAGTCCAGCGTGGAAGGCCTGCCGGTGCAACGACCTTCGAGGCCGCACCAGCACAGGCCTTTGGCTCGGTCGTGCGCGCCATCCGGCTGGAAGAAGGCTTTGCCCAGGAGAACCTCGCCCATCTGGCGGGCATCGAGCGCTCGCACATGGGCAAGATCGAGCGTGGGGAGCACATGCCCACACTAGCGGTGATCCTGCGGATCGCGCGGGCGCTGGGGCGCAGCGCGGGGGAGTTGGTGCTGGAGACCGAGGCGCGCCTCGCAAGCCCTTCGGGCAAGCCAGAGAACTAACGCGGCTGGTATCGCCCTTGGCCTGGGGGGCGCCCCCGGACAATCCAATGAAAAAGTGCGAATTCCGGTCACCAATGACCAAAGCGTCCATCTCTTCGTGAACACCCAGTGCGACGTCATGATCAGCTGCAATCGCCCTCTCGACTTTCTTTAGTCCGGAGCCCCTGAAAGTCGGCAGTGCAGCGGTTCCAGACGTCACTGCAATTTTCTGGACTGCCACTCCTGGACAACAAAAATCGGACAGGATGTTCCTCATGACCACCCTGGCGAGTGCTCACATCGCCGTGCTCGGTATTGGGCATCACTGGACACCGCAGAGAAAACGGTCACCTCGACGACCAGGGATCACAAGCGCCGCTGAAGAAGCGGCGCCACCATGCTGATTACGTCACGATGCGATCGGCCTGCCGCGCCACCCGCGCGTAGGCGCTGATTGACTTGTCTGCCCGGAAACACCGATCCCTCTCCACCGGAAGTCCCAGGCGTCCGCGCACGGCCACCAGCTCCGCCAGACTAACCCAGCCCAGCTCGGGATAGCCCAGCCCCAGGTCGCACAGACCGAACGCATGGTCATGGTGGTCGGGATCAATTTCCGTCAGCAGCCAGGTCGCGCCCGCATCCGGCGTGAACAGTTTGACGACAGGCACGGGGTCGAAGCCCGGGTTCTGCAGCGACTCGCGGCCATTGGCCAGCAATTGCGCACGCTGCTCGGGGGTGATGAGAGTGGTCATGGTGAACTCCTGAAGGGTGACCGGGCGGGATTGCCCAGGCCGTGCAGGGCCACGGCGCAGCGCAGCGGTCAAGGTGCAGGGACGGCCGCCCAGGCCGCCAGCGCACGGCAGTGCACGCAGACCTTGACGGCGAGAACGGCGTGGCACCATTGGCATGACAGCAAGCCCGCCCTACCACTGCACTCCGCCACATCCCGGCTCCTCCGCAAGCGCAGCGCGCAGGCGTCAGCGATCGAAGCCCGCAGGGGCGAGACGACAGGCCACCGCGCCTGATGGCTCGATGCACCGCACGAGAGCGCGGCCGGCCCGCGCCGGAGACGCACGCCATCGCAAAGCCACGCATCCGCATCCTCACAACACCGCAAAGCCACCAAAGCGCATCCACAGCCTCACGCCTTTCCCATGAACCACAAAAGCGCAATTCCTGCGAAGCGCCAATACGCCAAACCCGCAAAGCCGGAACCCCACACGAAAGCAGAACCGCCCGACCACAGCAGGCTTCACGACCACAGGCCACCGAGCCCACCAGCCCAGCACTGTGCTGATGACCCACCCACGCCACAACGCCCCGCCGCTGGCGGGGCGCTGGCGACGGGGATCAGTCGCCCTTGCTGCGCGTCCAGATCAGGTTGTGCGCCCCGTCATCGCCCTCAACCAGACGGGCGTAGATGGTGGCCGGGAAGGATGGATCGTCCAGCCGTCCATCCCGGCATCCCCGTCCGCTGCTGGAGAGCCTTCCTGCGCTGCGGTTCTGACACCCTCCGCATCAAACACCGCCGGCATCCAGCCTGCCCCCTCGACCAGCCGCTCGGCCTCATCGGCGATTTCGGTCTTCTTGAGCTTGGCCAGCCGGTTCACCTGCTCCGGTGCGAACTGGCCCACGGCCTCCAGGATGGCCGCCTTGGGCACGTGGCGAAAATACCCCTCGGCAGTCGGCTTCCACCACGCCGCCATGTCCAGCCCCACCGCCCGGGCAAGCGCGGCACCAGGGGGCTGGTGAGTGGCGCTGGGCGTCACCACGTTCACCGAAGCCGCCGCACACACCGCCAGCAGCCGCAGCAGTTCCTCCTGCGGCATGGCCTGAAGGACGGCGAACAGGGCGTCACCGTCCTCGGGCAGCACGCTGCGGGCCTGTCAGGGTCGTCGTACTTGAGGGCCAGTACGGCGCGGGCGAACACCTCGGACTCCCCACCGTCGAGCGTGATGGCCTGCATGGCTTCGCGGGATTCCTGGGCCTGCCCGAATCCCTCCAGCACCGTGTAGGCCCCCTCAATCACCTGGGCCGCCACGTCGCCCTTGTGCGGCACACGCACCTCGGCCACGGTGTCGCCGCACACCAGCCCGTTCTGGCAGACAAAACGGAACATGCCCGCCAGCATCTGGTAACTGCTGGAACCGTCGTGCGAATTGAGCAGGATGATCTCGTTGGCCTCGCGCCCATTGATCTGGCTGGCATGGCGCAGCCGCAGCATGTGCTTGGTGTAATCGCGCCGGTCGTCATGGCGCACGCGGGTCTGGCATACCATGAAGGGCTGGAAGCCCTCCCCGCGCAGCTCCTGCAGCACGATGGCGGTGGGGATGTAGCTGTAACGGTCGGAGCGGCTGCCGTGCGGGGCCTGCGCAAAGATGGACGGGGCCACGGCCCTGATCTGCTCATCGGACAGCGGGGATTCGCTGCGCAGCACGGGGGAGCGGGACGCGAAACGGGATGCGAGTTGCATGCTCTTTCTCCTGATGAAGTTGGCTGTTGAAAAGCCTCACCGGATTCCTAGATTCAGAGCCCTCTTCGGGCTTCCGGTGGGGTTGGCACGAAGAACCCGGTCGGCCTCGTTGCCACCGTCTTTCCTGAGTTCATCGCCCGCGGCCACAGGAGCGCGCGCGGGGGCGCCGTCAAGGAAGAAGCGCCGGGGGTGGTGCGGCCCGCAGCCAGAGGCGAGGACACGGCCTGGCGCGCCTTGACGGCGCCCCCGTGCGGGCTACGGTCGCGAACCAGGTGATGAGGGAGGGAAAGACGGATGGACAGGCAACGGGGCACCCTTCACGCCGACACCACGCAAGCGAAGCGCGCAGCGCCGCAGGCGTGAAGGCCGATCCGGCACAGCCGGTTCGGCGCTATCACAGGGGCGCCAAGCCCAGCGCGGCGGGGATGGGCTGCACAGCCGCTCCCCTGGAGGCAAGCCCAGCGCGCAGGACCAGCCCCACGGGCCGGGCCGAAGACGTCAGACGAGCAGCGCGAGGGAACGATGGACGCCCGGAAGAGGCGAGACACCATAGGCGGCTCGATGCACGGCACGACAGCGCGACCGGCCCGGTCCATGGGCCGGAGAAGCAAAGACCAGCCCCCTCCCCTCAATGCAAGACGCTATACCCCCATGAAATCCGGCCATCACATGTGCAAGGTGATGCAGGTCCATGCCAGCGGCTACTACGCGTGGAAGGCAGAACCGCAGAGCCCACGGGCAAAGGACGACCAACGTCTGCTGGGCCTGCTCAAGCAGGCGTGGCTGGAGAGCTGCGGCGTCTTCGGCTACCGCAACCTCACGCTGGACATGTGCGACCTGGGCGAGCGCTGCGGCAAGCATCGCGTGGCGCGGTTGCTCAAACTCGAAGGCCTGCGCTCGTAGACGGGCTGCGGCCACAGGCCTGGGATGCGAGGGGGCAAGCCCGCAGTGGTTGCGCCAAATCACCTGCAGCGCCAGTCAAGGTAGCCGAGCCTAACCAGTCCTGGGTCACCGACATCACCTACATCCGAACCCACGAAGGCTGGCTGTACCTGGCGGCTGTGGTTGATCTGTTCTCGCGCCAAGTAGTGGGCTGGCCTATGGGCAGCCGCATTGACACGAGCCTAGTCCCTCGATGCACTGCTCATGGCACTATGGCACCGCCAGCCGCATGCGCCGATCATGGTCCATTCCGATCAGGACTGCCAGTTCTCCGGCCACGAGTGGCAGACCGTCCTGCGCGACCATAACCGGGTCAGCAGGAATCCCTGGTGGAAAGCATATTTCGTGGCAGGACGCGGCTTGATTACAAATCTGTCATATACAAATTTCGTCGGATTTTAATTGATGCAACTCAAGTAGACGAGGATTTGCACCGTTAATCTACCCCAGCGGCGACGAAATTTATGGATCACTCCCAACCCGACAAACACACCGGGGCGCTCCTGCTAGCCAACCTTTCAACCGCGGATGGGGTACCGGGAAGCCCCCGCGCGAACCGGGCGCTGCATAACAGCGGATCACGAACGGATGCACATGCAAGACCATCGAAACCATCTCCTAACGCATCGCGCCCGTCTGCACCGCGAGGCCGACGCAGCGTTCGCGCAGTGGGCCGCCGGATACGGTGTGATCCAGCACTCACCACAGACACAGTTGCGCATCTTCGAGATGGCGCAGCTGCTGGTGGCGCAATGCCGGGCCGCTTCGCCAGCGGACGTCTATCACCTCCTGCGCGCCGCAGACTGCGTCGCGTCGGCGGCCATGTGGCTGACAGTTCATATGACCTACGCCCAGCGGGTACGGTGGGACGGTGCTGCTCTGCAACCCGACGAGTACAAGCAAACGCCGGAGGGTCATACCGGCGGGTCGCTCAACATGGTTCCAGCCTACACCGGCTACCTGGCAGCGAATTCGTTGACCGGGCATACGCGCGGCTGGATCATGGGGCAGGGCCACAGCGTCGCCGGCGTCGAGGCGGTCAACCTGCTGGTGGGCAACATGCTGCCGATCCAGGCGCAGCGATACGACTTAAGCGATGCCGGCCTCACGCGCTTCGTGGGCGATTTCTATTCCTATGCCATCGGGCCCAATGGGCGGCCGGCGTCGCCGCTTGGCAGCCATGTCAACGCCAACACGGCCGGCGGCATCTCCGAGGGCGGCTATCTCGGGTTCGCCGAGCTGCAGTACGTCCACATCCCGCTGCCGGGCGAGCGGCTGGTGGCCTTCCTGAGCGACGGCGCCTTCGAGGAGCAACGGGGCAGCGACTGGGCGCCCCGCTGGTGGCGCGCAGAGGACTGCGGCCACGTGGCGCCGATCATGATCCTCAATGGCCGTCGCATCGAGCAGCGCAGCACACTGCAACAGCAGGGCGGCGTGCAGTGGCTGAAAGACCACCTGCGCCTGAACGGCTTCGACCCGATGGAGATCGACGGCACCGACCCAGCCGCTTTTGCCTGGGCGATCTTCACCATGGAGGATCGCCTCGATGCCTGCACCGAGGCCATCCGCACGGGTGCCGGCGGCTACCCGGTACCGTTGCACTACACCATTGCGGAAGCCCCGAAAGGCTACGGCTTTCCCGGCGCGGGTTCCAACGATGCGCACAACCTTCCGCTCGGTGCCAACCCCCGGGTTGACGCCGGGGCTCGCGCGCTCTTCGAAGAGGGGTCGAAGGCGTTGTGGGTCTCACGCGAAGACCTAAGCTCCGCCGCAGCGGTTTTGAATCGGCATGATGAGCAGCGTCGGGTGCGCGAACGGGATCACGCCTTCGCCACACGCAACGTGCCATTCCCATCTCTTCCACCTCTTGCGTCGCTCGCGCCCGGTGAGCGCGAATGCTCGCCGATGGAGGGGATCGACCAGGCGTTCACGGCGCTGGTGGCCGCCAACCCGCAGCTGCGGGTGCGGGTTGGTAACCCGGACGAGCTGCGCAGCAACCGCATGGGCCGCACGCTCGACCTGCTCAAGCACCGCGTCGTGGCGCCGGAGCAGGGCGTGGCCGAGTCCATTAGCGGCTCCGTGGTCACCACCCTCAACGAGGAGGCTGTGGTCAGTGCGGCCCTCGCCAACAAGGGGGGGCTCAATCTGGTCGTTTCCTATGAGGCCTTC
>MEDL01000199.1 GCA_001724785.1 Acidovorax sp. SCN 68-22 | reverse complement strand
CGCGCCGAGCGCGCGCACGCCGTTGGCCTGCGCATCGGTCCGCGCCTGGGCCGGGCTGTCGGACGCCAGCCGCACGTGCACCTGCGCGCGCAGGCCGTGGCGCGCCGCGAAGGCGGCGGCGCCGGTGATGCCTTCGTCGACGTCGGTGTCGGCCGCGACGCGGAACACCAGGCCGTCGAAGCCCTGGCCCCGCGTGGCCTCGAGCAGCGCCTCCGCGGCCGGATCGGCCGGGCCCGCAAAGCCGTGGTCCACCAGCAGCTTGATCTGTTTGCCGTCGCGCGACTGGCCCGAGGCGCTCCAGAAGCGCGAGAGGTGCAGCGGCACACCGACCCGCGCGCGCAGCGCGCCGAGCCGCCCGCCGAGGTCCGGCGCCAGCGGCCATTTCACGATGAGCTCCAGCGCCCGCAGCAGGCCCTGGTGTTGGCGCAGCAGCTCGATCTGCTCGTCCGTGGGCCAGCCAAACAGGAAGACCGTGAAGCGGCTGCCCAGCGCGGCCAGGGCCCGCATGCGCGCGCGCGAGGCCGGGTCGGCCAGGTCGTCCAGCGGCACGCGCAGCGCGCGAATGCCCATCTCCCAGAGCGCGAGGATGGGGTAGTCGTTGCGCGCCTGCTTGCGGCGGAACTCGTCGAGCATGCTGCTGTAGGGGATCTGGTGCAGCTCGCCCCAGTGGTAGCGCAGGTCCAGGCCCAGG
Organism: Acidovorax sp. SCN 68-22; assembly: GCA_001724785.1. GTDB lineage: Bacteria > Pseudomonadota > Gammaproteobacteria > Burkholderiales > Burkholderiaceae_C > Simplicispira. Next base: position 6,569 of record MEDL01000199.1, on the reverse strand, counting down.
CCGGGTTCGCGCCCGGCGGCGGCGGGCGGCAGCTGGGGCCAGTCGCGCTGCACCTGGGGCGCGGCGCCCTCNNCCTGGGTGCGGATGAACTGCGGCACCAGCCGGTCCGGGTACACATCGACCACCAGCACGCCGAGCTTGGACACGTCGTTGCGGCCGTTCTCGTGCTCGCTCGGCTGGCCCACGGCGAACAGCTCCGAGTAGTCGCCGCGCACGAAGGCGGTGGACGGCAGCGAGAAGATCGGCGTGCCCGCGTGCTCGTTGAAGAAGAAGTTGTGCACGTGGCCGGTGAACACGGCCGCCAGCCGGTGCCGCGCCACCAGCGACAGCAGCCAGGAGCGGCCGGGCTCGTCGATGTTGTCGTAGTGGCCGTGCTCGTCGGCACGGGCGATGAAGGGCGGGTAGTGCACGAAGAGCAGCGTGCGCCGACCGGCGTGGGCCTGCAGGTCTTGCTCCAGCCAGCGGGCCTGCCGCGCCTCGGCGTCCAGGCCCGAGTTGATGAGCGAGGTGTTGATCACCACGAAGTGGCAGTCGCCCCGGTCGAAGGCGTAGAAGTGCTCGCCGAAGTGGCGCTGGTAGAGCTCGACGTAGGGCTCGCAGATCTCGCCGGCGGGCACGTAGTCCGCGCGCTTGTCGCCCACGTCGTGGTTGCCGGGCACCAGGTGCAGGGGCGCCTTGAGCCGGCCCACCGCCGCCTTGAAGCGCGCCACCGCGTCGGGGTAGGACACGGCCTCGGGCACGGGGTGGATCATGTCGCCCACGTGCACCGTGAAGTCCGGCGCCAGGGCATTGAGCACCTCGACGGTGTGCGCGAGGCGCGCGTTGGTGAGCCGGTGCGACTCGTAGGGCGAGATCAGGTCTTCGTCGGAGGGGTTGACGTGGCTGTCGGCGATGACCGCGAAACGGAAGAGGCGTTCGGACATGCGGACCTTCTCAGCTGGCGGCCGCGCCCGAGTACTTGACGGCGGCCTGCCACAGCTTCTGCTCGCTGGCCATGGTGGCGGCGTAGTCGCGCGCGTCGCGGTAGGCCACGTCCACGCCCACCGCGCCGAGCTGCTCGGCCACGGCCGGCGTGGCCAGCACGCGCTTCATCGCGCCGCTCCACTGGGACAGCACCGCCGCCGGCGTGCCGCTGGGCATCATGAAGCCCAGGTTGGTGCCGCTGGGGATACCGCGCACGCCGAGCTCGTCCAGCGTCGGCACATCGGGCAGGGAGGCCGAGCGCTTCGAGCCGGTCTGCGCCAGCGGCACGATCTTGCCGGCCTTGATGTGGCTCAGCGTGGGACCGATGGCGTCGATGCCGATGTCCAGCTCGCCGCTGAGCACCGAGGTAATGGCCGCCGGGCTGCCCCGGAAAGGCACGTGCACGATGAAGAGCTTGCGCTGGGCCTTGAGGCTCTCGAAAGCCAGGTGCGCGGTGGTGCCGCTGCCGGGCGAGGCGTAGTTCAGGCGGCCCGGTGTGGCCGCGATGCGGCGCAGCAGCGCGTTCAGGTCGCGCGTGCCCAGGGCGGGCGAGCCGTAGATGACGCTTTGCGCCACGCCGAACTGCGCCACGGGCACCAGTTCCTTGTCGGCGTCGTAGGGCAGCCGGGCGTACAGGTAGGGCGCGATGCCGAGGTTGGCCGAGGTGGACAGCAGCACTGTGTAGCCGTCGGCGGACGCGCGCGCCACCTGGCCGGTGGCGATGGTGGCGGAGGCGCCGGGCTTGTTGATGATGGCCAGTGGCTTGAGGCCCTCGTCGGCCAGGGCGTTGGTGACGACGCGCGTGGCGACGTCCATGGCACCCCCGCCGGGAAAGCCCACCAGCACCTGGATGGCGCGCGCGGGATAGGCCTCCTGGGCCCAGGAGGGCCGCCCGCCCATGAGGGCAGCGGCGCCGATGGCGTGGATCAGTTGTCGTCTTTGCATGGGGCGGTCTCGTTGAAGTCCGGCCCATTGTGGGCAACGAGGCCGCGCGACTGAAGCGCAAATTTCTAATGCGCGGATAAGCAGAACTTCTGCCGCCCGCCGCTCAGGCCCGCCGGCGCAGCACGGCCGCCAGGTCGGGCGTGCGCGGGTCGAGCTGCAGGTTGCGCTCCACGCTGGTGATGTGCTGCTCCATCAGGCGCGAGGCCGCGCGCCCGTCGCGCCGGGCGAGGGCCTCGACGATGTCCACGTGCTCGGCCTGCGAGTGCTCGGCCGAATGCCCGGACTGGTACATCAGCGCGATCAGCTGCGAACGCGACAGCAGGTCCGCGATCATCTCCGCCAGCACCTCGTTGCCCAGCAGGCGCGCCAGCACCACGTGAAAGTCCGCCAGCAGGCGTGTGCGCCCCGGCACGTCCGATCGCACCACGGCCTGGCGCTCTTCTTTCAGGTGCATGCGCAACTCGGCGATCTGCGCGTCGCTGACCTGGGCGGCCAGCTGGCGGACCATGCCGCCTTCGACCAGGCGGCGCACCTGGAACACCTGGCGGGCCTCGTCGATGCTGGGCATGGCCACGAAGGCCCCGCGCGCCGGCTCCAGCGTCACCAGCCGGTCGCGGCTGAGCTGGTTGAGCGCCTGCCGAACGATGGTTCGCGACACCGAGAACACGTCGGCGATCTGCTGCTCGACCAGGCGCGTGCCGGGCATCAGCCGGCGTTCGACGATGGCACCGGTGATGGACTCCGTGATCTGGTCGGTGGCGCTGGCCTCGATGCGCGGGGCGCGTTTCGCCTCGGCGGGCCTGGGGTTCGCGGCGGGCTTCTTGGCCATGGGTTCGGTCCCTTGAACTGGGCGGTGGGGCGACGGGTCAAGCGGGCCTCAGGGCGCGCGTTGCCACCAGCCGTCCTGGAGCTGCGCCTGAAGCCAGGCGATGAAGGACTTGACCTTCTGCGGCACGAGCTTGGGCGAAGGAAACACGGCGTGCATCTCCTGCGACGGCAGGGCGTGGCCCTCCAGCAGCGGCACCACACGGCCCGCCGCCACCGAATCGCGCGCCACGTACCACGGCAGGACCGCGAGCCCGAAGCCCGCCTCGCACGCGGCCAGTACCGCGCTCAGGTTGTTCGAGCGCAGCGGTCCCTTGACGGGCACGGACTCGTCCTCTCCCGAGGCGCCGTGGAACAGCCAGCGCGCATCGCCCTGCACGCTGCTGTAGATGAGGCAGTCGTGCGCGGCAAGCTCGCCCGGCGAGCGCGGTCGGCCGCGCCGCGACAGGTAGGCCGGGGCGGCGCCCAGCATCCAGGGATTGGTGCCCAGGTAGCTCGCTCCGAGCGTGGAATCCGCGAGGCGGCCCATGCGGACCGCCAGGTCCACCCCCTGCTCCACGAGGTTGACGTAGCGGTCATCGAAGCTGAGGTCGATCTGCAGCATCGGCTGCTCGCGCATGTAGCGCAGCACCAGCGGCGCCATCACGCGCCGCCCGAAGGCCACCGAGGCGCTGATGCGCAGCGTGCCCGTCGCCGCCTTCTGCAGCAGCGCGGCAATGTTCTCTGCCTCTTCCACGTCGCGCGTGATCAGCTTGCAGCGCTCGTAGTAGAGGCTGCCCGCCTCGGTGGGCGTGACGCCGCGCGTGCTCCGGTGCAGCAGCCGAACACCCAGGCGCCCCTCGGCCTCGGCCACGGCCTTGGTGGCGGTGGGCTGGGTGGTGCCCAGCGCCGCCGCCGCCTTGCTGAAGCTGCCGGTCTCGACGACGCGCACGAAGATCTGCATGCCTGCAACTTTGTCCATACCGAAATGTATACACGCCAAGGGCCGCATTCCAACCCGGAATAAGACATATCCCCTGGCTGGAATTCCCAGCCGGCCCGCGCCGCACCACCATCGCGTCCGTCCCAACCAAGGAGCCGGATATGGCGAAGATGAAGGCCGCGATGGCCGCGGTGCTGGTGCTGGAGAAGGAAGGCGTGACCCAGGCCTTCGGCGTGCCGGGGGCCGCCATCAACCCGCTGTACGCGCAGCTGCACGAGCGACAGACCATCGCCCACGTGCTGGCGCGCCACGTCGAGGGCGCCTCGCACATGGCCGAGGGCTACACCCGCGCCAGGGCCGGCAACATCGGCGTGTGCATCGGCACCTCGGGGCCGGCCGGCACCGACATGCTCACCGGCCTGTACTCGGCCCAGGCCGACTCCATCCCCATCCTCTGCATCACCGGGCAGGCGCCGCGCGCCCGGCTGCACAAGGAAGACTTCCAGGCGGTGGACATCGCCGCCATCGCCAAGCCGCTCACCAAATGGGCCACCACCGTGATGGAGCCGGCCTCGGCGGTGTGAATGCCTTTCGATACCTCCCAGCCGGCCTGTGTCAGGAACCCCTCGGCGTCCTTCTTTTTGGCGAACTGCTTCGAGCATCGCTTTCCATTCTGGTCCCGGTAGTCGACCTGCCACGCTTGCTTCTGGGTGCCGTCGGGTTTCGTCCAGGTGCGCTTACGGAGTGCCATCGACCACCTCGTCTGAAAACAGCCACAAATCTCTATCACGGAGGCTCGCTTCCGCCCGAAATGCCGCAACTACATCGTCGAACCGATAGCCTTGCAGCGAAATGCTCATGATCAGCGCGCGAACGACGACCGGCAAGTCGATTACCGATGCCCGCCACAGCTTCCACTGCGCCGGCGAGGCGGATACGGGCACGTTGAACAGCGCTGCCACCCCTTCCCGCGATAGAAACTCCACAGCACCGATCGGGCCGCCAGCCTCTTCGGCATTCTGAGAAAACTCCCTCAGCGCCTGCGGCCGGATCAACAGGAGCGGGACAAGCAAATCCGGCTGCGGATCCACTAGGCTGGCAAGGCTCGCGAGAAGGAGATGCGACCGGTGAGCCTTAATTAGCGAAGCAGCTTCGTGAGGCGACCATCCGCATTGAAGGAGCTCAACCGCGATCGTCACCTCGATCAGGAGCGGAACCGAATATTCAACCCGCCGACCCTTGCCGGGGTTCGCCTCGCCGGGAACGCCAGCGCCCTGCAGCTTCCGGAGGCGCGCCTTGAAGGCGGCCCTTCCTGATTCGCTGATGCCGTTCAAAGAGGCCAGCGTTTCCACCATTTCTGCATAGCTCAGCTGCACAAAGCCTCTTTCAAAAACCTCTACCGGTTTTCCTCTTGCACGGAGAAAACGGAAAGTCTAATAAAACCCAAACCGGTTTTGGTATATATGGAGTAAGCGGAATGCTGAAAGACGACCTGATCAAGGGGGCCAAGGCGGCCGCAGAATATTGCGGGCTCCGGCCGCGCGAGATTTATCATTTGGTGGAAATCGGCCAGTTGCCGGGTCGCAAAAAAGGTGGCGCTCTCTACTTCCTGAAAAGCGAGCTCGAATCCGCCTTCCGGTCGGGGTCCGATGAAGGACGAGAAGCCGCATGATTGCCGCGGTTGGCGTCGAGGACCGCTCTTCGATCCTCCAAGGCTTCACAGTCTACCTGCAGGGCCTGACGGGCGACAAGATGATCATCTTCTACGCCAACACGGCCGGAGAGGCGAATGAGCAGGCGCGTGCCATCCATGGGATCGCGGCCGACTGGATGGAGAAGTCCGCGTCCGTGATCGGCCAGACGCCGGTTCGGCTGAAGCTCACGGGGGATGCGAATGGCGCCGCCTGAACGAAAACGCCGCCCGGCGAGGGGCGGCGTCGATCAAAGCTTCGCGGCACATGATCGACACAGCTTTTACCGGATCGGTGGCATAGGCGCAAGACGCGCGGCCGGATCGCTTCGTCCGATGATGATGGGGCGTTGGCTGTCGTGACTGCGGAGATATTCGGTCAGCGGAAGTTCACGACGCTGCCAAGCCGGGCATGCTGCGACACGGATCTATCGGCCCTCGATCTCCGCTGCCTCGCCGTCATTTCCTTGTATGACGGTATGAGCGCGGTGCGCGGCGGCGGCGCTGGCTGCTATGCACGTCATGATACGCTCGCCAAAACAGCTGGGACCGATGCCACCAACTTCAGCAAATCCCTCTCGAGGTTGATTGAACGGGGCTATGTGATGCGCGAGCAGCAATCCCAGGACCGGCGCCGATCGACACTGCGGGTGCGGTTCGAGCCGCTCGATAGTTGGCCTGATGACCAACCATATTCGGGCGCCGAGAGGGGTGATTGGCGAAATGACCAACTATCTGGCCTGGGCGAGGAGGTCGGCTTCGGAGGGGGTGTAATTGACGGCAGCGATCGGGCGCCAGACGAGCAGATGCTTGATGGAGACACCAACAATGCCGACGAGATGGTTGGTCCCGGCGATAGCGGAAACGGCAGTTTTTCTAAGGCTGACGCTCGCGACTATATTCCGTTAAACGGAAAATTAGATTCTGATAAATCAGCGCTTGGCAGTGATTGTGTGACACCGGCAAGCGTGAGGACAAATTTCCAGCGGAGCTTGCGACACCATCTCCCCTCGAATTTCGACACACTGCCATCTGGAGCAAGGGTCTCGAAGCTCGAAAAGGCATTCAATGCTATCGGTCGCGACCCTTCGACCATCCCGGCACCCGAAGCGATGATCCTTATGCGCGATCTGAACGGCATCTCCTTAGCTGAAGCGGGCACACCGACGGGAGAGCAGGCACTTCGCCTGTTTGAGGAGATGTCGCCATGAATCAGGCTGTCAT
>MEDL01000198.1 GCA_001724785.1 Acidovorax sp. SCN 68-22 | reverse complement strand
AGCTCAGCACGATCCACTGCAGCCCCTCGGCCAGCAGCCACAACTCGCCGTCGCGCGGCCGGGCACGTGTCTCGCCCGCGCGTTCCGCCCACCACTGCGGCCATAGGCCCAAGGGATCCACCGCCCAATCCGACAGCTGGGGTGTGACCGCGGGTTGGTAGAGCGTCGCCAGCGCCTGTTGCTGCAGCACCCGCGGCGTCGCAGCATTTAGGCGCTCGCGCTGCGCTGCCGTGAGCAGGCGGTCGCGCCATGGACGATAGAAGTCGAGCGCCTCGCCCAGGCCTGCGGCATCGCCCAAGGCCCGAGGCTGCAGCTGCGCATCCATCGTCTGTAGTGCGCCGCGCCACGCCGCAGCCGCCCGGCGCGCCGCATCCCAGTTGGGCGCGCCTAGCATCACCACCACTTGACGTGCCGCGCCTTCGGTCAGCCGCTGTGTGGCCAGCGTCACCTCAGGCGCGCGTTCGTCCTGCGGCAGCAGCGCCATCACGTCGGAATCCAGCCGCCCCTGCTGCCAGAAGCGCCACTGGTGTGCGACGAGGGCCAGGACCACCAGTAGCCACATTGCCGCTAGCCAGAGCCAAGCGCCGCTGCGCGCGTGCCACGACGCAATCCCCGAGCCCTTACTCAGACTCAAAGCGCACCGCCTCCTCGCGGGTGAGCGCCGCCGCAGTGGCGATAGCGCTGAAGCGGATGAGGCTGGCGTCGCCCTGCGCTTCGCTCACGCGCACGCTTCGCACATGGCGCTCGCCCTCGAGCTCGATGCGACCGACCCACTGCGCCACCGCAGAGTCGCGTGGCACCAACTGAAGCCGCCAGCCCTCGCCCCCCACTAGCTCGCCCTCGATTCGGAAGCGCTGCTGCAGGGCTTCCAGATCGGTGGCCATGATCGCGAAGAGCAGTTCGTTGAGCGCGCGCATACCCGGCTCATCGCGCGCGTCCAGCCGTGCTGCCACACTGCCATCGGCGCCTCGGGACAGCAGACGCTCCCGCGTGAGCACTAGCGTCGACGGGAAAGGCTCGCGTGTGTGCCACAACACGCCGCGCTCGCGCGCTACGATGAAATCGCCGCGTGACAGTAGCGGATGCCTGAAGCCCTTGATCGTTTTACGCTGTTCGAACTCACCGCGCAGCACCGGCGCGTCCACCAACCGCTGGCGCACCTGTGTCGCGATCGTCAACACTGGTTGCGCCCATAGGGGCGGGTACGGGGCGGCCAGCAGCAGCGCCAGCACGCCGCGGCGCGTCAATCGGCTCACGGCGCAACTCCCAATCGTTGCCACAGCACCGGCGGACAGACGAAGCACATCTCACGGCTGCGCATGTCCACCGCCACCTGGATGGTATAGGCCCTGTTGAGTTTGTCGCCGCTGCACGCGTCTCGGATCAGGTAGTCGATGCGCAACCGGTTCTCCCACTCGGTGACGCTGGCCCGCACCTTCAGTCGCTGACCAAAGGCCACTGGGCGCACGTATTTCAGACGCATGTCCACGATAGGCCAGGCGTAACCGGACTCGCGCATCTGCGGGTAGTCGTATTCAAAGCGCTGCAGCAGGGCGCAACGTGCCAACTCCAGGTACTTGACGTAGTGGCCGTGCCACACGATCTCCATCGGGTCAAGATCGTGGAAGGCGGGGCTCAGCTCGATCTCGTGGCTCAGATCTGAGGTCGTCATGCCGACAGGCTCCGGGTTCGGCCGCGTGGCGATGCCAGCGTGGCGCATATCGCCTCTAGGCTTAGCAAGCAGCCGGCGTCGCAGCCTCGGTGGGCATGGGGGTGGCGCAGCAGATCAGGAAACCACTCAAGCGGCGCCTCCACCATGCAGGAATCACCGTCACCGGTGCTCATGCCATCGACCATGTGATCCTTGTGTAGCAGCCGGTCAGAAAACGCAGCGCCCACGGCGCCGCGGGCGCTGAGGGCCGGCTTCGTGGACAGTCTCGGATGCGGGCAGACCTCGGGCGGCGTGCGCGGGTCCTCGATGGACAGTGGCTGGTTGTCCGACACAACCGTGCGCGGTTCAGTGTGCGGTGCGTTGCTCATGGACGGGGGGGGCGGGCTGCATAGGCGCCCAGAAGGAAAAGAAGTTGAACCACTCATAAGGTGCGCGCTGCAGCAGCCGCTCCAGACGCTGTGCGAACTCAGCCGCATATGCGGCCAGCGCCGCGTCACGCTCGCCGCGCGGTAGCACCACGTGCTCCGCCAGCAGCTCGAAGTTCACTGTATGGGCGCGGCCCTCGCGCACGCAGCCTAGAAGAATCAGCGGGCATTGCAGCAACGCGGCCAGCACGTAGGGCCCCACGGGAAAATCGGCTTCATGGCCGAGGAATGGGACGCGTGCGATCTTGCTGCGCGTCACGGGAACGCGGTCGCCGGCGATGGCGACGAACTCGCCGACCTTGAGCTTCTGCGCCAGAAGCGCAGCAGTGGAGGCATCGAACTCACTGACCTGCAGCAGCTGCACGCCGCTGCGCGGGTCGAGCCGACGCAGCATGGCGTTGAAGCGCTCAGCGTGTCGCGTGTGCACGAGCACGTTCAGATGTAGCCCAGGGGAACGGTCCGCCAGCGCGCGGCAAAGCTCCAGGCAGCCGACATGCGCGGTCACGAAGACTCCGCCCTTTCCACGCGCCATCAGCGCCTGCACGGGTTCCAGGCCGCTGAAACGAACGTCTTCGAAGCGGTAGCGGCCGCTGACGGCCAGCATCTTGTCCAGGATCGTCTCGGCAAATGACAGAAAGTGGCGCAGACTGTGGCGCAGTCCAGGCTGGACGCCGGGCGCGCAGACGCTGCCGTGCGCCGCCTGCAGCCGCGCCAGGTATTCCAGTGAGGATCGGCGCGCCAACGGCCGCGTCGCCCAGTACCAGACCACCACCGGATACAGGCATAGCCTGAAGGGCAGCCGTCCCAGTACCCGGTGCACGCCGTAAAGCAACCACATGCCCAGCACAAAGCTGCTCTCGCCGATACGCGCCCAGTGCCGGGACGATTGCATGACCATCAGGCGCCCCGCAGTCGCCGCCATAGCAGCCACGGCGCGCGCACCAGCATCCCGAGAAAGAGCACGGCATGCATGCGTGAGATCAGCACGTTGTCCCGCCAAGCGTGGAAGTGTGAGACGCCGTCCTGCGGGTAGTACACCCGCGTGGGAACGTTGATGATGGCGACGCCGCGCCAGTGCAGACGCACCAGTACCTCACAGTCGAAGTCCATGCGCTGGCCGATGGTGACACGGTCGATAAGCGGCACGACGCGGTCTAGCGGATAAACGCGGAAGCCGCACATCGAATCGCGGATCGCCAGCGACAGCGTGTTGATCCACACCCATACGTGGGTGAGGTAGCGCCCATACAGCCGGCCCTTCGGCACCGAAGCGTCATAGATCGGGCAGCCGCAGATCACGGCCCGCGGGTGCTCGCGCGACAGTGCAATGAAGCGCGGGATGTCGGCCGGGTCGTGCTGGCCATCGGCGTCGATTTGCAGCGCATGCGCGTAGCCTTGGCGCTTCGCCTCGCGCAGTCCAGCCATCATGGCGCCGCCTTTACCCCGGTTCTGTGGAAGTCGAACCAGCGTCACCGCCCCGCTATACCCGGCTGCCAGCGCGTCAAGCACTGCCGCGCAGCCAGGCTCGCTACCATCGTCCACCAGGATGCAGCGCAGGCCGTGGCCGCGAACCGCATCGACCATGCGGCCGATGGTGGCGGGATGGTTATAGACCGGAATCACGACCACCGGGTCACGCATCGACGTTTCCGAAGACGATACGGCCGCCAGAATGTATGCCGTCGGTCGAGTTGTAGCGAAAGCCAAGCACGCCGGAGCCGGGGTGGCATTCCAGAACGAGTTCCACGCGCGCACCCGGCAGCACCGGGCGCTGAAACTTCAGGGCATCGATGCGCAGGAAATGAACCGGCAAAGCGAAGCACTCGCGCCCGAAAGCCACCGCCCAGTCCAGCTGCGCGACGCCGGGCAGGATTGGCGTGTCGGGGAAGTGACCGTCGAACACACGCAGCACAGGGTCGATGTCGAGCTCCAGCCGCGCCCGCGTCGCCTCGCGCTCAAGCCAACGGGCTTCGGGCATGACGGGGTGGAACAGCGCGGTCAGTGCGGCCTCCGTGCACTTGCCTTGCGTATCCACGGGCAACGCTGCAACGTGGCGCCAGCGCCGCGGCAGGGCCACTCGCTCCAGGGTCTGAAGTAGGGTCGCGCGTAGCCGCTCGTTGAATGCGCGGCGGCCGTGCGCCTGAAGCACTACGCGGCCGGCGACGCCGGGCACCGTTACCACCCCCAGACGCCCGCCCAACGCAGCGGGCAATACCAGCGCACGCGCCGCAATCACGTCGCCGCCGACCAGCAATGCACTTTCGATCGCGCTGAGCGACACGCGCTTGCCCTCCACCTTGACGATGCGGTCCGCTCGGCCCAATAGCTCGAAGGCGCCATCCTCCGTGGTGCGTACGCGGTCGGTGGTGGTCCACCATTCGAGATCGGGCAACCGGTCGGAGCGCACGGCGAGCAAGCCGTCGTCGAGACGCCACTCCACGCCTGGCAGCGCCTGCCAGCGTTCGCCATGTACGGCGCGCTGCCGCCAGGCGATACCGCCGGTCTCCGAGCTGCCGTAGACCTCAGTGGGTGAATGCCCAACCAATGTCAAGCTCTGCTGTGCTGCCTCGGCCGGCAGAGGTCCCCCGGAAGAAAACACCCTGCGCAGACTACGTCGCAAACCCGACCAATCGTAAGCTGGCGACAGCCGGCCCAAGTGCGCCGGGCTGGACACTAGCACGCAAGCATGGTCGCCGGGAAGTGCGGACAGCTCCTCCGGATACTCCAGCCGCCGTGAGACGAAGGGCCGGCCCGCTGCCAGCGGCCACAGCACCTGGAACAGAAGGCCGTAAATGTGCTGGTGCGACACCGTGGCCGCCACAGCGGCCGGTCCGTCGGCGTCGATGGCCGCCCCGAAGGCGGCCTGCAGCGCCCGCACCTCGGCGTCGAGTTGGTCCAGCCGCTTGTGGATCGCCACCTGCTCCCCGGAGGAGCCGGAGGTGAAGACGTGTAACTGGGTTGTCGCCGGATCCAACGCTGTGAAGGAGGTGGCCACCTCCCGCCCAGCCGCGGCGGTCGACAGCCCATCCGGTAGATCACCCGCTAGGGCATCCACGGTTTCGCGCAGCCTCTTCAGCGTGACAGGCTGGCGGTCGCCGGGCAGGTAGACCTGCTTGCCGGCATGCCAAGCCCCGAAGAGCGCGGCAGCGAAGTTCAGGCTGTCCTCCAAATACAGGCCAAAGCGGGACCCGGGTGCAGCAGCGAAGACCTCTTGCCAGGCCGCCACCGCGGCGACGAAGCGGTGGCGCTCTACCATGGCGCCGTTGCACCAGGCGACGGGGCGATCGGCCGGCACCTCGGCGACCAGCAGCCTATGCAGGCTCAGCCATTCAGGCATGCCGATTCCCCACGGCCTGCAGCCGACGTCTCAGGCGCTGACGCAGCAGCCACTCGGTGGCGAAAAACAGGCCGATCAGTCCGTACGACAGCAGTCCGTTGTAGAGGGCCCAGACCGCATCCGAGCACCACAGCGCAGTGATCAGCGCTGCGCTTCCGTTGACGACAAAGAAGCCGCACCAGGCCTGCGTAGCACGCCGGGTGTATGCCACACCAGCCGGCGGCAGATCAGGTTCACGCAGCCGCGCCAGCCGTTCGACCAATGGCGGCCCCCAGCGCAGGCTGGCGGCGAAGACTGCCAGCAATACCACGTTGACCATCACCGGATAGAGCTTCAAAGGAAGCCATGCGTTGCCTGCCCATGCGGCTGCTGCCAGCAGCGCCGCGCCGGCTGCAGCGGCGGCCCCCTCTAGGCGTCGGCGCGACATGGACGCACGCGCCAGCGCTAGCGCCAGCAGCAGCAGCGCCATGCGGCGTGGCTCCAAGGTACCCATCCCGAAATAGACGAGCAGAGGGTAGGCCAAGGTTGCCAACCCAACCAGGACCGTCAGCAGAGGCTGCAAGGTTCAGACCGTGGTGCCGTCGTGCACCACGCCGTACAGCGTGTCCACCACATCCTGCACGGTGCGCACCGACTTGAAGGCGTCGGGCGAAAGGCGGCGGCCGCCCAGCAGCGGTTTGAGTTGCACGATGAGATCGACTGCGTCGATGCTGTCGATGTCTAGGTCGTCGTAGAGGCGGGCCTGGGGTGTGATGCGCTCGGCCTCAATCTCGAACGTCTGCCCCAGGATCTCGAGGATGCGAGCGAAAATGTCGTCCTTGGTCATGATGCGATTAGTATACGAGTGACGCGCGCGGTTCAGGCCGGGGGGGGGCCGGAAGCCACAAAGGCCGCCAACGCCTGAACGCTGGCGAAGTGGCGGCGCGTCTCCTGCGAATCGGGAGACAAGCGCACGCCGTAGCGCTTCTGCAGCGCCATGCCCAGCTCCAGCGCGTCAATTGAGTCCAACCCCAACCCCTCGACGAACAACGGTGCCGCGGCGTCGATGTCCTCGGGCCGCAGATCCTCCAGCGACAGCGACGAAATGATGAGTTCCTTGATTTCCTGCTCAAGCGGCTGCACGCACATCCTCCAAGAAAAAATAGGTGTTGAGGTGATCGGTGAGGCGGCGCACGGCCAGCGCCTCGAGCGCTCCGTCGACGAAGGGCTGCACCGGAATATCGGGACCGACCTCGAAAATGAAATGCGGGCGCCGCGCCGGCACACGCCACCAAGGCTCGCCCTTGCCTAGCGTGGGCGGACTGACACGGATACGTACGGGTGTCACGTCGATCCCGCCGCGCACGGCCACACGCGCCGCGCCCCGTTGGAGCTTCGGCGAGCCGCTGCGCGGCGTGCGTGTGCCCTCAGGAAAGATGATCAGGCTCCCGCCCTCGCGCAGCGAGGCCAGGCAGTCGTCGATCAGAGTGTCGCCGGTGTCGTTGCAGACGAACCCGGCCGCACGTACTGGCCCGCGGGTGAACGGGTTCCCGGCCAGCGCCCCCTTGACGATGCAATCGGCGCCCTCAATAAGGGCCATAAGAAACACCACGTCCACCAACGACGGGTGGTTCGCCAGCACAAGCAGGCTCCTGCGCTCCAACCGCTCGGCGCCGCGCACCTCGTAGCTGAGCACGCCGGAGCCGCGCATGAGGGCGACGAAGAGGCAAAAGCCGCGCCGGATGATGCGGCGCGCGAGCCGGGCGCGTTGGCGCCTTTCGCGCACCATCAGCTGCAGCAGCGGGAATACTGTCACCCACAGCAGCAGCCCGCCGGTGCCGAAGACGGAAAAACACAGGCCCGTCGCGCCGATGCGCCAGCAACGGTCCAGCTTCTCAACCATGGCGCCGCCAACTCCAGCGCCGACCTTCGGCAGCGCGTTGCCACAGGGCCTGCCCGGACAGCATAGCCCGCAGCATGTCCAAGCCGAAAGGGAGCCCAGCATCGGCTTGGTCTGCAGGGCCGTCGGCGGCACCCCAGTTCAGGCTGAATTTGGCCTCATTGCCGGACGGGCGCCCGATGCGCCAAGCCCAAGCCCAAGCTACCGCGACTTCGTCGGCAAAGTCGGCGTAGGCGCCGGGCAAAGGCGCGTCGTAGCAGACTACCAGCACCTCCGGCGCGCCGTCCGCGAGTAGCGCGACCGCTTCCACCAGCGCGGCAGCCGCACTCGCCGCCCCCGCAGCCACGGCCAGCGCGTTGGCTCGGTCGCTGCGGGCGATAGCGATCATCGCGCCGATCGCGTTGTGCACCGACATGCCGAAAGCGGTGGGCGACAGCGCCTGCCCCCGGGCAAGGTCGGCCAGCATCTCCAGCGAGCGCACGGCGTCCCCATAGCGGGAGGCCAAGACCACTGGCATGTCTACGCGCTCTCTCTGGCACCAGTACACCACTTGGGCGGCCATGCGGCCCAGCGGATCAAGGCGACGGCGCAGCAGCGCCGGCATCTCGGGCAGCGCCGGCGCGACGATCTCGGTTGGCAGCCACGGTTGCAGCGCCCAGGCCCGCCACTGTGCCTGGCTGTTCAGCCGAGGCGCGAAGGCGGCCCACTGATTGACGACGAGTTCCAAACTCCCCCCGGAGTGAAAAAGCCAAGATCCGCTTGATTGTCCGATACGCGTGCGCTGCGCGGGTTACCGCACCATCGCAACACGCCGACGCCAGGGATTGGTACTACGTGACCTTCAATGGCGCAAGTGCAGATTACCTGACTGGCGTCTTCGGCAGGCGCGGTTTGGGCATAAACGCGGGTGGCGAACACGGCTCCCCGTCTTGCTCGACCGGCGGCGGGGCCCGGCGGGCGGCGAGGCGTTTGGCGCGCGCGACGGCTTCGGCCGGATCGCCCTGCGGCCGACTGCGATGCTCCGGCCACAGATTGACCGGGCGGCCGGGATCGCCGAGCACACCACCCAGCAGACGACCGGTCGGCGACCGGAACGAGACCTTGAACTCGTCGCCACGTCCACGGTGCAGGATCGC
>MEDL01000197.1 GCA_001724785.1 Acidovorax sp. SCN 68-22 | reverse complement strand
CTCGACGCCCAGCGCGGGGGCGCCGCACAGCACCAGCCTGCGCACGCGCGCGGGGCGTTGCGCCGCCATGAAGGCGGCGACCATGCTGCCGAACGAGAAACCGACCAGGTCGACCGGGGCGTCGCCGAGCAGCGCCTGCAGCGCGGCCTCCATGGGACCCGGCAGCGCGTCGGCATCGCCGCCGGCAGGCGGGCGCGCCGAGTCGCCGAAGCCCGGCAGGTCGGGAATCCAGGCCTGATGGCCGGCCGCCACCAGCGCGGCGATGTTTCGAACCCAGTGGGTCCAGCTGCCCGAGCCGCCGTGCAGCAGCACCACCGGTGCGCCCTCGCCCCAGCTGTGCCACACCATCGCGCCGTCGCCGCAGGGCACTTCGTGGCGGCGGGCGACCGCCTCGATCGCTTTCAGGTCGTCGAGCGCCAGAATTTTTGCCGGAAGGGGATTCGCGTGCATCATGGGCCGCGATCTTGCCATCGGAGCGGGGGGCTCCGGGCGCGTCACGTTCGGGAGTGAAATGGGCGGTTCCGGATCCGGCTTGCCTGCTTTGGTCGCCAGGCGCCTGGCCACGACCTGGCTGTCGGCCTGGCTGTCGGCCGCGCTGATCGTGACGCTGGCCGGCTGCGCAGGGCTCCCCGAGCGCGACCCCGAGCCCCGTGCGGCGTCGCGCGGCGAGATGCGGGAGCGGGTCACGGTGCGCGGCGAACAGGGCAAGGTCGAGCCGCGTTCGGTGCGTCGCGTGCTCGCCGAACTGGGGGCCGAGGGCCAGGCCGAGCTCGTCGCCCATCACCTCCGGGTCATGGCCGGCTCGGGCGATGTCGACCTCTACCGCGGCAACGCGGTGCGGCTTCTGGTGGACGGCCCGGTCGCCTTCGACGCGATGAAGCGCGCGATCTCCGCGGCCCGTGACCGGATTTTCCTCGAGAGCTACATCGTCGAAGACCAGGGGGTGGCGGCCGAGATCGGCGCCTTGCTCGAGCGCAAGGCCAGCGAGGGGGTCAGCGTGGCGTTGATCTACGACAGCGTCGGGTCGATGCGAACGCCGCCGGAGTACTTCGCGTCGCTCGAGAAGGCCGGGGTGATCACCTGCGCCTTCAACCCGGTGAACCCGCTTCGCCGGCCGGGCTACTGGGGCATCAATCACCGCGACCACCGCAAGTTGCTGGTGGTCGACAACGAAGTGGCCTTCACCGGCGGCATCAACATCAGCCAGGTCTACTCGTCGGGTTCCTTCCGGCCCCGGCCGCCGACCGGGCGCGAGGACGCGGCGCTGGATGGCTGGCGCGACACCCAGATCGAACTGCGCGGCCCGGTCGTCGGCGCATTCGCGGTGAGCTTCGGCGAGATGTGGGGCAGGCAGGGCTGCCGGGGCGAACTGGGCGGCGCGTATCCGGCAAGCGTGGCGCAGCCGGGCGAGCGCGTGGTCAAGGTGCTGACCAGCGACCCGGGGGATCCGGAGAACCGCATCTACCGCGTGCTGCTGTCGGCGATCGACGCCGCCCGGGTCAGCGTGCACGTGACCATGGCCTATTTCGTGCCCGGCGCCGACATGATCCAGGCCCTCTGCGATGCCGCGGGGCGCGGCGTGCACGTGAGCCTGCTGTTGCCCGGGCGCAGCGATTTCGCGCTGGTGCTGCACGGCGGGCGGTCCTACTACTCGCAGTTGCTCGCCTGCGGCGTGGAGATCCACGAGATGGCGCACGCGCTGCTGCACGCCAAGACCGCGGTGATCGACGGCGTGCTGTCCACCGTGGGCTCGAGCAACATGGACTGGCGCAGCTTCGTGATGAACAGCGAGATCAACGTGATCGTGCTGGGGGCGGAGCTGGGCGCGGAGATGGAGGCGCTGTTCGCGAAGGACCTGGCCGCCGCGCGAAGGATCGATCCCGAGGAGTGGGAGCGGCGCGGCGCGTGGCAGCGGCTGATGGAGGCGATCGGGAGGATGGCGGAGCGCTTGTTGTGACGCGTGCGGAAAGAGGTGCTCCGTGCGGCCGGAAACGCCCCCGGAGACGGTACCTCAGCGATCCCAGGACGTCTCGCCGGTCTTGGCCTTCTTGTCCAGATACATTGCTGCGTCGGCATGCCTGAGAAGTTGTTCGGGCTCCACGCCATGCTCGGGGTAGACGGCGGTGCCGATGCTTGCCGCCGCCTTCAATGCGATCTTGTCGACGTTGACGGGTTCCCCTATCGCGCTGCGAACCTTCTCCGCGATCGCCACTGCGTCCTGCGGTGTACCGAGGTCCTCCACCAGTACGACGAACTCATCTCCGCCAAGTCTCGCGACAGTGTCCTCCTCCCGCAGGCACTCCTTCAATCGCTGCGCGACCTTCTTCAGCAACCTGTCGCCCGTTGCATGGCCGAGCGAATCGTTGACCTGCTTGAAACCGTCGATATCGATGAAAAGCACCGCCATGCGAGTCCCCCTGCCGCGGGACCTCGCGAGCGCGGACCTGATTCGATCGTGGAGCAGGCGCCTGTTCGGCAACCCGGTGAGGTCGTCGTATCGCGCCGACTGCATCAGTTCCTCGGTCAGCTGCCTTCGCTTGATCGCCGTGGCAATCTGTGCCGAAACGAAATGCAGCAGCTCCCTGTCCTTCTCGGAATAGCCCGCGCCATGGCGGCTCTTCAGGATCAGGGCTCCGACCGCTTCCTTCTGATCGATGAGCGGCATCACGAGATAGGGCTGATCGGCATCGGTCGCGGCCTTGCCAGGCCTCGTGGCGAGCAGTTCGTCGTCCGACAGGGTTCTCGGTCGCCCGTTGAGAACGGCTTCGCTGCAATACCGCTTCAGGAACGTCGTCTGCATGTCCGACGGCAGTTCCGGAAGGTTCCTCTCGTAGGACAAGGTCAGCTCGCTCGTCCCCGGCGTGCATGTGGCAACCGCAAGGCCGGCGAGCGGAACCAGCTTCGCGATGATCTGGTCGATCTCCCGAAACAGGGAGGTCAGATCGACCGCATCGTGCGCCGCTTCGGACACCGCGTAGGTTGCAGCCTGCAGTTCCTCCGCTCGCTTTCTCTCGGTGATGTCTCGCGCGACGCCGATGCGCAATTGATCCGCTTCCGACCAGCGGGCCGACCACATGATGGGCACCAGGCTGCCGTCCTTGCGAACATAGCGGTTCTCGAAACCGATCCTTGGCTGACCGGTCATGACGATCCGGGCTTCTTCCAGTGTCCTGTCCCGATCTTCTGGCGCAACGAAGTCGATCATCGATCGACCGATGATCTCATCGGGCGAGTACCCGAAAATGCGCTCACACGCCGCATTCACGTAGACGACGCGTCCGGCGGTGTCGACCAGGAGGACGGCGTCGAGCAAGAGATCCACCAGGGACAGCGGAAGCTTCCGGGCTTCGTCTTTCATCTTGGTACAAAGCGTTGGACCGTTGTGCATCGAATCAACCTGCCTGCCCGAGTTCGCCGGCGAGCTTGTCCGCCGCGCAGGCCGATCGTGGACGCGAACCAGCCGGCAGGAAGCAACCGCCACGATTGTCGCGTGCAAGAGTAAGGTAAACAGGCGAGAGCAGCCTGCGCGGCCGCCGAAAACGACAAAGGCCAGCACGGAGGCTGGCCTAAGTACTTGAATTCTCTGGTGGCGGAAGGCTAACGAAAAGGAAGCCCACCATGTCCGGGTATTGAGGGACCCTCGACGACGCGCGGCGGTATTGCAACCAATTCGAGGCGAGTAGGCGCCCGCTGATTCACCCGGGTTTCCTCGACCTTCCCGATCGCCCTGAACTCGCCCGCACGCGGCCACACCGGCCATGTCGCCTTGGCTGGTTGCGCGAACAGCGCCGTAATGGTCTGCCGCAGCCCGAGCGGAGCAGACCATGTCGAACGACCCCGCCTTCACCGAAATCGAGCTGACCCAACGATGGGCCATCAGCATCAAGACCTTGCAGCGCTGGCGCAGCGAGAACCGTGGACCCCGGTACATCAAGCTGTCGAAAGTGGTGCGCTACCGTCTCGCCGACATCCTGGACTACGAACAAGCGCAGCGACAAGGCGAACCCGTCCGCGACGAACTGCCGCCACTGCCGAGTTCGGCACCAGCGCCTGAGCCGACGGCCGACCCTGAACCGCCTCAACCCGAGCCGATGCGCTACACGTTGAAGGAAGCATTCGCGCTGATCGCGCAGTAGTCGGCCCTGCAAAATTCATCTCGCGGCGCCGACGAGAAGCGCCGGACGTGCGCGAGCAGCGAGTCGATACGCCGACGCTGCGAGCGCTGACAGCAGCCAAAGCGAGCGCAAAAAGGCTGGAGCAATGCCCCGCCGGGCGATGGCACGCAGCAGCCAGCGGATGTTGAAGCCGGCTGCGCACAACACCGCATGCAGCGCGTCACCCTCAGCGCCCTTGAGCCAGCAGCGCTTCATGCCGTGATCGTGCTTGGCATGCCCGATGGCCGGCTCGACCGCCTGACGCCGCTTCAGCCAGCGCCGCTGGCTGCGCGTGAGCGAGCGGCTCTTGCCGCGATGGATCAATGTCACCCCGCCAATGTCGGCATCCGCCCCCCGGTAGCCCAGGTCGACGATGGCCGTGTGCGGCTTGACGCCCAGGTCTTGCAGCAAGACGGTGGTCTGCTCCAGTTGCTCGGCCAGCGTGTGGCCGTCATAGGGGTTGCCCGGCAGGCTGCGCGCACCGACCATCAAGCCCTGCTTGGCCGTGACGGCCACGCTGACCTTCACGCCGAACTCGTAGGGCTGGCGGGCCTTGCCCTTGCCGATGCACTCGACCTGCGGCGCATGCAGCGCGTACAGCTTGTGCTTGTCCTTGGGGCGCTGCGAGCGGATGCGCTCGGCGCGATCCAGCCATGGCTGCAGGCGATCACGCACGTCTTGCGGCGCTGCCAGCAGGCGGCGTTGCACGTCGCGCAGCACGCGCCCGAGCGCGTGACCACGGACCGCTTCCTCGGTTTGCTCGACGGCCTGCACGCGCGCGGGCAGCTGTCGCTGTTTGCCATCGACGAGGCGCATTGCGTGAGCCAGTGGGGGCACGACTTCCGGCCCGAGTACCGCCAGCTCGCCGTGCTGCACGAGCGCTACGCGGGCGTGCCGCGCATCGCGCTCACCGCCACGGCCGACGGCCTCACGCGCGCCGACATCGTGCAGGGCCTGCGGCTGGAGCAGGCGCGGCAGTTCGTCAGCAGCTTCGACCGGCCCAACATCCGCTACCGCATCGAGGAAAAGAAGGAGCCGCTCACGCAGCTCATGCGCTTCATCGACCGCGAGCATTTGGGTGATTCCGGCGTGGTCTATTGCCAGTCGCGCCGGCGCGTGGAGGAACTGGCCCAGGCGCTGTGCGACGCCGGCCTCACGGCGCTGCCCTACCACGCGGGCCTGCCGCCCGAGGTGCGCCAGGCCAACCAGGACCGCTTCCTGCGGGAGGACGGCATCGTCATGGTGGCCACCATCGCCTTCGGTATGGGCATTGACAAGCCAGACGTGCGCTTTGTGGCCCATGTGGACATGCCCAAGAACATCGAGGGGTACTACCAGGAGACGGGCCGCGCGGGCCGCGACGGTCTGCACGCCGATGCCTGGATGGCCTACGGCCTGCAGGACGTGGTGAACCAGCGCCGCATGATCGACGAGAGCCCCGCAGGCGAGGAGTTCAAGGCCGTCATGCGCGGCAAGCTCGATGCGTTGCTGGCCCTGGCCGAGGCCACGGATTGCCGCCGCGTGCGCCTGCTGGCCTACTTTGGCGAGGAGTCTGAGCCCTGCGGCAACTGCGACAACTGCCTGAACCCACCGGCGGTCTGGGACGGCACGGATGCGGCGCGTAAGCTCCTGTCCACCATCTACCGCGTGCATGAGGCGAGCGGCCTGACCTTCGGCACGGGCCACATCATGGACATCCTGCGTGGCAAGGCCACGGACAAGGTCCAGCAGTTCGGCCATGAAAAACTCTCCACCTTCGGCCTGGGCGCACAGTATTCCGAGGCGCAGTTGCGCGGCGTGCTGCGCCAGTTGCTGGCCGCCGGCGCCGTGGGCCTGCACCGCGTCACGACCGAGGGCGGCCACAGCTTTGACACGCTGGCGCTGACCGAGGGATCGCGCCCCGTGCTGCGCGGCGAACAGAGCGTGCTGCTGCGCGAGGCCACGGCCGCAGCCGGGCCGAAGAAGCCGCGCCGCGCCAGCGCCCCGCCGGTGGCAGCGGCCAACCTGGGACAGGACGCTCAAGTGCGCTTCATCAACCTCAAGGCCTGGCGCGCCGAGGTGGCGCGCGAGCACAACTTGCCGGCCTACGTGATCTTCCACGACGCCACGCTGGCCGCCATTGCCGAGCGCAACCCGGCCACGCTGGAGGATCTGCAGGGCATCAGCGGCATGGGTGCGAAGAAGCTGGAGGCGTACGGCGCCGAAGTGCTGCGGGTGTGCGGCGCCGGAGCCGCGGCCGGCTGATCAGGCGCACCGCAGGCTGGTGGGCAGCGGCCATTGCGTGGGCGGCGCCGTCCGGCACCAGGGCACGCTGGTGGGCGTGCTGCATTCCTGCAGCACCCATTGGCGCACGCCTTGTGCGGCCAGGTCTTCGGCCAGCGCCTGCAGGGCCGCCGTGTCGAACAGTCCCGCGTGCCAGGTGGTGCGGCACTCGTAATCCACACCGCTGGCCTGCACGCAGCGCAGCGACTCCCAGGCACGGTCGCCACTGCCCGGCGTGCGGGTGATGGCGTCGTAATGTGCCAGCGGCCCCTTGATGTCCAGGCCCACCCAGTCCAGCAGCGGCAACAGGGCCTGCAGCCGCTCGGGGTACATGCCTGCCGTATGCAGGCCGGTGGCAAAGCCCAGGGCGCGTACGCGCGCGAGGGCGTCGGGCAGGGCGGCCTGCAGTGTGGGCTCGCCGCCCGAGAACACCACGCCGTCCAGCAGGCCGCGGCGCGTGTGCAGCAGTTGCTCCACTTCGCTCCAGCGGTGCGGCGCGGGTGCGGCCGCGTCCAGCAGCCCGGCGTTGTGGCAATAGCCGCAGCGCCAGGGGCAGCCCTGGCAGAACACCACGGCGGCCAGCCTGCCGGGAAAGTCGATGGTGGTCAGCGGCGTGATGCCACCGATGCGCAGTGCCTCGGCGGCGGTGTGGCTGGTCCTAGCAGGCACGGCCCGGCTCGGCGAAGAACTTGCGTTCGTTGTGTTCGCCCTGCTTGCCGATGTTGAAGCTGGCCACGGGGCGGTGGTAGCCCATGACGCGCGTCCAGACCTCGCAGGGTTGGCGCTCGGCGTCGGTCAGCTGCACGGCGGTGGCCAGGGCGGTGTTCTCGGTGGCGGAAAAGTGGGTCATGACAAACTCCTTGGTTGGTGGTGGAAGAACTTCAAAAACAATAGCTGTTGGCGCTTGCTGCATAAGCGCTAGAGGCTGATTTCATTCAAGTCACGCCGCCAGCCGCGCGCGCTTGGCGGCCAGGCGCTCCTCGTCGCAGCGCGGGCAGAACTTGTGCTCGCCGGCCAGGTAGCCGTGCGTGGGGCAGATGGAGAAGGTGGGCGTGACGGTGATGTAGGGCAGGCGGAAGTGGGTGAGCGCCCGTTTCACCAGCTCGCGGCAGGCCGCGCCGCTGGAGATGCGCTCGCCCATGTACAGGTGCAGCACCGTGCCGCCGGTGTACTTGCCCTGCAGCGCCTCTTGCCGCTGCAGCGCCTCGAACGGGTCGTCGGTGAAGCCCACGGGCAGCTGCGAGCTGTTGGTGTAGTAGGGCTGCTCGGCCGTACCGGCCTGCAGGATGGCGGGCCAGCGCTTCTTGTCTTCTTTGGCAAAGCGGTAGGTGGCGCCTTCGGCGGGCGTGGCTTCCAGGTTGTAGAGGTGGCCGGTTTCTTCCTGGAACTGCACGATGCGCGCGCGCACATGGTCCAGCAGGCGCAGGGCGAACTGGTGACCCCAGTCGCTGGTGATGTCGTGCCGGTCGCCAGTGAAATTGCGGATCATCTCGTTGATGCCGTTCACGCCCAGCGTGCTGAAGTGGTTGCGCAGCGTGCCCAGGTAGCGCTTGGTGTACGGGAAGAGGCCGTCGTCCATCAGGCGCTGGATGAGCTTGCGCTTGACCTCCAGGCTCTGCTTGCCCAGTTCCAGCAGGCGGTCCAGCGCGGCGTACATGCCGGCCTCGTCGCCCGCGTGCAGATAGCCCAGGCGCGCGCAGTTGACGGTGACCACGCCCACGGAGCCGGTCTGCTCGGCGCTGCCGAACAGGCCGTTGCCGCGCTTGAGCAGCTCGCGCAGGTCCAGCTGCAGACGGCAGCACATTGAGCGCACGTGGTTCGGCTTCATGTCCGAGTTGATGAAGTTCTGGAAGTACGGCAGGCCGTACTTGGCCGTCATGTCGAACAGCGCGGCGGCGTTCTCGCTCTCCCACGGGAAGTCGGGCGTGATGTTGTATGTGGGAATGGGGAAGGTGAACACGCGGCCCTTGGCGTCGCCCGTGGTCATCACGTCGATGTAGGCGCGGTTGATCATTTCCATCTCGGCCTGCAGCTCGCCGTAGGTGAAGGGCATTTCCTTGCCGCCGATCACCGGCACCTGCTCG
>MEDL01000196.1 GCA_001724785.1 Acidovorax sp. SCN 68-22 | reverse complement strand
TCAAGCGCGAGCGCATCCGCCGCCGCATCTATACGACCCGCAGCGATGCGCGAGCGGACGTCTTCAACTACATCGAAATGTTCTACAACTCACAGCGCCATCACTCGTCGGCGGCAGGACTATCACCGGTAGAGTTCGAGCAGCGACATTCCCAACGGCTCAAAAGTGTCTAGGGAATCCGGGGCGATTCAGTCGGCGGTCGAGCTCCGCCTGGGCGAAAAACGCGCTGGCCAGCTTCAGTATCTCGTTGGCCCGGCGCAGCTCTTTGACCTCGCGCTCCAGTTCCTTGACTCTTTGTGCGTCGGCCGTTGTGACACCTTCTCGCGTGCCTGCATCCACTTCGGCACGTTTGACCCATTCGTTCAGGGTCTGGGGTACACAGCCAATCTTGGGGGCGATGGATTCAATGGCGGCCCAAAGCGACGGGTACTCCCCGCGCTGCTCCTGCACCATCCTCACTGCGCGCTCACGGACCTCGGGCGAGAACTTGTTCGACTTCTTCATGGCTCAATCCTCTCAGAGTGTTGAGCCTCCTCAAAACCCGGGGCGATTCACCCCGATGGCCGTCAACTGGCGATCAAGCCGCTCAAGACGCAAATCACCGTCTTTGCGGAACCGGGCGTATGGGAGGGCAAGCTTCCCAGTGAATGGAAAGTGGTGCGATACGCGCCCGGGAAGACACGCAGCAGCAACCTTCCACAATGCGCTCCACGTCTTTCAACGGGAAATCCCGCGGTGTGTCTGGCGTTAACGGGCTATGCAGATTTCGAGCGCTTTATTCGCATTTACGGTTCCGAAGCTTGAGGGGAAACGGGCCTGCCGCAGGCCTACCTGCGAACGTGGCGCGTTTGCTGTGCACATCAATCGGCTCCTGTTTCCGCGTGGGTCAGGTAGGACGAACGAGTTGCGCAGCACGCCTCTGCTGCGGCAGGTGCATTCAGGAATTGACGCTGCTACGTGCACACGCGTCGGATCAAAATATATCCGGCGACTGTTGCCCAAAGGTCGCAGAGAAGGCTGTTGATCAGATCCGATCGTGACGGCGCTGTGACAAGGACTGATGCTCAAGTGATCTAAGACGTGTTGTATGTCACACGGCTTGGGGGCTTGTACAGAGGGTAGACGACGTGGGGACCCGATTGAAACCAGACGACCAACACGCATGGTTTGCCGCCTCATAACCCAAAGGTCGGAGGTTCAAATCCTTCTCGCGCAACCAAATATTCTGCGGTCTTTCGCAGATTGAACGCCCACTTCTTAGTGGGCGTTTTCGTTTTCTGGCGTCGGACGGCGCTCTTTGTCTGCAGCCTGCTGGAAGGCGCACTGTTTCCGGTCGCCGATGGTGGCTATGCTCGGCAGCTCGGCGAGCATTTTGAAACCGACACCCATGAGCGTCCATGAACTGGCCCTGGCGGGCCTGAACGACCGCACCCTGTTCAGCTTCCTCGATCTGGCCGGCACGTTCGCTTTCGCCATCAGCGGAGCCGTGGCCGCACGGGACCGGGGCCTCGACTGGTTCGGTGTCATCGTCATCGCCTTTGCCGTCGCGTGCGGTGGCGGCGTGCTGCGGGATTTGTGCATTGGCGCCGTTCCACCCGCCGGGCTTGCCGACTGGCGCTATCTTGCGGTCGCCTTGGGAGCGGCCCTGATGACCATGGGCGCCGGCGCCTGGGTGGTGCGGCTTGCACATCCGGTGATCCTGTTCGACACCGTAGGGCTGGGGCTCTTCGCCGTCACCGGCGCGCAGAAAGCCCTACTGTATGACCACAACGCCGAGGTGGCGGTGCTGCTGGGCCTGGTGACGGCGGTCGGCGGCGGCATGATCCGCGACATCCTGCTCAACCGGGTGCCGGTCATCCTCGAGCGTGAGATCTATGCCCTTGCCGCGCTGGTGGGCGCCGCCATTGAGGTGGGGGGTGCGCAATTTGGCTGGATGTCCAGCGCCAGAACCTGGGTCGCCCTGGCCACCTGCATCGCGCTGCGCTACCTGTCCTTGCGTTTCGGCTGGCACCTGCCGCGTGCCGCCGAGCCGCGCGATTGAGGCGGCTCACGGCTGCTTTGCCAGCGCGCTCCTTGCCCGTGCCGAGAGCGGCGCCTGCGATCGGCCAGAATGGGCGCTGTATGCCCGACGCCCCTTTGTCCCCCGGCCTGGTGGCCCTGCACGGCAACCGAACCGAATGGCTCGCCGACGCGGTGGTGGACTTCATGGCGCGCCGCCCGCTGGGACCGCTGGAGCCCGAAACCGTGCTGGTGCAAAGCAACGGCGTGGCGGAGTGGTTCAAGATGGCCCTGGCAGAGCGCGTTGGTGCCTGTGCGGCGGTCCAGGTCGAGCTGCCGGCGCGCTACCTGTGGCGCAGCTACCGCCAGGTTCTGGGAGCGGATCAGGTCCCGCCGCGTTCGGCGGTGGACAAGTCGGCGCTGGTCTGGCGTCTGCTCGAATTGCTGCCGGAGCTCCGCAGCGAACCCGGCTACGAACCAGTGGCCGGCTTCCTGCAAGGCGGCGAACCCGACCGTGCGTGGCAACTGGCCGAGCGCCTGGCCGACCTGTTCGACCAGTACCAGGTGTACCGGGGCGACTGGCTGGCCGAATGGGCAGAGGGACGCGAGCAGGTGCGCAGCGCCTCGGGAGCCGCTGTCGACCTGCCGTCCGACCAGCGCTGGCAGGCCCGGCTGTGGCGCGCGGTGCTGGCCCGGCTGGACGCCCCGGCGCGGGACGCCATCCGCCCGCACATCCATGAGCGCGCCCTGGCCGCGCTGCGCGGCAGCCAGTCGCCCGCGGCGGCGCTGCCGCGCCGGGTGGTGCTTTTCGGCATGACGCACATGCCGCTGCCGCTGCTGGAATGGGTCAGCGCAGTGGCGCGCCACGCCCAGGTGCTGCTGGCCGTGCCCAACCCCTGCCGCTACCACTGGGCCGATGCCATCGACGGGCGCGAACTGCTGGTCGCCGGGCGGTGCCGCCACCCGCTGCGCGGCGGCACCGACCTGGCACGCCTGCCGATCGAGAGCCTGCACGCGCACGCCCACCCGCTGCTGGCCGCGTGGGGGCGCCAGGGGCGCGACTTCGTGCGCCAGCTCGATGCATTTGACGAAACAGCCACCGCGCAGGAGCGCCTGGCCCTGCCCCGGGTGGACTTCTTCGACACCGCCGAAGAGGGCGCGCACACGCCGCTGCTGGCGCAGGTGCAGCGCCGCATCCGCGACCTGGTGCCGCTGGCCGAACACCCGCGCCGCGCGCTGGAGCCCACCGATCGTTCGATCGTCTTTCACAGCGCGCACAGCGCCCTGCGCGAGGTCGAGGTGCTGCACGACCAGTTGCTCGACCTGCTGGCGCACCCGCCGGGCGGTGCGCCGCTGGCACCGCGCGACATCGTCGTCATGGTGCCCGACATCGCCCTGTTCGCCCCCGCCGTGCGCGCCGTGTTCGGCCAGGTGCCCAGCGGCGATGCGCGCTACATCCCCTGGGGCATTGCGGACCTGAGCGCCGGTGCCAGCCACCCCCTGGTGGGCGCCGTCGACTGGCTGCTGCGCGCGCCGGGGCAGCGCATCGCGTGGAGCGAGCTGCGCGACCTGCTGGGCGTGCCGGCCGTCGCGGCGCGTTTCGGCCTGGGCGAGGACGAAGTGGCACAGCTCACCGGGTGGATGGCGGGTGCGGGCATCCGCTGGGGGCTGGATGCGGAGCAGCGCGCCGGCCTGGGCCTCGGGGCCTGCGGGGCACAGAACACCGCCCTGTGGGGGCTGGAACGCATGCTGCTCGGATACGCAGCGGGCGCGGGGAGCTTCGATGGCATCGAGGCCTGGGACGAGGTCGGCGGGCTCGCGGCCGAACTCGCCGGCGCGCTGGCGGCCTTGGTGGCGCGCCTGCAGCACTGGTTCGGCGAGGCGTCCGCGCCCGCCGAGCCAGCGGTCTGGGCCGAGCGCCTGCGCACCCTCATGGCCGACTTCGCCCGCCCGGTGGACGATGCCGACCGCAAGGCGCTCGAAGCGCTCGACGCCGCGCTCGACCAATGGCTCACGTCCTGCGAAGCGGCCGCGTTCGCGCAGCCCGTGCCGCTGGAAATCGCCCGCGCCGCGTGGCTGCAGGCGCTCGACGAACCGCAGCTGGCGCAGCGCTTTCGGGCCGGCGGCGTCACCTTCTGCACGCTGCTGCCGCTGCGCGCGATCCCCTTCGAAGTGGTCTGCCTGCTCGGCATGAACGACGGCGACTACCCGCGCCGCAGCCCGCGCAGCGATTTCGACCTGATGGCGCTGCCCGGCATGGCCCGGCCGGGCGATCGCTCGCGCCAGGGCGATGACCGCCAGCTGATGCTCGAAGCGCTGCTCTCGGCGCGCCGCGTCCTCCTGGTGAGCTGGACGGGCCGCAGCGTGCGCGACAACAGCGTCCAACCGCCTTCGGTGCTGGTGTCGCAGTTGCGCGACTACCTGGCGGCCGGATGGGGCCAGGAGGCGCTGGACGCGCGCACCACCGAACACCCGCTGCAAGCCTTCAGCCGCCGGTATTTCACCGGCGCCGTGCAAGCGGGCGACCAGCGCTGGTTCACCTATGCGCGCGAATGGCGCGCCGTGCACGAAACCCCCGTCCCGGCGGCCGGGGCGCAGGAAGCGGTGCCCGCCGCAGAGGGCGCCGCGCCGCGCAGCCTGACCCTGGATCGGCTCGGCGGTTTCCTGCGCCACCCGGCGCGGGAGTTTCTGCGCGAGCGCCTGGCGGTGGTGTTCGAGCCGCTGGAAGACGCGGTTCCGGACGACGAGAGCTTCGGCGTCGCGGGCCTGGAGAAGCACCAGATGGCCGAAGCCGTGCTGGACGGGCTCGACGCGCGCGCCGCGCAGGGCGATCCTGCCGCGCTGGAGGACCAGCTGGCCGAGGCCCTGGCCGCCTTGCGGCGCGCCGGCCGCCTGCCCATGGCGGGGTTGGGCGCGCGCGCCGAGCATGCCCTGTACGGCGAGTGGCTGCCCATGGCGCTGGCCTGGCGGCAGGAATGCGCGTACTGGGGCGCGCCTGCGCCGCGCCTGCGCCTCGCCTGGATGCTGGATGACGCCAATGAATTGATAGCTACTGACGCTCATGGGATAAGCGCTGGAGGCCAATTTGACCTAAAAAATCCAGCTACTGTGGTGTTGCACGACTGGCTCGAGCCCCTGCGGCGCTCGGCCGACGGCGAACTGGCCCTGCTGACGCGCACGGCCTCGCGCGTCCTCGGCAAGGGGACGAAGACCCAGCCCCAGGCCCGGCCGGAAAAGCTGTTGCCCGCGTGGCTGCGCGCGCTCGCCGCGGCCGCCAGCGGCACGCCGGTGCATGGCGTGCTGGTGGCCGGCGACGCGCTGCTGCGCTGGGCGCCCATGGAGGGGGCGCCGGCGCGGCAGGCCCTGGGGCAGCTGCTCGCCCTGTGGCGCACGCAGGCGCTGGCCGCCGCGCCGCTGCCGCTGCCGCTCAAGACGGCGCTGGCCCAGGCGCGGGAGGGCGCGGCGCAGCTCGCCTACGAGGGCGCCGGGCCCTCGCAAGGCACGCGCGGCGAGGTGGAAGACCCCGCGTGGCAGCGCTTCTACCCCGATTTCGAAGCGCTCAGCGCCGACGGCCTCCTGGAAACCCTGGCGCGGCAGGTGCACGCCCCGCTCGCCGACTGGGTCGCTAACGCGCTCCAGATCACGCCCTACGCCGCCGGCACCACCGGAGCGCCGCCATGAGCGCCCCCGCCACCGCGGGCGCCGCACGGCTCGACCCGCTGCAACTGCCCCTGCGCGGCAGCCGGCTCATCGAGGCCAGCGCCGGCACCGGCAAGACCTGGACCATCGCCGCGCTGTACCTGCGCCTGGTGCTCGGCCACGGCGGCGAAGCCGGTTTTGGGCGGCCCCTGGCGCCGCCCGACATCCTGGTGATGACCTTCACCCGCGCCGCCACGCGCGAACTCACCGACCGCATCCGCGCGCGCCTGGCCGAGGCGGCGCGCGTGCTGCGCGGCGAGGCCGCGCCCCGGCCGGACGACACCTACCTGGCCGCGCTCTGCGGCGCCTACGCGCCCGGCCCGGCGCGCGAGCAGGCCGCCTGGCGCCTGGCCAGCGCCGCCGAAGCCATGGACGATGCCGCCGTCCAGACCATCGACGCCTGGTGCCAGCGCATGCTGCGCGAGCACGCGTTCGACAGCGGCTCGCTGTTCGACGAGGCGCTCGACGCCGACGAAGACACGCTGCGCGGCCAGGCGGCGCGCGACTACTGGCGCCAGCAGGTGTACCCGCTTGCGCCCGAATTGCTGGAGCGCGTGCTGGCCGTCTGGCCCGACGTCGCGGCCCTGACCGAGGACCTGCGTGCGCTGGAACGCCTGGAGCCGGCGGATGGCGCCGGGGCCGGCGGCATCGCCGACTGCCTGGACGAGGCCGACGCGCGCTTTGCGCAGGCACTGGCTGGCCTCAAGGCCGGCTGGGCCGAGCGCGCCGAAGCGCTGGCCGCCTGGGTGGACGAAGAGATCGCGGCGCGCAAGGCCGAATGGGATGTGCCCAAGCTGCGCACGGCGCCCAAATGGCTGCGCCAGATCGCCGCCTGGGCCGGTGCCGACGGCGCCGAGCCGCTGGTGCTCACCGACACCGCGACCGAGCGCCTGTGCCCCGACGGCCTGCAGGCGCTGCGCCAGCCCGGCGCGCCGCCCTGCACGGTGCCGCCGGGCTTTGCCGCCATCGGCGCGCTGCTGGCGGCGCAACAGGCGCTGCCCACCCCGGCGACCGCGCTGCGCGCCCATGCCCAGGCTCGCACCACCGCGCGCCTGGCCGAGCTCAAGCGGCAAGCCGGCAGCTTCGGCTTCCACGACATGCTGCTGCGGCTCGACCGCGCACTCGCCGGGCCGCGCGGGGCGGCGCTGCGCGCGCGCATCCTGGCCCAGCATCCGGTGGCATTGATCGATGAGTTCCAGGATACGTCGCCGTTGCAGTACCGCATCTTCGAGCGCCTGTACCGGCCCGAGGCCGACGACCCGGCGAGCGCGCTGCTGCTCATCGGCGACCCCAAGCAGGCAATCTACGCGTTTCGCGGTGCCGACATCTATTGCTACCTGGCCGCGCGGCGCGCCACGCGCGGCCGGCACGCCATGCTGGGCACCAACCACCGCTCCACGCAGGCGCTGGTGGAAGTGGTCAACCACTGGTTCGCGCGGGCCGAGGCACGCCCGGGTGCCGGCGCGTTCGGCTTTCGGGCACTGCCGGACGACGGCGCCGTGCCCGAGGCCGACCCGCTGCCCTTCGTCCCGGTCGCCGCGCAGGGCCGCCCCGAACGCCTGGTGACGCAGGACGGCGAACTCGCCCCCATGACGCTCGCGCATGCCCTGCAGCCGGCCGGTGCGCCACTGCAGCGCGCGCGCCTGGCGGCGCATTGCGCCGAGCAGATCGTCGCCTGGCTGAACGACCCCGCGGCCGGGTTCGCGCGCGCGGGCGCGCCGCTGCAGCGCCTGCGCCCGGCGGACATCGCCGTGCTGGTGCGCAGCCACACCGAAGCGCAGGCCATGCAGCGCGCGCTGCGCCAGCGGGGGTTGGCATCGGTCTACCTGTCGGACCGGGATTCGGTCTTCCGCCGGCCCGAGGCGCGCGACCTCTTCTGGTGGCTCCAGGCCGTGGCCGAGCCGCGCAATGCGCGCCGCCTGCGCGCGGCGTTCGCCACGGCCACGCTCGACCTGCCACTGGCCGAGCTCGAACGCCTGGCGCACGACGACGCCGCGCTCGAGGCGCGCAGCGCGCAACTGCAGGCGCTGCACGCGCTGTGGCGCGCCCAGGGCGTGCTGCCCATGCTGCGCCAGACCCTGCACGAACTGGGCCTGCCGGCGCGCTGGCTGCGCGAGGCGGGCGGCGAGCGGCGCCTGACGAACTTCCTCCACCTGGCCGAGCTGCTGCAGACCGCCAGCAGCACGCTGGTGGGTGAGCAGGCGCTGCTGCGCTGGCTGGCCGACCGGCTGCGCCAGGACGGCGGCACGGAAGAGCAGGTCGTGCGCCTGGAGAGCGACGCCGATCTGCTGCAGATCGTCACCATCCACAAGAGCAAGGGCCTGGAGTACCCCGTCGTCTGCCTGCCCTTTGCCTGCGCGGTGCGGCCCACCCGGCGCCAGCAGCGCAACCCCGTGCTGGCGCTGTCGGACGCAACCGGGGAGCGCGCCGTCCACCTTGCGCCCGAAAGCCGACACTGGGAACAGGCGGAGCGCGAGCGCCTGCGCGAAGACCTGCGCTTGTTCTATGTCGCCCTCACGCGCGCGCGCCACGCCCTGTGGCTGGGCTTTGGTGCCATCGCCGAAGGCAAGTCTGGCACGGCCAACACCCACCGCAGCGCCGCCGGCAGCCTGCTGGCCGGCAGCCGGCCGCGCCGGCCCGAAGAATGGCTCGCCGCGCTGCAGGACTTGGCAGCCGGCCAGCCCGGCATCCGCCTGGAAGCGCTGGCAGAGGACGCCCCGGTGCGCACGCCGTTCGCCGCCCGTGGCGAGGCCGGCCCCCTGCTGCCCAGCCCCGGCTACGCGGCGCAGTTCGATCGGCAATGGGGCATCGCCAGCTTTTCGCAACTGGTGCGCGGCCTGCCGGCGGCGGGTGCGGACCTGCCCCTGCTGCCCACCCAGCGCACGCAACCGGCCGACGACGAACTGCCGCTCGCGCAGCCCGCCGCGCGGGGTGTGCCGTTGCCATCGGGCGCGGCCGGGTGCACGGCCGAGCTGTTTCCCGAGCC
>MEDL01000195.1 GCA_001724785.1 Acidovorax sp. SCN 68-22 | reverse complement strand
CGCCCGCCGCCCTGGCGCGCGCCGCCGCCGCGCGCGGCGCCTGGCTGC
Organism: Acidovorax sp. SCN 68-22; assembly: GCA_001724785.1. GTDB lineage: Bacteria > Pseudomonadota > Gammaproteobacteria > Burkholderiales > Burkholderiaceae_C > Simplicispira. Next base: position 10,513 of record MEDL01000195.1, on the reverse strand, counting down.
TGCACTACTCCACCGACTACGTTTTCGACGGCAGCGGCGATGCGCCGCGCGACGAGGGCGCCGCCACCGCGCCGCTGAGCGTCTATGGCCGCACCAAGCTCGCGGGCGAAGAAGCCGTGCGCGCGAGCGGCGCGCGCCACCTGATCCTGCGCACCAGCTGGGTCTACGCGGCGCGCGGCGCCAACTTCCCGCGCACCATGCTGCGGCTCGCGCAGGAGCGCGAGCAACTGCGCGTGGTGGCCGACCAGGTGGGCGCGCCCACCGGCGCCGAACTGCTGGCCGACGTGAGCGCGCACGCCCTGCGCTCGCTGCTCGCGAAGCCTACCCTGGCGGGCACCTACCACGTGGCCGCGGCCGGCGAGACGAGCTGGCACGGGCTGGCGCGCTACGCCATCGAACAAGGCCGTGCGCTGCGGCCCGAGCTGCCGTGGAAGGTCCGCGACATCGAGGCCATCGCCACCGCCGACTACCCGACGCCCGCCCGACGCCCGCTCAACTCGCGCCTGGACACGCGCCGCCTGCGCGAGGCCTTCGGGCTGAGCCTGCCCGCCTGGGAGGCGGGCGTGCGGCGTATGCTCGTGGAGCACCTGGGGACGGCATGAACCACACGCGACGCAAGGGCATCATCCTCGCCGGCGGCTCGGGCACCCGCCTGCACCCGGCCACGTTGGCCATCAGCAAGCAACTGCTGCCGGTGTACGACAAGCCCATGGTCTATTACCCGCTGAGCACGCTCATGCTGGCCGGCATTCGCGAGGTGCTGATCATCAGCACGCCGCAGGACACGCCGCGCTTCCAGCAGCTGCTGGGCGACGGCAGCGCCTGGGGCATGAGCCTGCAGTACGCGGTGCAACCCAGCCCCGACGGCCTGGCCCAGGCCTTCATCATCGGCGCCGACTTCGTGGGCGATGGCCCGAGCGCGCTGGTGCTGGGCGACAACATCTACTACGGACACGACCTGGCGAACCTGCTGCGCGGCGCGGACGCCCAGGCCAGCGGCGCCACCGTGTTCGCGTACCACGTGACCGACCCCGAGCGCTACGGGGTGGTGGCCTTCGACGAACAGGGCAAGGCCCTGAGCATCGAAGAAAAGCCCGCCAAACCCAAGAGCAGCTATGCCGTCACCGGGCTGTACTTCTACGACGCCCAGGTGGTCGACATCGCACGCTCGGTGAAGCCCAGCGCGCGCGGCGAGCTGGAAATCACCGCCGTGAACCAGGCCTACCTGGAGCGCGGCCAACTCAACGTGCGCATCCTGCAGCGCGGCTACGCCTGGCTGGACACCGGCACTCACGACAGCCTGCTCGACGCGGGGCAGTTCATCGCCACGCTGGAGCACCGTCAGGGCTTGAAGATCGCCTGCCCGGAAGAAATCGCCTGGCGCCACGGGTGGATCGATGCGGCGCAGCTGCGGCGGCTGGCGGAGCCTTTGAGCAAGAACGGCTATGGGCAGTACCTGATGCGGTTGCTGGAGGATCGCGTGTACGGAGGTTCGCCGGCATGAGCGCCTCGCTCAAGGTCACCCCCACCGCCATCCCCGGCGTGCTCATTCTGGAGCCCCGGGTGTTCGGCGATTCGCGCGGCTTCTTTCTGGAGAGCTTCAACCAGGAGGCCTTCAACGAGGCCACGGGCCTGGACGTGCGCTTCGTTCAGGACAACCATTCGCGCTCGGCCCAGGGCGTGCTGCGCGGCCTGCACTACCAGGTGGCCCCGCATGCGCAAGGCAAGCTGGTGCGCGTGGTGCGCGGCAGCGTGTTCGATGTGGCGGTGGATACCCGGCTGGAATCACCGACCTATGGTCAGTGGGTGGGACTCGAGCTCAGCGAGGACAATCACCGGCAGCTGTGGATCCCCCCGGGACTCGCGCACGGCTTTCTCGTGACCAGCGAGAGCGCGGACTTCCTCTACAAGACCAGCGACTACTACACACCCGAGGCGGAGCGCAGCATCCGTTGGAATGACCCGACCCTCGGCATCGCGTGGCCACTGGATGGCCCGCCGATCCTGTCGGCCAAGGACGCCGCAGCCCCCGGCCTGGATCAGGCAGAACACCCTCTCGCCCCATCAGCATGAATCTGGACAACAAGCTCATCGCCGTCATCGGACTGGGATACGTCGGCCTGCCCCTCGCGGTGGAATTTGGTCGCTCGCGTCCGGTGCTCGGCTTCGACATCAACGAGCACCGCGTCGCCGAGTTGCGAGCCGGTCGCGACCACACACGCGAGTGCAGCGAGGAACAGCTGCGCGACGCCCACCAGCTGCGCTACAGCTGTGACCCTGCGGAACTGGAACAGGCCGGCGTGTTCATCGTCACCGTGCCCACGCCGGTGGACAAAGCCAACCGTCCCGACATGACGCCGCTGATCAAGGCCAGCGAAACCGTGGGCAAGGCCTTGCGGCCTGGTGCCCTGGTCATCTACGAATCCACGGTCTACCCGGGTTGCACCGAAGAGGTCTGCGTGCCCGTGCTCGAACGCCTGTCGGGCCTGCGCTTCAACCAGGATTTCTTTTGCGGCTACAGCCCGGAGCGCATCAACCCGGGCGACAAGGTCAACACCTTGACCAGGATCCGCAAGATCACCAGCGGCTCCACGCCTGCCGCCGCCGCCGCGGTCGATGCGCTCTACCGCTCCATCATCACGGCCGGCACCTTCCCCGCCACCAGCCTCAAGGTTGCCGAGGCGGCCAAGGTAATTGAGAACACCCAGCGCGACCTCAACATCGCCCTGGTCAACGAACTCTCCGTCATCTTCGAGCGCTTGGGCATCGACACGCTGGAGGTGCTCGAGGCTGCCGGCAGCAAGTGGAACTTCCTGCCTTTTCGACCGGGCATGGTCGGCGGCCACTGCATCGGTGTCGATCCCTACTACCTGACGCACAAGGCCGAAGAGGTGGGCTACAACCCGCAGGTCATCCTGGCCGGGCGTCGCATCAACGACAACATGGCGCGCTACGCCGCGCGCAACGTCATCAAGCGCATGCTGCGCAACGGCATCGACGTGCCGCGCAGCACCGTGGGCGTGATGGGTATCACTTTCAAGGAAAACTGTCCCGACATCCGCAATAGCAAGGTCGCCGACCTGGTGCGCGAACTGCAGGGCTGGAACGTCAAGGTGGTCGTCACCGACCCGTGGGCCGACGCGCGGGAGGTGCGCGACGAGTACGGTATCGAGCTCGGCGAACTGCGGGCGCAGGAACCCGTGGACAGCCTTATCGTGGCCGTGGGTCATCGCGAGTTCCGTGAGATGACCCCGACGCAGCTGGCCCACCTGTGTCGCCCGGACGCGCAGCCCGTGCTGGGCGACCTCAAGAGTCTGTACGACCGGCACGAAGCGGCGCGAGCCGGCTTCAGTGTCTTCCGACTGTGAGCCCCGCGCCAACCACAGCCCCCACTCCATGAAAAACTTTGCCCTCATCGGTGCCGCCGGCTACATCGCCCCGCGGCACATGCGCGCCATCAAGGACCTTGGTCACCGCCTGTCTGTCGCGTACGACATCAACGATTCGGTCGGCATCATCGACAGCATTTCGCCCCAGAGCGAGTTCTTCACCGACTTCGAGCGCTTCCTGGAGCACGCCTACCGCCTGCGGCGCGACCCGGCCACCGCCCTGCACTATGTGAGCGTCTGTTCGCCCAATCACCTGCACCACGCCCACATCGCGGCTGGACTGCGGCTGGGTTGTGACGTGATCTGCGAGAAGCCCCTGGTGCCGACGCCGGCCCTGATCGACGAGCTGGCCGAGGTTGAGCGCGAGACCGGCCGTCGTGTCTACAACATCCTGCAGTTGCGCCACCACGACGCCATCCTGAAGCTGCGCGAAAAAGTGGCGGCTGCGCCCCGCGACAACAAGTTCGACGTCGAGCTGACCTACATCACCTCGCGCGGCAAGTGGTACATGGAAAGTTGGAAAGGCGACCCGCGCAAGTCCTTCGGCGTGGCCACCAACATTGGTGTGCATTTCTACGACATGCTGCAGTTCGTCTTCGGTCCTGCGCTGCGCAACGAGGTGCATCTCAACGCCGAGGCCAAGGCCGCGGGCTACCTGGAGTACGAGCGCGCTCGGGTGCGCTGGTTCCTGTCCATCGACGCCGATGACCTCCCGGCCGAGGTGAAAGGCAAGAAGACCACCTTCCGCAACATCGACATCAGCGGTGAGCAGCTCGAGTTTTCCGAGGGCTTCACCGACCTGCACACCACCAGCTACCGCGAGGTGCTGGCGGGCCGGGGCTACGGCCTGGCCGACGCCCGTCCCTGCATCGAAGTGGTGGACACCATCCGCAACAGCCCCCCCACGGCAGCGCGCGCCGGTGAAGGCCACCCCTTCCTGAAAGGGCGGTCCGCTTGAACGGCGTGAGCGTCCACCCGAGCGCGGTCGTCGACGAAGGCGCGACGATCGGCGACGGCTCGCGCGTGTGGCACTTCGTGCACGTGTGCGCGGGCGCGCGCATCGGCCGCGGCGTCTCGCTCGGCCAGAACGTCTTCGTGGGCAACCGGGTCGAGATCGGCGACCGCTGCAAGATCCAGAACAACGTGAGCGTGTACGACAACGTCACCCTGGAAGAAGGGGTGTTCTGCGGACCCAGCATGGTGTTCACCAATGTGCACAACCCGCGCGCGCTGGTCGAGCGCAAGCACGAGTACCGCCCCACCCTTGTGCGCCGCGGCGCCACGCTCGGCGCCAACTGCACCGTGGTGTGCGGAACCACGATCGGCGAGTTCGCCTTCGTGGGTGCGGGCGCGGTCGTCACGCGCGACGTTCCCGCCTACGCCCTCATGGTAGGCGTGCCGGCCCGCCAGGTGGGCTGGATGAGCGAGCACGGCGAACCGATTCCGCTGCCCCTGCAGGGCAGCGGCCACCACACCTGCCCGCACACGGGCACGCAATACCGCCTCAGCGGGCGGCAACTCAGCCGGGAACCCTCGCCATGAGCATTCCTTTCATTGACCTCAAGACCCAGTACCGCGCGCTGCAGCCGCAGATCCAGGCGCGCATCAACGCCGTGCTGGAACACGGCCAGTACATCATGGGGCCGGAGGTTCGCGAGCTGGAGGAAAAACTGGCCGAGCGCACGGGCGCGCGGCACTGCATCACCGTCTCCAGCGGCACCGAGGCCTTGCTGATGGGCCTGATGGCCCTGGGCATCGGGCGCGGCGACGAGGTGATCACCACGCCTTTCACCTTCGCCGCCACGGCCGAGATGATCGTCCTGGCGGGCGCCACCCCCGTGTTCGTGGACATCGAGCCGGATACCTGCAACCTCGACGCCACCCAGATCGAGGCCCGCATCACCAGCCGCACCAAAGCCATCATGCCCGTGAGCCTGTATGGACAGACCGCGGACATGGACGCCATCAACGCCGTGGCGGCCCGCCACGGCAACATCGCCGTGATCGAGGACGCCGCGCAAAGCTTTGGCGCCACCTACCGTGGCCGCCCCAGCGGCAACCTCTCCACTCTGGGCTGCACCAGTTTTTTCCCCAGCAAACCCCTCGGCTGCTACGGTGATGGCGGGGCGATCTTCACCAACGACGACGGCCTGGCCCAGGCCCTGCGCGAGATCCGCGTGCACGGCCAATCGCGCCGCTACGTGCACACGCGCATCGGCGTGGGCGGGCGCATGGACACGCTGCAGTGCGCCATCGTGCTGGCCAAGCTCGAGCGATTCGACTGGGAGATCGAACGGCGCCTCGCCCTTGGCGAGCGCTGGGGCCAGGTGCTGCGCGCCAGCGGCCTGCCCATCGGTCTGCTCGGCCGCCCCGCCGACCGAAGCTGCGTCTGGGCGCAGTACACCGTGTTCGTGGAGCAGCGCGCTGCGCTTCAAAAAGAACTGGAACAGCGTGGCGTGCCCACGGCGGTGCACTACCCGATGCCATTGAACCGCCAGCCGGCCTATGCCGGCCTGTGCCCGCCCCACCCCACACCGGCCAGCGACTTCGCGGCGGATCGCGTCATGAGCCTGCCCATGTCCGCCGATCTGAGCGAAGCCGTGCAGGACCGCGTGATCGAAGCCCTTCAGGACGCCTGCGCGTCCACCCAACCCTGAACTTCAAGAAACCCATCATGGACATCCAAGGCAAGAAACTCGTGGTGGTCGGCGGTGCCGGCCTGATCGGCTCCCACACGGTCGACCACCTACTGCGCGAAGACGTCAAGGAAATCGTGATCTACGACAACTTCGTGCGTGGTCGCGCCGAGAACCTGGCAGAGGCACTCAAGGACCCGCGCGTGCGCATCTACGAGGCCGGTGGCGACATCATGCAAACGGACATCCTGCAGTCGGCGTTCGACGGCGCCGACGGCGTGTTCCACTTGGCCGCGCTGTGGCTGCTGCAGTGCCACGAGTACCCGCGCACCGCCTTCGACGTGAACGTGCGCGGCACCTTCAATGTGATGGAAGCCTGCGTGGCCAAGGGCATCAAGCGCCTGGTGTGGTCCTCGTCGGCATCGGTCTACGGCGACGCCATCGAAGAGCCCATGACCGAAGACCATCCGTTCAACAACCAGAACTTCTACGGCGCCACCAAAATCGCGGGCGAGGCCATGATGCGCTCGTTCCACCACCGCTACGGCCTGAACTTCGTGGGCCTGCGCTACATGAACGTCTATGGTCCGCGCCAGGATTACCACGGCGCCTACATCGCCGTGATCATGAAGATGCTGGACGCCATCGACAAAGGCGAAAGCCCCACCATCATGGGCGACGGCTCCGAGGCCTTCGATTTCGTGGCGGTCGAGGACTGTGGTCTGGCCAACCTTTGCGCCATGAAGGCCGAGGCGGTCGACAGCTTCTACAACGTTGGCACGGGGCAGCGCACCTCGCTCAAAGAGCTCGCCGAGATGCTGATCGAGCTCACCGGCTGCAAGCAGCCCATCCGCTATGCGCCCCGCAGTCAGGCCACGCTGGTGCGCAACCGCATCGGCTCGCCCGTGAAGGCCACGCGCGAAATCGGCTTCACTGCGCGCATCGAGCTGCGCGAAGGCCTGCGCAAACTCATCGAATGGCGCGCCGCCCACAAGGCAGAAGTCGCCGCCCGGCGCGCCGCCGTCGGACTGCCCGCCTGACCCACAAGAGGACCCCATGAACACCACCACCGCCGCCATGCAGGTGCCCATCGCGCGCACCCAACTCACCGAGGAAGAAATCCAGAGCGTGCTCGGGCCGCTGCGCAGCGGCTGGCTCGTGCAGGGTCCCAAGGTGCGGGAATTCGAGGAGAAATGGAGCGCCTTTACTGGCGCCAAGCACTCCATCGCCGTGACCTCCTGCACCACAGGCTTGCACCTGGCGCTGGCGGCCCTGGGCTTCGGCCCGGGTGACGAGGCCATTGTCCCGGCGTTCACCTGGATCGCCACGGCCAACGTGGTCGAGCACCTGGGCGGCAAAGTGGTGTTCTGCGACATCGACCTGGAGACCTTCAACCTGGACCTGGCCGACCTCGAGGCCAAGATCACGCCACGCACCCGGGCCATCCTGCCAGTGCACCTGTTCGGGCTGCCGGCCGACATGGACGGGGTGAACCGCCTGGCGCGCGCGCACCAGCTGTGGGTGGTGGAAGACGCAGCCTGCGGCTTCGGCAGCCGCATCGGCGAGCGCCACGTCGGCACTTTCGGCCACGCCGCAGCCTTCAGCTTCCACCCTCGCAAGGCCATCACCACCGGTGAAGGCGGCATGGTCACCACCGACGACGACGAGCTGGCCGTGACACTGCGCCGTCTGCGCGACCATGGTGCGGCCATGAGCGACCTGCAGCGCCACCTGGGCCCACGCCCCTACCTGCTGGCCGATCACCCGGACGCCGGCTACAACCAGCGCATGACCGATATCCAGGCCGCTCTTGGCTCGGCCCAGATGGACCGCGCCGCGGCCATCGTGGCCGAGCGCCAACGGCTGGCGCGGGTCTACGACGAGGCCTTTGCGGACCTGTCCTGGCTGCGCACGCCGGCCCATGTGCAGAACATGACGCACGGCTACCAAAGCTACCCCTGCCTGTTTCAGCCGGAGCCGGTCACGCGCGAGTCCATCCCCCGGGTCAACGCACGCCGCAACGACTGGATGGACCGGTTGCTCAAGGCGGGCATCTCCACCCGCCCGGCCACCCATGCGGTGCACATGCTGCAGTTCTACCGCGAGAAGTACCAGCTCTCGCCGGCGGACTTTCCCCAGGCCTGGGCCGCCAACGACTGCAGCATCTCCTTGCCCCTGTTCCACGGCATGAGCGAAGCCGAGCAGGCTTACGTGATCGACCAGGTCCGGAGCTCGAATCCCTGATGTGTGGCATTGCGGGTCTCATCGAACTTTCCGGTGACGCGGTGTCTCCGGTCATCCTGCAACGGATGACGGATGCCATTGCCCATCGCGGACCTGATGGTGAAGGCCATTGGATAGAAGGACCGGTAGGCTTCGGGCATCGGCGCCTGGCCATCATCGACCTGTCGCCCGGCGGGCACCAGCCGATGATCAGCGCCGACCACCGCTACGTCATCACCTACAACGGCGAGATCTACAACTTCCGCGAGCTGCGCGCCGAGCTTCAGGCGGCGGGCTACTGGTTTCGCTCGCAGTCCGACACCGAGGTACTGCTGCACGCCCTGGCCCATTGGGGGCCCGAGGGCCTGGTCCGGCTCAACGGCATGTTCGCGCTCGCCCTGTGGGACCGCAAGGAACGCCGGCTGCTGCTGGCGCGCGATCGCTACGGCATCAAGCCGCTGTATGTGGCGCAGCAGAATGGACGGCTGCTGTTTGCCTCGGAGCAGAAGGCGATCCTGGCCCATCCCGCCTTCCAGCGCCAACTGGACAAGCCAGCGCTGCTGGAATACCTGACCTTCCAGAACATCTTCACCGACCGCACCCTGCTGCAGGACGTACAGCTGCTGCCCGCGGGCCACTATGCCACGCTGGACCTGCGCCAGCCGAACGCGTCGCTGGAGCGCACGCGCTACTGGGACTACCGCTTTCGCGAGCCCGACCGTCCGGGCCGGCGCGAGGAATACCTGGAAGAACTCGATCGCCTGTTCCGTCAGGCCGTCAACCGCCAGCTCGTGAGCGACGTCGAACTGGGCGCCTACCTGTCGGGCGGCATGGACAGCGGCTCGATCACCGCGGTCGCCGCCCAGTCCTTCGCCAACCTCAAGACCTTCACCTGCGGCTTCGACCTCAGTTCGGCCTCGGGCATCGAGCTGGCCTTCGACGAGCGCGTCAAGGCCGAGGCCATGTCGGCGCGCTTCAAGACCGAGCACTACGAGATGGTGCTCAAGGCTGGCGACATGGAGCGGTGCCTGCCACGGCTGGCCTGGCACCTGGAAGAGCCCCGCGTGGGGCAGAGCTACCCCAACTTCTATGCCGCCCAACTGGCCAGCAAATTCGTGAAGGTGGTGCTGTCTGGTGGCGGTGGCGACGAGCTCTTCGGCGGCTATCCATGGCGCTACTACCGCGCGGTGGTCAACCAGGACTTCGAGCACTACATCGACCAGTACTACGTGTTCTGGCACCGGCTCATTCCCAATACGGTCCTCTCCAAGGTGTTCGCGCCGATCTGGAGCGACGTGAAGCACGTCTGGACGCGCGACATCTTCCGCGACGTCTTCCTCACACACGACAACGAACTCGACCGGCCCGAGGACTACATCAACCACTCGCTGTACTTCGAGGCCAAGACCTTCCTGCACGGTCTTTTCGTTGTGGAAGACAAGCTGAGCATGGCGCATGGGCTCGAGGCGCGCGTGCCCTTCATGGACAACGACCTGGTCGACTTCGCCATGCAATGCCCGGTCAACCTCAAGCTCAACAACCTGGCGGAGGTGGTGCGCATCAATGAGAACGAGCCGGGCGGCAAGGCGGTCAAGTACTTCGAGAAGACCCGCGACGGCAAGCAGATCCTGCGCGACGTGATGGCGCGCCACATCCCCCCCAGCGTCACACAAGCCGAGAAGCAGGGGTTTTCTTCTCCCGATGCCAGCTGGTTCAAAGGCGAAAGCATCGACTTCGTGCGCCGCAAGCTGCTGGGAGGGCACTCCCGCCTGTACGACCTGCTCGATCGCGAGACGGTGGCGAGTCTCGTGAACGAGCACCTCGAAGGACGACAGAATCGGCGCCTGCTGATCTGGTCGCTGCTCAACGTCGAGCAGTGGCTCGCCACGACCCTGCCATGAGCGCCCTTCACACCCAGCTGATCGAAGGCCCGGGCAACGACGCCATCGAGTCCTTCGTCTACCGCGATCCGCGCACGCTGATCTACGCCAGCCCAGGCTACATCGGCCTGGTAGCGGCAGAAACACAATCCATCCCCTACTGGCTGACCGCGCAGGATGCCTCGGGCCTGCGCGCGGCTTTGCCTTTGCTGGTCAAGCACGGCGCCTTGGGCCCTGTGGTCAACTCGCTTGCCTTTTACGGCAGCAACGGCGGTGCCATCGTCCCCGATGGCGATCAGCAGGCCTGGCTGGCCGTGGTGCGCGCCTTCGACGCCTTCGGCGAGAACATGGGCGCCGTGGCTTCCACCTTGATCACCAACCCACT